>JAEXNA010000095.1 GCA_023447635.1 Vulcanimicrobiota bacterium | reverse complement strand
TTTGACAGCTTGTCAACACACCTGTATCTAATAAATGAAACGCGGCGAGGTTGCCCTCGCCGCTTTTCATCCTCTCAGCGCCGTGGTTACGGGGCGTAGGCGTTCAACAGACCGTTGGACTGACCGCCGTCGTAATTGACCAGCGCCAGGAAGAGCGGCCGAGCCGAATCCACGATAGCGACGTCGATCGGGCTGAACAAACCGGTGTCGACGACACTGGGGGTCTGCACAGCGACATTCGTAGGGTCGACGACGATACGCAGAACACGTCCAGTGCTCACGATGCTCTCGCTAAAGAGCACTCCAACAGAACCGTTGGTCAACTGCGCGACATCGATACCGGCCGTATTGCTCAAACCGGTAGCGACCACCGTTGCGGTCGTAGCCGTGCGGGGCAGATAGCGAACTCGTCCGCCGCCCTGCGTGTTAGGCTGCGGCAACGTCGTGGTGCTGCCAGGATAGTTGATCGCGTTCCCCTCGGTGATGAAGAACCCGTTGAGCCCATCGTAGGCCACGTCAAACGGACGAACGATAGGGTCAGAAACCTGCGAAGCGATCGGGGTGATCTGGGTCGCGTTATCGGCGTTGGTGGTGTTAGTGTTCGAGAACGACAGCGGAACCCGGACCAGACGACCGAGGCTGGTTCCTCCGCCGGCGTTGTCACAGATCACCAGGTTGTTGCCATCAGTAGCCAGACCCGCAGGGAAGTTCAGGTTATTGACCACATCCTGAATGGCGCCTTGCCCGTTCCCGCTGGCCAGGGTGCGGCGAACGCGACCGCTGGAGTTGACGCTGGAGTATTCACTCCAGTAGATATACTGACCGCCATCGACGTTAGCCAGCAACATGAAGGCAGGGTTGTCCATGAAGGTCGCTGCCCCGGTCAGTTCGGTGAACGTGGCCGTGTTCGCGGTGGCGTTGATGTTGCTCACGCGCAGGATGCCCGCCTCTTGCGGCGAGTTGAAGCCCACACTGATGTACAGGTTGGTGCCGTCGCTCACCAGCCCCCAGGGGTTGACCAGCACCGAGGAGACCGGCGAACCGGTCGCACCCGTAATCTGTACGGGGGTGGTGAAGTTGTTGTTCGCGTCCACGGTGGTGTACATCAAACGCCCGTTGTTTGCGAGACCGAAACCGTCCACGAAATAGATCCGGGAACCGACGCGGACCATCTGGGTCGGCTGATTCAGCGAAGCCACCTGACCAGCGTCCTCGACCGGTCCCAGGAAGCCTCCGGTCGTGTTGCCGGCGGTGGTCGTCCCGGTTCCGCCCGAGGTCCCCGAGGTGCCCCCGGTGGACGTTCCGGTTCCGCTGGTGCCGGTGTTCTGACCGCCGCTTCCGGTGACCGAGCCGCCGTTGAGACCCACGCTCGCGGTACCCGTACCGGATCCGCCGCTGGCGCCCGATCCGGAGCCGCCTGTTCCAGTTCCGCCGCCTCCGGCGAACGTTCCGCCTCCGCTGCTACCGCAGCCGATCACGGTGATTGAGGTAGCCAGAGCCGCCCCAAATAAACTCATCCAAACCTTATTATTCTTCAAGTTATCCTCCTCCGTCCAGCAGAGCGCGCAATAGACGCCCTCTTCAATCAATCGGTAGTTCGCGCCACTTTTCCACAGATCCGGTCAGAGCCTGCTGGGCGAAGCGGATTTTTCCCGCCATGCCGTCGGGATCTCGCGATCGGGAGGATACCGCCAGTCAACTTTGACCCAGGCGTACTGCTGCCCCTCGACCAGTTTCAGCGACTGCTTGACCTCGGCCACCGCGCACTCGCTGCGGGCCCCGGCCGCCACCAAAATCTTGCCCTTCTCCATCCCTCCGGTCCCGTGCCCCCAAAACAGAACCTCCGACCCACCGGCTCGATGCGATAGCAGCAGCCACTCGCCGGCGGCAGGAAGCGGAGGACCTTCGGCCCCGTGCAGGAGCGAGCGTAAAAGCGGCTCCTCGAACAGGCTGTAGAGCGACTCCTGGGTCAGACATTCGCCGGCCACTCCGATCAGGGGGGCCAACTCTTGCTTGCGAAAGCCGCGCTCGGCCGCAGAGATCAGCTCTTCTCTCGACAGATGCAGGGTGCGGAAGTACTCGTCCTTGATGGCCGGGTCGATCATGGCGGCGCGGTCGACCATCGACTCCCAGCCCGCCTGCTTCAGCCGCTTGAGGCGCGGGTTGGCGCCCTCCATAAACGGCGAGTCGCCAGCCGAGAAAAAGTCCAGCGAGTCCCACTCCTTGCCTCGGCGGCGCAGAAACGACATCGGGGTGATGGCCGGGTCGCTCAAGACGCTGGCGATTTGGCGCGTGGCGCGCATAAAAGAGCGCCCCTTCTGTCCGGTCAGCACCAGCACGGTCGAGCGTCCCCGGCGCCGCTCGAGTTCCCAGAGCAGCCTGGCTTTGGGCTCCTTGAAAGCTTCCAGCGTGCCAACCCAGACCGAGATCCCATTCTTCCCTTCGGTCGGAAAAGGCGGAGCCACCGCATCCTTGTAGTGAGTGCAGAACAGTAGGGTCGGCCGCTCTCCCTCGCTCCATTCCGCCTTGTCGCGAAACTGCTTGGGGTCAAAGAGGGTCAGCTCGATGCGAAGCGGGGTTACAGTCGGCTCGCTCAACGGGTCGCGATCACTTCGATTTCGACGCGCGCGCCCTTAGGCAAGCCGCGTACGGCCACCGTCGAGCGGGCCGGCGGCTGGCTGGCGAACACGGCTCCGTAGACCTCGTTGACCGCAGCGAAATCGTTCATATCGATCAGAAAGATCGTGGTCTTCACGACCTTGGCGAAGCTGGATCCGCCGGCTTCGAGCACGGCGGCGATGTTCTTCATGATCTGCTCGGTCTGGGCGCGGGCGTCGTCGCCGATCGGCCCCTGCCCGTCCGGGGTCAGGGAGATCTGGCCCGAGCAGAACAGCAGCCCATCGAGTGCCACGGCCTGGCTGTAGGGGCCGATAGCGGCGGGCGCTCCCTCGGTGGAAATAATCGTCATAGTGCCTCCAAAGGTCAAACGGACTCGAAATATCGTCTCGCTTCTTGCAAAGTCTCGAGATCATCCACGTTGAACGCGGACTCCGGATAGGGCGTCTCGATCCCTGCGCACACTGTTCCGCCGAGAAGCCGACTCATTCCTCGTTCGGCCTGAGGAATCGTGACCCGACCAAAAATATAGGTCAGAATCAGCTCTGCCCCCAGCAGCTTGATCAGCTTCCAGGGCGCCTTGCGAGCGTAGGTCAAAGAGGTCATGGCCTGATAAAGCGGCTGTAGAGAGTTGGGCCGACTGAGGAACATGCCCGCTCCACAAAACACCCCCTCGGCCAGCCGAGCGTAGGTGTGCCGAACTCCCGGGAAAGCGGCCTCCGAATTCGTTCGACGTAAACAGCTATACCAGATCTCGACGTCCTGACGGGAGCGGCAGCGCTCGACGAAGTCGGTCACTGCCTCGGACGTCAGCAGCGGCAGGTCGCCCGCCACCACCATGGCCGGCTGGTCCTGGTCCGACACCGCGTCCATACCCGCCCTGAAAGAGTCGATCAGCCGCTCCCCGGCGGGAACGACCACGTCCACCGCTTCCCAGCAGGGGTCGGTCAGTTCCGACGACGGCACCGGGCTGACCAGGATGATGCGCGACACCGCCGGAGACCCGGCCAGAGCCCGCAAGGTGCGCGCCGCCATCGGCACTCCGGCCAGCATCACCAGCCCCTTGCCCCGCGGGTCCTCACCCTCTGGCAGATCGTCGAAGGTGCCGCCGGCCAGCAGCACCACCTCCACCGCCTCGGGGAACGCCCCGCCCGAAAGGGGAACCCTCGTCTCAGACGTCAAGCTCATCGCGCTCCTCTGCTCTCAATCGCGTCACCATCACCTTACCTCGTCCGCTCAGCCTCTCCACAATTCCCTCCAGGCTCCCCTCCCCCGTCCAGAAGCCGAACAGGGTCGAACCGCTTCCGCTCAGGGTCACCGCCTGCAGGCCGCAGCCTTCCATCTCGGCCCGCAGTTCGGTGAGCAAGGGGAAAAGCGACTCGGCGGGCGCCTGCAGGTCGTTGCGGATCTCCGCCAGCCGGGACCCGCTAGGAGCACCGAGAAAGCGCTCGCTGGCCCCCTGGGCCACTCGGCTCGGCGTCTGGTCCCAGGCTCCGTAGACTATCGGGGTAGGACAAGGGAATCCGGGCGCCAGGAGCACCAGGGTGGCCTGGCCAAGCTCGGACGGTAAGGCGAGCTGCTCGAGGACATCGCCGTAGCGTGTCCCCCGAGCAAAGCCGCCGCGAAGGCCAAAAGCCACGTCGGCCCCCAGGCGAGCCGCCATCGCCTGCAGCTGCTCGGACGACACCTCGACGCCATGCAGACGAGGCAGCCCGACCAGGGCCGCCGCGGCGTCCGCGCTGCCTCCCCCCAGGCCACCTCCGGCCGGAATCCGCTTGGTCAAGCGGAAACGGGTCGGTAAAGCACGCCCCGCATGGGCCTCCAACGCCCGAAGCGCCTTCAGCACCAGGTTGTTCTCGTCAGCCGTGACCAAAGAGGTGTCGACCCCGTCGGCTTCCATCTCCAGGGTCGTTTCCGACGCCTTTTCGATGGTCAGGCTGTCGTGCAGCTCTAGCCAGGCAAAAAGGGTGTCGAGCGTGTGGTATCCGTTGGCCTCGACGCCGGTGACTTCCAGCGTCAGGTTGATCTTGGCGGGAGCCGTTAGTCTCAACCCTCGTCGTCCTCGGACGCTTCGCCTCCGGCCTGGACTTCGGCCGGCAGAGCCACCTTGATCTCGGTGTTCTCGCTTTCGATAGCGCTGGTCAGCACCTCGAGAGCGCGCTGCACGTGAGCGGGGTCGACCCAGGGGTCCTTCACGGTCAGCCGACCGACGTACCAGATCTCGTTGCCTTCGGCGCGTCCGGTGGCGACGAAATCGACTTCCGGCGTATTGCGCTCGATGCGGGTCGGGGCGCCCGTCACCGTGCTGCCCTCGGGGAACATCAGATGGATGCGCACATCCTGCTGGTACGGCTGGTCGAAACGCAAGGGGACCACCCGCTGCTTCTCCAGCACGGCGGCTCGGATGTTGGCCGAAAGGAAACGCGGCAGCGGCACGGTCAGGACATCGCCCTCGGTGGCGCCAAAGCCGGGTACGGCCACGGTGAAGGCCAGCGAGAACGGGTCGCTGACTTCGGGGTCGCTCTCGAAAAAGCGGCTCAGCAAGCGGGCCCGTTCGCCGTAAGCGCCGGCGGCGTTGGAGAAGAACGAGTCCAGCGCCCGCTCCCGCACGCCGCGCGCGCCGTCCTTGATATCCCGAGCCGCCTGGCGCGCGTTCAGCGCCGACCCGCCGTAGCGGTCGAACTGCAGGGTCAGTTCGGCCCGTCCGCTGCGCTCGAGACGACCTTCCACGGCCAACTCTTCGCGGTTGGCGACAGCGGCCACCGGGGTCAACTCGCGCAGTCCGCTCGAGCCCGTCGCAAACCGGCTGTCCCAGCTGAAGGCGGCGGCGTCCGAGGTGCCGGGCGGCGGTTCATTGAGCAGAAAGCCCGGCGCTTCCGGGTCGACCCAGCGCGAGGTGCCGTCGGGCAGCGGAATCTGCAGCACGATCCGCTCGACCTTTTCGGGGTGAGGCAGTTCGTCGTCCAGCGCCGAAATCGACAGTCCGGTCGAGGCGACCGGAATGTTGGCCACCCCGGCCGAGGATAGCGCTACCGAGGCCAGCAACGAGGAGTCGGCCATAGAGACGACCTCTTCCGGGAAAACCTGAGACGGTTTGTGGAAATCCGGCTCCTCGGATAGGAACGAGGCGGCCTTGCGGTTGCGCGACAGTTCGCGCAGCACGGCCTTGGCTCGCTGCACCGGGTCGGCCGTGTTGGGGGTCCAGCCCGCCACTCGCAGCGCCAGCCCTTCCGAGATGGTGCTGTTCTCCTTCCAGCGCGCCCCGACGAAGTCGGCCACCTCTTTCCAGTTCTTGAACGAGCTGACCTCGATGCGGCCCAGCAGGCTCAGCGCCGACGGCGCCAGAGGGCTGTAGACGAACGCTTCTTTGTTCGACTCGTGCCAGCTCATCCGCTTGTAGTCTTTACCGTCGATAGAGACCGTCTCTTCTGTGGCCTTTCCGCCCACCAGTCCGGGCGTAGCCACTCGGAAAGGGACGTCCTTGGGGATGGTCACCACAAAGGACGAGTCCACGATCGGCATCGGGTTCTCGACAAAGGTGGTAGCCCAGAAATGTCCACCCGGCTTCGGCTTGTGGGTGGTGCGCAGGCGGAACTCGACCACGTCGCCGACCTCGACTTCGGGGAAGCGCACCGAGAAACGCTGGAACGAACTGTAGACCTGGGACTTCGAAGCCAGAGGCTGCAGTTCGGCAGGCGGAGCGTCCAGCACCCGGCCGTCGGCCTTGATGGTGCGAGCCACCAGCACCTCGATGGACGACTCGTTCGAATCGAGAATACGGTCCAGCGAGGCGTTTTCCAGCACGCCGTCGGGGGTCAACACCCGGATAGCGTCGTGCTCGTCAAAGATATGAGTGCGGTCCGGCAAGACATCGAAACGGATGTCGTCGAGCAGCAGCACCGAGGTCGCGCCCGGATAGGCCTGAGCGGTAGCGCTGACGGTGGCGCGAGGATCGACCGACGGCGTCTGAGCCAGCACGGCCGGAGAGCCGACGACCAGCCAGCCGGCTAGAGCCGCAGCAGCGAGCGCTTTCTGGAACCTGCGAGCGTAGTTGGGAGGCGAGAAACTGATGCTTGCGCGATGAGGGCGGGACCCGGCTAAACGATGTGGCATGGAACTCCTTTTGCGCCCTTCAACCCCCGAAGTCGAATCGGGATTCTCGCCTTCCGACTAGGTCGCCAGGACGAGGCTTTTGGGGCGCTTCGCCGCGCTGTTCAACACCCGCACGAGGAACTCTTCCCAGAGCGGCCTCTCCCAGCACCGCAGGAAGCTGGGCCAGGCGCCCCAAAGGCCACGGAGTTGTATCACGGAGCCTCACTTCCTACGGAGCAAGGCCCCGACTTTCGGAGGAACCATGCCGCCTATCGCACTTTCCCAACTGGCCGAAGCCGCCGGCTGCACCCTGGTTGGTGACGGAGATCGGCCCATCGATGGAGTCTCCTCGGTCGATCATCCGCGCGCGGGCAGCCTGGTCATGGTCGAAACCTCTGACCACCTGGCCACTCTCGAAGGGCATCCGGTGGGAGCGCTGCTGCACAACGGCAAGCTGACGGTCGAAGGGCCTGCCCTGGTCCACCCCGAGCCGCGCATCGCCTTCGCCCGCTTCCTTGATCTGTTCTATCCCGAAGCGATTCCGGCCCCCGGGGTGCACCCCACCGCCGGGGTCGACCCGCGACCCCAGATCCACGCGACCGCCTACGTCGGGCCGCACTGTCTGGTCGGCCCCTCGGCCCTGATCGGACCCGACTGCTTCCTGCAGGCGTTCGTCACCCTGGGCCAAGACGCCGTGTTAGGCGCCGGCTGCCGACTATACGCCCACGTCAGCATCGGCCAGGGAACTCGGCTGGGGCCGGACTGTCGGCTCGAGCCCTGGGCTCAGATCGGCAACGAGGCCGAGCTTGGCGCCTCCGTCGATCTGGGGGCGCACACCTCGCTGGGCAACGGCGTCAAAGTCCAGCCCGGTGCCAAATTCGATAACCTGGTGGTGGTCGGACCGCGCAGCCAGATCGGAGCCGGCAGTCTGCTGGTAGGGCAAAGCTCGGTCGATCGCGACGCCGTACTGCACCCCGGCGTGGTGCTGGCGGGTCAGTCGGCCGTCGGACCGGAAGCCGAACTGGTCAGCGGCGTTCAGCTCGGGGGGCGGAGCTGGGCTCTGGGCAAGCTGGACAAGCCAGGGCCCTACCTGGGCAACCCCGCCCGCCCGCTGAAAGAAGAGATGCGACGACGAGTTCAGGAGCGACGAACGGAAGAGGCCTAAGCCCGGGCCGGCAGCAGGGCCGTCAGCTTCTCTCGCAGCTCTTTGTCGCCAAACGGCTTGGGCAAGAAGTGCACGCCTTCGTCGAGCATCCCGTTCTGGCTCAGAATCTCGGCCGCGTAGCCGGACATAAAAACCGCGCTCATGTCCGGTCGGATCTCCTTGAGCTGCCCACTGAGCTCGCGTCCGTTCATGCCGGGCATCATCACGTCGCTCAAGAGCAGATGGATCACCCCGGGATGGCTCCGAGCCACCTCCAGCGCCTCGAAGGGCCCCGCTGCCACCAGGACGTGATAGCCCATCTTTTGCAGTCGACGTTTGCACAGCTGCAGCAGCCCCGGTTCATCATCGACCACCAGCACGGTGTAGCCGTCCTCCTCTCCGAGGGAGGGGTTGGAGGGTCCGGAGGGGTTGGAGGATGCGGTGGGAGGCAGCGAGGGCTGCTCGCCCGACTCTTCCCCGCGCAGCGGAAGCGAAATCGTAAACGAGCTGCCCTGGCCGGGCCGGCTGGAGACCTCGACGAAGCCGCCGTTCTGCCCCACGATCCCCTCCACCGTGGAAAGGCCCATCCCGCTGCCAGGACCCTTGGTGGTAAAGAACGGTTCGAAGATGTGCGAAGCGAGCTCTTCATCCAGGCCGACGCCGTCGTCGCTGACCTCGAGCGCCGCATACATCCCCGGTTCGACCGAAACGTACCGGCGAGCCGTGGTCGCATCGACCAGCCGCTGACCCGTTCGGATGCGGATCTCTCCGCCCCCGCCTTCCAGCACCGCATCGCGAGCGTTGTTCACCAACTGCTCCAGGATCTCGTGGATCTGGGCCGGGTCGGCCTTGACCCGGGGCTCTTGGGGATCCGGCGTCCAGCTCAGGCGTACCTTCTGATTCGCCAACTCTTGACGCAGCTTCAGCAGGTCGTCGACCGCCTGGTTCAGCCCCAACGTTTTGGGCACGATGGTGTCCTGTCGGGCAAAGGCCAGCAGCTGTTTGACCAGGACCGCCGAGCGGTTCGCTGACCCCACGATGTTCTCGAACGCCTGACGCGCCTCATCGCTGAGCCCGTTGGCCGCCAAAGCTAGCTCGGCGTTACCCAGAATCTCGCTCAGTCGGTTGTTGAAATCGTGGGCGACCCCACCCGCCAGGCGACGGATCCCGTCCAGCTTTCGCTGTTCGCCAGCCGCCTCGAGGTCCGGGGGCAGCTCTTGCTGACGCAGAGTCTGAGCCTGACTGGGCGAGCGTGGACTCAACACCAGACGGGTCAGCTCGCCTTCCGGGTACCAGCAAACCTCGACCCATCCGCCTTCCGAGGGCCAGCGCCACTCGAGTTGAGAAGAAGGGGTGGCCGGAAGGGTGACCCGCAGCATCGCCGCCAGCGAGCTATCGCGCCGGGCCAGGAGATCCCACAGCAGCGGTCGCTCTCCCGGGCGCTCGGTGGCCCCCATCAGTTCACGGAAACGGGCGTCCTGAGCCACCACGCGTCCTTGACTGTCGACCACGCAGGTCCCAGAAGACGAAGACGAGGAGCTCTCGCGGCGCTCGATCAGCGAGATCAAGACGCCTCGCTCGGGCTGGCGCACGGCTACGGCCGAGAAGACAAACGCTACCTCGCGGTTGCCGACGGTTAGCAGCAGGTCCTGGCGCCAGTCGCTGCGCGCGCCAGACAGCAAGGACTCCAGAGCCGACGCCGTTCGTCCAGCTTCCGGATCGCCATTGCCAGCGGCCGAACGCAACCGTTCCAGACCGTTGCTTCCTTCGCGCCAAACCCAAGCGGTTTCCCCAACCCCTTTGGTCAGCAGGCTCCAGGCCGCACTGACACGTGACACCACACCAGATTCGGAGAGAAGGCAGATCGGGTGGCGCAGTTCGTCCCAGGACATGAGAACGCTCGCGCCGTTTGACTCGCTCCAGGACGAGTCCGACTCCACCAAGACCACGTGCTATTCCTCCGAGGTCGATTATTCACCGTAGGTGAATCACTGTCAATCGCTTCAGGGTCGGACGTTCGTCCTGGTTGATTGATTCCAGACTGGGCCAGAATTGGGCTAGGGCGTGTCATCAATTGGACTTTCGTTGCTACACGAAGAATATTTTCGTCCTCCAGGAGTGAGATTCGCCGCCTAATACCAGGTGTATTTCAGAAGAATGTCGCTTCTGGAGGGCGGAAATAG
>JAEXNA010000024.1 GCA_023447635.1 Vulcanimicrobiota bacterium | reverse complement strand
AACGTTCGGCCGGGCGGGCGTATTCACCGATCCGCGTAAACTCCCGCGAATGGGTTAATCGACCCGTGGGTATCCTCTCGGATGGCCGATACGCTCGCTGGGGTAGCTAGGCGCCCCAGTCGCGCTCCAACTACTCTGAGGTGGGCGGGAATGCCCGAGGAGGACAAACTTATGTTGGACGACAGCTTTATCGAGATGGAACGCGCGGCCAAAGCGCTGGATCTGCAGGACGTGAATACGGCGGCGGTCTGCCTGCGCAAAGCGCTCGAGGGTCACACGGAAATGGCGCCGCCTGGTCCGACCCCTCCACCCCAGGCCGTGGGCCCTATGGAGGAACTTTCGAAGGCCATCAATGCGCTCGAGATCAAAGACTTTCCGCTGGCGGGCCTGTGCGCCGAGAAGGCTGCCGAAAGCCTGAAGGAACGCCTTCCCGAGGACGTCGCCGCCGCCTTGACCGGCACCGCGCGAGGCGTCCGACAAAAGGACTTCACCACGGCGGCGAGCCAGTTACGGGCCATCGTGCGCCACTATAGGCCCGATATCACGTTACCGCCGCCCGCCGAGGCTCCGAACGTGCCCCCGTTGGAGGGGGAAGCGGCTCATCTGACCGACCCGACTGTCCTCGAAGAGACCCTGGTCCCCCCTCGTTTCTGACCGACCCTCGGACCTGGCGTACGCCGACTCCGACCGGGGGTGTCGTGCCCGTGGGGACGGCACCCCGACTCTGACGACCTCTCGAGGCCTAGTCGAGGAAGGTCAGCCCTTGCAGGGCGCGAGCGGCGATGGCGGCCTGGCGGTGAGAGCGGCCGATGGGCACTTCGCTGGAACCTTCCACGGCGCGCAGTCGAACGATAGCGTCGTCGAGCGCCTGGGGCGACTCGACCTGGGCTTTCAGCGCTTCTAACGTCAAGACCAGAGCCGCCTCGCAGCCCGGCGTCTCGCCCAGACCGCCCTGGCTGGGCGCGTAGCGGGCCAGTTCGACGACGCGTTTGGCCACGGTCAGAATCGGACGTTCCTGAGAGGATGCTTCGGCCAGAGCCGACACGGAGGCGTGACGAACTTTGCTCGCTTCGCCCCGCCCTACGGCAGTGACGATAGCCTCCGTCAGGTCAACGGCCTCCTCCATCCGAGGAACGGTGGACTCGGCCTTCAACAACGCCATACCGCGCTCGAGCAGAACATCACGAGCTTCGCCTCGCGATTCCAGCGAGGCGGTGCGCAAGGATAGGAGCAGCGGCCGGCCGGGTTCGTCCTGGGCGGCCGCCAGGAGTTCCCGAGCCACCTCGATCGAGGACCGGGGCGACGAGGATGTGTCGAGCACGTCGAGGGCTACCTGAAGAACTTCTCGAGAGTACGGCGGCACCAGCGACAGGGCCGTTTCTAGCGCGACCTTGCTCGCATGCTGCTGGTTGGCCAGAGTTCCGAAGGGCACGGCCAGCATCTCGGTCGTGGCGTCGAGCAGCGTCGCGTCGTGTCCCACCGCATTCACTGCGGTTCGCACGATAGCAGCCCTCTCGGCCGGAGCCAGGGTCTTGTCTTCGAACAGACGACGAGCTAACGACAGTTCGGGAGCCGTCGAAGTCGACTCGACTCGGCTCAGTACCTGGTCGGCCAGACCTTCTTTGTGGCGGGTCGGAGCCGACCCGATCAGCGCGTAGCCCACGCAAAGCATGTTCGGAACGGCCGCCATAGCGGTAAGCGCCGCCGTCAGCATCGCCTGGCGACGAGCCGTGCCCGTCACGCCTTCGAGCGCCTGCTGGGTAAACTCGGCAACTTCCTGGTACTGAGGTACGGAGCTCAGCGCCTCGACCGAAGCTTCCGAAATCTCCAGCCGCTCGCGCGGGTTCTCGGTCTTCTCGATCAGGCGTAGGTTCAGAGCCGGCAGATTGGCCGGCACCGGGGTGTGAAGAGTTGTGATCAACATCGGATTGTGCCCCGACCCTAACCCCGGCCTCTGAAAGCATGCTGAAAAGAGGACGATAGAGGCGGCTCGTTTCTCCACCCAGGTCTGGAGGCGGATGATCCTTCGCCTCGTGCCGCGAACGAACGTTCATGAGCAAGACATCCAGCCACTACGACGTGATCGTGTTGGGAGCCGGGATCAACGGCCTCTGCACCGCTTACCACCTATGGCGAAAAGGGGTGCGAAGTCTGGCCGTCGTCGATCGGTTCGAAGCCGGTCACAACAAGGGGAGTTCGCACGGAAAGTCCCGCATCACCCGCAGCACCTACAGCACGCCCAAGTATGTCGAACTGATGCAGGTGGCCCACGGGGAAGAGTGGCAGCGACTGGCCCGCGACGCTGGTAAGTCGTTCTTGCACCCGACGCCGGGCTGCTTTTTCGGACCAGGGATCCAGCCCTACATCGACAGCATGCGGTCGGTCCCCGAACTGCAAGGCGCGTTCCGGGTGCTAGACCCCGGTGAGGCTCGGCGGACCTTTCCTTGCTTTGCCTTCCCGGACTCCGAGCAGGTCATCCACGACACCACTTGCGCCACGGTTGCGGCGGAAGAGACGATACAATGGCTAACGGCTTACATCGCACAGAGGGCCCACCTTCTGACCGGACAGCCCGTGTTGGGTATCCGGCCGACCTCGACCCACATCGAGCTTCCTACCCCGGTAGGAAGCCTGACCTGCGATCGCCTGGTAGTAACTGCCGGAGGCTGGCTGGGACGGCTCTTCCCTGACCTTCGCCCCCGCTTGCAAGTCGCTCACCAGGACGTCGGCTACTTCAACATCCCCCAGGACGAGCACGTCCCCGTCTGGGTTTACGTCCCCCGGGATGGCGACAGCTTCTACGGCCTACCTCAGTTCCAGCGCGCGGGGGCGAAGGTGGCCCGCCATCGGACGGGCCCCGAAGGAGACGAGCCCGACCGGCCCATCCCCTCGGCTATGCCGGACGAAGTTCAAGCAGAACTCGCACGGTTCGTGCAGCGTCAGTTCGCCTGCCCGGGTCCCGTGGTGGGCTATGAAGCCTGCCTGTACACCAACACCGTCAACGAAGATTTCTTGCTCGACCATTATCCCGGAGACTCGCGCATTGTCATCGGGTCGGCCTGCTCAGGGCACGGCTTCAAACTCGGGCCTCTCACGGGAAGGGTCTTGGCCGACCTGCTGCTCGATGGAGCCACCTCTCTCCCGGCGTTCGAGCGCCATCGCGACGCCTTCCGCCTCACGGCCCATCGCGATTGGCCGTAAGGAAAAAGAAAGGTCCGAGCGGTGGCCGCTCGGGCCGCCGCATAA
>JAEXNA010000017.1 GCA_023447635.1 Vulcanimicrobiota bacterium | reverse complement strand
GCTCGTCGCCGGCCAGGCCCGAGCGCTCTTCCAGTTCGATGGTCGATTTAGCGTACAGGTTCGGATCGACCAGTTGGGGCAGCTTGATACCGCACTTTTCGCACAGACGGTTGGTAGGAGGGTTGGGATGACCGCAGCCCACGCAGACCAGCTTGCCCTCGCGCTTGGCCACGTCCATGTAGACCTCGCTGGAATCCTTCAGCCGCTCGATCACCTCGATCAGCTCTTCTAAGACCGGCTCGACCGTTTCGGCGGTGAAGTCGTTGAGCGTTTCCGCCAGTTCGCCCACGATCTCGTCGTGAAGGTCGATGATCTCGCGGGTCTTGGGCAGCTCTTCGAGGATCACCACCGAGTCGGTTTCGCCCTCGACGGCCGCGTTGAATTGATCCTCCACCGTCTCCAGGAAGGCGCGGTACCACTCCAAGGTCTCTTCCATCGTCTCCAGCGGGTAGGTGCCGTCCAGCACGCCGCGCGCCGTGTTGATCACCACGTTGGCCGCCGGCATAGCGGTCGGCGAACCGGCCGAGGTCTCGTCGAAAATCTTCAGGTCGGCCGCGGTCATCGCTTCCAGAGCGCTGAGCAGCGGGGACAGTTCGCCCTCGATCGCCTCTTCCGACGCCACCGGCTTCAGACCGCGCACAGCGATGGTGATGGCGTCGATAGCGGCCCGCTTGGCCTGATAGCCTTCCCGGTCTTTGTAAGGGCTGGCGTCGAGTTCGGCCAGGGCCGCCGCGTTGTGCGCCACCGTCTCGTCGATCAGCTGGGTCAGCACCTCGCGCGGGACGCCCTGAGTGGCCATCGAGCGCAGCACGTTGGTGGCCGCGTTCAGCAGCGGGTACGGCGAAGGGCCAAAGGTGACCAGGGCGCGCACGTACTCTTGCACCGACTCGGTCATCGGCACGGTGATCTCGATCAGGCTCTGGCTTCCGCTGTCGAGGTCCTTGGCGTTGCCCGACTCGAAGTAGCCCAGCATGGTCTGCAGCGACCCCTCGTAGGCGTCGAAGCACTCGTGCACCCGGTCGATCAGCGGAGCGTTGGGGATGGTGAACCCCTCCCCCATCGCCTCGGCCTTCTTCTCGAAGTCCTCGCGGGAGGCCAGCAGCATCTCCAGGCGCTGGTTCAGGACTTGATGCAGAGCTTCCGGCTCGGCTTCTTTGTTGGCGACGTTCGAGGCAAGCTCGACCAGGGTGTTGACGGCCGTCGACGGCGTGGGCTGGTTCATGCGCCGCCTCTTCTCGACACCCCCCAGAGGTTCATTCCAAATCGCCAAATTCGCTCAAAGAGATCCCGGGAGCATCCCGGAAATGAAAAAAGAGCGCCGAAGCGCTCTTTTCTCCGTCGAGGGAAGGTCTCGAACTTAGGCGAGCATTCCGCCCATCATGTTCATCCCCATCATAATCATCGGCGAGGCCATCATGAAGGTGTTCATTCCGCCGCTCATCGCTCCGAAGCCGCCGACCGAAGCGAACGAGCCGCCGATCTGAGCGGCCTGGGCGCCGAAGCCGAGGCTGCTGCCGAGACCGGAGAACATGCTCATTCCGCCGCTCATCATGCTGCCGAAGCCCGAGGTCAGACCGCCGAAGCCGCCGCTGAAGACGCTGCCGAAGCTACCGGCAAGCTTGGTGCCGATACCGCCGAACATGCTCCCCATGCTGCCCAGGCCGAGCTTACCGGCCAGACCGCCGAACAGCGGGCCCAGCTTGCCGCCCAGGCCCAGCAGGCCCAGACCGGGGATGGCCAGACCGGCCAGAGGCAGGGCTCCGGAGGCCAGCTGCAGGGTCGAGCCGAGGGTACCCTTGATGCCGTTCCAGGCGCCGCGCAGGTCTCCACGAAGGAGCGAACCGACGGTTCTCAGACCGCCACGAACAATCCCAACCGCGCCTTCAGCAATATTACGTACGATACCCATCTCGAGCCTCCAGAAATAATCTTCTTTGCTTGTTGTCCCACGGGGTTATCCATCGTCTACCCCATGTCGGGAAAAGATTTTCTCGCCGTCGCCGATCCCCTGCGGGGGCGCCGAATTTCCCCTCCAACAAACCATCTCCAGGACAGGGGGAGCTCCCACCCGGGGAGTATTCATGACCGCATGGCAAGCTCTGTTCCCCAACGCGTCTCACGCTCCATCCCCTCCGGGACCGTTCCCGCGTGAAAGTGCTGGTGGTCGGCGACAAAGCCGAAGAGCGCGATCTGGTGATCCAGGTAGTGACCGAACTGGGCCACACCGCCATCCAGGCCGAAGACGGCGAAGCCGGGCTGCAGGACTATCTGCAGCACGACATCGACATCGTGATCAGCGACTTCATCATGCCCAACATGAACGGACTCGAGCTGTGTGAAGCGGTCCGGCGTCGTCCCAAGCGGCACTACACCTACGTTCTGATCGCGTCCATCTTTTCCGAGAAACACCATCTAATGGCCGGCTTCGAAGCCGGCGTGGACGACTACGTCAGCAAGCCGCTGGACCCCGACGAACTTCGCGTTCGCCTGATCTCGGCCGAGCGGGTCACCCGGGTGCATCTAGAGTTGGCCACCAAGAACCGTCAGCTCGAGCAAGCCGGGCAAGAACTGCTGGCGCAGAGCCGTCGCGACCCGCTGACCGGGGTGGGCAACCGCCTGCGCTTCCAGGACGACATCACCCGTATGACCGACGCCATGGCGCGCTATGGACACCGCTTCTGCCTGGGGATGTGCGACATCGACAACTTCAAACAGTACAACGACACCTACGGCCACCTGGCGGGCGATCAGGTGCTCAAACGGGTGGCCCAGACGCTGGCCGGCAAGATCCGTAAAAGCGACGTGGTCTACCGCATGGGCGGCGAAGAGTTCCTGGTGGTCTTCTCCGACCAGGACGAAGCCTCGGCCGTCTACGCCGCCGAGCGACTGCGTCGCGAGGTCGAAAAGCTAGGTATCGAACACCAGCGCAACCTGCCCTACGGCAAAGTCACGCTGACCATCGGGTTGGCTCCCTTTCGAGCCCACTCTCCTTCTGAGGTCGACCGCGACTTGAAACAGGCCGACGACCTCCTCTACAAAGGCAAGTCCGGCGGTCGCAATCAGGTCGTCGGAACGCTAGAGCCGGCCGAGGCTTCTAACAGCGCGTCGTAACGCGGCGCCAGCGCCTCCCAGGCGTAGTCGTAGGCGGCCCTCTGCAGGGCGGGACGCCCGGCCTCCAACCCCTCCGGCTGCCGCAGGGCCCGCAACGCCATCTGGTACAGCTCTTCCTTGTGCCGGTAGAAGGTGTCGGGAAAAAGTTCCGGCGGTAGCAGTTCGGGGTAGGCCAGACGGCGCGGCAGCAGCGGGGTCACGCCGTGCGCGGCGGCCTCCAGGAGAGAGATGCCGAAAAACTCGTGGCGCGCCGTCGAGACCGTCAGGGCGCCGCGATCCAGCCAGCCCAGATACTCTTCGCGGGAACACCAACCCGCGTGCAGCAAACGAGAGCCCAGGGCAGCTTTCAGATCGATCAGGTTCGGAGGTTCGCGCTGCGGTCGCTGCCCCAGCAGGACCACCCGAAAATCGACCTCCGGCAGCAGGCGCAGCACCAGTTCACAGAACGCCTCGGGGTTTTTATCCCAGTCCCAGCGCTGGTTCCAGACCAGCAGCGGAGGCTCGCCCACAGGCTTCGCCAGGGCGGGACGCGGCGGCAGGTTCAGCCCGACCGGCACCACCTTGCAGCGGTTCAGCAGGTCAGGGATCAGACTTTCTCCGTGGTGGTCGGGGAAGCTGCGCAGGAAGTCCGGCAAGGCCAGGAACCAGGACGCCCGGTTGTGCTCAGAGTTGAACCAGACCTCATCGGCCGCCAGCATCGAGGTGAACTGCAGCCAGGGCAGCCCTTTATCCCGCACCCCCTCTTTGCGGATCGGGTAGCTCAACTGATTCTCGTGCATGTACAGCACCACCGGCTTGCCCGCCAGCGGTGTGCGACGCAGCAGCCCCATCAGGCTGGCCACATCGGTCATGCTGGTCGTCAGAATCACCTCGGCGGCGGTGTGTCTGGGGTCGAGCGCTTCATACAGCCCCACCGAACCGCCGCGCATGCGCCAGGCCCAGGCCCGATCGCTCAGCGTCAGAGTGTCGATGCGGTGACGAGAATGTTTGCGGTAGCCTTCCGCCCAGGCGGCGTGACTGGAGCGGCCGTGGTAGGGAGAGACCAGCAGGACGTGCATGGGGCCCGCCTTCGGCTTCCGCGTAGCGCTCCCTGGGCGCTACCAGCGATAGGTGGCGCCCAGCGGTTTATGGTCCGAGAGGCGGCTCTCTTCGACCCGGCAGCTTTCGACCCCGATGGTGGGAGAGACCCAGAGGTAGTCGATCCTCCAGAGGGGGCGGTCCGAGCGGTAGGTCAGGCCGGGGCCGAACCCCTTCACCTCCCAGGAGTCTTTGAGCACGGTGGAGAGGGCCTGGTGCAGTTGACTGCCGGGTGGAGAGTTGAAGTCGCCCACCAGGATGGTGGGCAGGTCGCTACTCTTGATCAGGTCCACCAGCGCGCCGGTCTGTTCGTGGCGGGAGCGGGCGGTCTGGCGCAGGTAGTCGGTGCGGCCGGCGGCCTTGCCTTTGAGCACGCCCTTGGGATCGCCGGTCAGAACATGGACGTTGAGGAAACGCACCTTCTCGCCTTGGACGTCGACGACGATCTCCAGGCACGGGCTGTAGCCGTTCAGGTCGTGTTCTTGCTGGGAGAGGATCGGGTAGCGGCTCAGGTTCACCAGTTCCTGACGGTGGCCGCCGCGGGCGACGTGGTAGTCGGGGAAGGCGGCGGTGATGGTGGGAGTGGGATCGGAGAACTTTTTGTCTATCGGTTGTCTGGACTCTTGCAGGCCGATCAGGTCGGCCTCGCTCTCCCTCAGGTAGGCGGCGACCTTATCGCTCGCGCCCCTTCCGTCTCCGCCCAGGCCGGCCCGGACGTTGTAGGAGAGGACTTTCAGGGAGGTGGAGCCGGTGGGAGTTCCGGGGCGAGGCAGTTGGAAGTCGAACGGGCCGGCCAGCACGGCGACGGTGAGCAGGACACTGGGGAGTAGCAGGCGCTTGTTGCGGAGGAGCAGCGCGGCGCCGAACAGCGGCACGAGTGGGGCTGCATAGAGCAGCGGCGGGGCGTAGCACAGACCGATCAGCAGCCAGTGCCGCTCGCCGTAGCGTAGCCACATCAGCCAGAGCGCTAGCAGCGCCAGCGCGTAAAGCGCATAGCCGCCCGCCACCATCACTCGCACCGCTCTGACCACCATGGGCGTTGGTTTCGCTTCCCCCTGCTACCTACCTACAGGAGGGTGGAGAGACGAGTCGGAATTGGGTCGCTATGCGCTGCCCCTCCCCCCTTCTCTCCCCCTTCCGTACCACCGCCCTGGGTGTGCTGACCGCCCTGACCTTGCTCGGCTCGACTCCGGCCGTGGCTCAGGAGTCTCCAGGCGGGCTGAACACGCTCTTCGACCAGGCTTTTGACGAACTGTCCGAGCGGCGTCCGACCGAGCTGACCCGGCTGGGAGTGAAAAAGCTCAACGACCGATGGGACGACCTTTCGCCCAGCGAGGCGAAGGCGCGCTACGGAGTGATGAAGCGCTGGGCCGAGCAGGTTCGCAAGGCTGGGACGGAGGGTCTGGACCAGGAGACGGCGCTCTCGCTGAAGCTGTTTCTGGGACAGGTGGAGCAGGAGCGGGCGGCGCTGGAGTTCACCGAGTACGACTATCCCGTCAACCAGATGTTTGGCTGGCAGGCCGAGGTTCCGGCCTTTCTGATCAACACGCATACGGTGGAAAGCGTGGCTGACGCCGAGGCTTACATCTTGCGGCTGCAGCGTCTGCCGGCGCTGTTCGAGGAGCTGACGGACGGGATGAAGCGGCGCGAGGCCCGCGGGATCATGCCTCCCAAATTTGTTTTCGAGTACGTGCTGGGCGACATCGACAATCTGCTGACGGGTTATCCGCTGACGGAGGACGCTGCCAAGCCTCATCCCCTGTGGAGCGACTTTAGCTCGAAAGTAAAGGGGCTGAAGCTGTCGTCGAAAGACGAGGCGGCCCTGTTGGAGCGGGGGAAGGCGGCGCTGCGTGAGGGGTTCGCGCCGGCCTATCGCAGTCTGCGAGAGGTGGCGGCGTCGCAGCACGAGCGCGCCACAGCCGACGACGGCGTGTGGAAGTTCCCGCGCGGGGCCGAGTATTACGAATTCGAGCTTCGTCGGGTGACCACGACGAAGCTGAGCGCTGACGAGATCCATCGTCTGGGGCTGTCCGAGGTGGAGCGGATCCAGGGCGAGATGAAGGCGATTTTGGAGCAGGTCGGATTCCAGGGATCGCTGCCCGAATTTTTCGAGGCGATGCGGGTCGACCCGCGTTTTCTGTACCCCAACGATGAGGCGGGGCGAAAAGCGTACCTTCAAGAGGCCACCGCTATCATCGACCGGATGCGCGATTCGCTGGACGATTTTTTCCTGACCAAACCGAAGGCGCCGCTGGTGGTGAAGGCGGTGGAGCCGTTCCGGGAAAAGTCGGCGGGCAAGGCGTTCTACGAGTCGCCGGCTCTGGACGGCTCGCGTCCCGGGATCTATTACGCCAATCTCTACGATATGGCGAGCATGCCGAAGTACCAGATGGAGGCGCTGGCCTACCACGAGGGGATCCCTGGTCATCACATGCAGCTTTCCATCGCCCAGGAGTTGCAGGGGCTGCCCAAGTTCCGCCGCCTGGGCGGCTACACGGCGTACATCGAGGGGTGGGGGCTGTACTGCGAGCAGTTGCCGAAGGAGCACGGCTTCTACCAGGACCCGTACTCGGATTTTGGCCGTCTGGCCATGGAACTGTTCCGAGCGGCCCGCCTGGTGGTGGACACGGGGATCCACGCCAAGAAATGGACGCGCCAGCAAGGGCTGGACTACTACCTGGCCAACACGCCGAACGCTCGCGGCGACTGCCTGAAGATGGTTGACCGCCACATCGTGATGCCGGGCCAGGCGACTGCCTACAAAGTCGGCATGATCGAGATCCTGCGCCTGCGCGAAAAGGCCCGAAAGGCGCTGGGCCCCGCCTTCGACCTGCGCGAATTCCACGACGCGATCCTCGTCCACGGCGCCGTCCCCCTCGACACCCTGGAAGACCTCGTCGACAGCTACATCGCGGGAAAGAAGTCGGGATAGGCGCTGACGGGTCACGGTAGATTCGCCTCTGGAACGTCCGGGACTCGCTGTCCTGGGTATAACATTCGGTGTGAAGCGTTTTCGAGACCTGGGGTTAGCCGTCGCCGTTGTCTCCTTGCTTGCGGCGATGTCCGGCACGCCCGAGACACCTTCGCCTCGAGAAGCGGCTGTCGACCCCGTCGCATTCTCAGTTTCCGCGACTCGCTCGCTTCGCATTCCCACCGGGCCTCGTGGCCAATTCACTATCGCTGGCGTGGCGCCTGGCATGACACGTGGGGAGGTCGACGCCTTGCTCACCTGTCTGAGAGAAGACTCTCCAGGGAACTGTGAGTACGGGATGGGGACGACGGTTGGCCCCCGGGTGTGGGCCTACGTGCACTTCGACACCTCCCGAAGGGTCACTGATATTTCTGGTGACTCCCTGGAGTTCAAAGGAGAAACCATCTGGAATCGTCCCCCCTCGCCCCAGGCGGTTCGGGACCTGTTGGGCCCCCCAGACCTGGTCGGCTGGGGCGGGGTCGGAATGTGCGAGGGCCCGTTCGGCAGCTACGGCTATCGCTCGTCCGGCCTGGAGGTTTCCTTTTCGCAGACCTTTAGTAATGTGTTTTCTTTGGGAGGCCCATCCCGACCCTGGGATTTGGGGACGCACCTCGATGAGGATTACCCCGAAGAGTTTACCTTGCCAATCTACTTCGAGCGCATTCACGGTGACGCGACCCTGGCCGAGGCGAAACCCACGCAGTGAGGCAATTGAGCTCGCGCCTACTCCTGCCAGGTGGCGTCGAGGACGCGCAGCCAGTTGCCGTAGCCGATCGCTTCGATGTCGTCGTCGCCCCAGCCGCGCTCGCTGAGGCCGTCGAGCAGGTCGGGTAAGAACTCGACGCCGTCCAGGTCGAGCGGCACCGTAGCTCCGTCAAAGTCGGTGCCGATGGCGATGTGTTCGACGCCGATCGTTTCGGCCAGGTAATCGAAGTGGTCCAGCACGGTGTCGAGCGGAGTGTCTTCCTCCTCACCGTCCTCGCGCAGGTTGCCAACGTAGAAGTTCACTCCCACCAGACCTCCGCTGTCGGCAATCGCGCGTAACTGGTCGTCCGTCAGATTTCGCGGAGAGGGGCAGAGCGACCAGGGGTTCGAGTGGGTGGCCACCAGCGGATGCCGACTGAGCCGTGCCACATCCCAGAAGCCGGCTTCGTTGAGGTGCGACAGGTCGAGCATGATGCCCAGGCTGTTGCAGGCTCGCACCAGTTCGAATCCGGCGGCGGTAAGCCCGGGACCGATGTCGGGGGTGGAGGGAAAGACGAACGGAACGCCCTGGCCGAAAGCGTTCGAGCGACTCCATACGGGGCCCAGCGAGCGCAAGCCGAGGGCGTAGTAGTCTTCGAGGTCGCTCAGATCTTCTGAGATCGCTTCGGCGCCTTCGAAGTGCAGGATGGCGCTGTGAATCCCCGCCTCCAGGTTATCGCGCAGGTCGTCGACGGTGCGTACGACGCTCAGTTCGCCGTCGGACATCGCCTCGAGGGCGAAAAGCTGCTCGATCATGGTCGCCGTGTCGGCCCTGGCCAGATCCGGGTCGAGCGGTTCGGGCTCGCTGGCTTCCGGCTCGTCGTCGGGATTGGCCACCCAGCAGGCATAGAATCCACCGACCGTGCCGTAGACCTGCGCCCGCGGCAGGTCCAGGTGACCGTTGCCGCTACCCTCGAGAAACCCCTCGAGGTCGCCGTCCAGCAGCATTCGAAAGAGAGCATCGTGATGACCCAGCAAAATCGGAGATCGCATGCCCCCCTATGCTCCCATCCCCAGACCGCTAAACACAGCTTCAAAAATTGAAACACCCCCCATGCGCAACGCCCGCCCACCGCGCCCTTGCCCGCTACGAACAGGCCAAGCTTGCCCACTACGAACCCGCAACCCCAACTTGCCCGCTTCGAACAGGCCAAGCATGTCCACTAGCAATGCGCAACTCCAGTGGCCTCAAGGCTCGACGGGCTCGGGCGTGAGTCTGCGCGGCTTGTCAACGACTCCCCGCCAGAGCCTTGCCCAGGGTCGTCCCAAGGCTCGCCGGGCCGTTCCCGAGCCGGTTTTCCGCTCACCGCTTTACTGCGCGCGGCCTGCCAGTGCGGCTTGGCCAGGTAGTCGCTCTGGTGATGACCGCTGTGGCAAGGTCCGCAGAGCAGTTCCAGCGATTCCAGGTCGTTCGAGCCGCCCTCGCAAACCGGTCGTCGGTGATGCACGTGAAGTCCCGCGTTAGCGCATCCACAGCGCTCGCACTTTCGCCCCGCGCGTAGGTAGAGCGCCCGCAAGGTCGCCGCCGGCACCGGTTCGCGCCGTCTCTTACTCGCGCTTCCAGCCGCCATCTGCTGATCCGCCTCTTCGATGTCTTTGCAGGGCGACTCCGCGGTCGCTGAAGAGGTCGCGTTCGCGACCGACGGCGAGGCAGAGTCCGAGGTCGACCTCGGGGCCGGATCTGTCGAGGGCCTGGCAACTCGTCCCGGCTTCGAAGCTCTCTTAGCGCCCGCGCCCTGCGTCGCTTGCCGAACCGCCTCAGCCGAAGCGGGCAGAGGCCCCTGCGCCGTCTCGTACCAGCCGTGCTCTCCGTCGGCCGAAGTGTGCACGACGACCTGGTACTTCAGCCGAGTTCGCGAGGTCGTCGCCGCCAGGTGAGCCTCGCACATGCGCACGACGGCCGCAGCCCGATCCACGCGCCCCCCGATCTGAGCCTTGGCGCACCGCTCGGACTGCTCGAAGATCGCGTACTGGTCCGGCGTGAACTCGACCGTCACCCGGATCTTACGGGCCGCCGAATCCGCCAGCGTGGGCGGAGCGAACGGCCGCTCTTCTCCCTCGAAGCTGTCCCTGATGGGGAATGGCTCGTGAGCGTTCTCGCCTGACCAGGCCTCCCGACCCAAGGCCGTCTCGAAATCGAGGCGGGGTCCCGAGACCCTCGACGCGACACCCAGCGTCTGGGCCTCTGGCGCGCGACTATCAGGGCAAGCCTGAGGCACGCCATCCTCCTCTGCGACCTGCTGCCCCGATGCCCACGGTTCCGTCGCCTGCGGCTCCCCGGCCTGCCTGTCGCAGCCTGCCCCCTGACGAACCGAAGCCTCGCGAGCCGCCTTCTCCCTCGCCTCGCGGGCCTGCTCGGCGGCCAAAAGGTCGAAGACCTGCTCCACATCGGGAGGCGCGACAAACGGCTTCTGCTTGAGCGAGGCGTTCAGCCCCTGTTGCTTCTTCCAGGCCCGAGGGCTCATCGACACCGCGCTGACCACCTGTGTCGAGTTGTGCTCGAGCGAGTAAGCCAGCCAGGTCCTCTCGGTCTCCGGCGTGACCACCGACTGTAGGGCGCGAAGCTTACCCCAGCAGAGCAGCCCTTCCTGATACGCCGCCGAGAACAGCGGCAGATGTTCTAACGCTCGCGCCGTGAGCATGAGCAGGTAAGCCTTCTTGCCCGATAGCTTCAGCGACCGCTCGGCGTACTCGTTGAGCGACGCGTAGCCCAGATCCAGATAGCGCTTGCTACGCGCCGTGGCCAGCAGACAGACGCCCATCTTCCACTCGCAGCCGCCCAGGTCGCGCCGGATACGCAGGTTCACCCCGTGCAGCTTCTCCGGCGCCAACTTCTTCAGCTTTCTCAACGATCTCCGCAGACACAAAGACCTAGATGCCCCCCGACAGCTCAGTTTGGACTTTCCCAGGACTTCTCGAATCCGTTCAAGACACCTTTCCTTTTTGGTGAAAATTTGTTCACTCGAGTTTTACCCCTCCTCTGGCCAGGGGTATCGAGTCCCTGCTAGGGACTGGGTGGGAGGCGGAGGCGGTTGGAGGAAGAAGCAGGCGGGTGGAGCCGGAGAGGCTCGCTGGAGGTCTTGTGAAAAAACTTATCCCCATATTGCTGCTTGCGGGCAGCGCCATCCTTAGCGGGTGTGGCGACTCGAACGACTACAACCAGGTCAGCGGCCAGCAGGGTAATCCCAACCCGTTCACGCCGACGCCGCCTGTGGCCGTCAACGACGTCTACGCCACAGATGAAGACGACGCTATCACTCTGACGGCCGCTCAGGGCGTGTTGGCCAACGACCAGGTCAACGACCAGGCCCAGTACGTATCGGTAGACTTCCCGGCCGCTACGGCTCAGGGCGGAACTATCACCCAGACGGCAGATACCGGCGCCTTCACCTACACGCCCGCGCTGGGCTTCACCGGCACCGACAGCTTCACGTATACACTGAATAACCGCGAAGGTAGCGACACCGCAACCGTGACCATCGAGGTCGATGCCGCTGTCGTCGCCCAGGGCTACTTCGTCGATTCGACCAACGGCAACGACACCACCGCCGATTTCGACACCGGCGCTCCCTACGCCACTATCCAGGCCGCCGTCCTAGCCGCACCCGTCAACTCCGACATCGTGGTCCGCCCTGGCAACTACACCGGTTCGGTCACGCTGAAGAATGGCCAGAGACTGCTGGGTTCTGGTTCGTCGCTGGTGAACGCTCAGGGCGCCGTGAGACCAATTCTGTCTGGCGCTGTGACGCTGGGCGACATGAACACGCTAGACTTCCTGCGATTCGAAGGCACCGCTGGGAACGCCGTCGACGGAGACGGTCAGGCTGGCGGCATCGTCACGAACTGTGAGTTCGTGGACATTACCCAGATCGGATTCGGAACGGGCAGCGCTGTCACGTTCGAGGATGCTTCCGGGCGTTGGATTGTCAGTAACAACGTGATGACGAATGTGGCTGGTTTGGCTATTGATGTGGGTGTAGCCGGGACAAACTCCCTCGTCGTTCTCGTCACCGACAACCAAATCACCAACAGTGGCTTTAGCGGCGTTGCTTTCGTAACGGAGGGCACAAGCGAGACGAAAGCCAGAGTGAACGCGAATGTTTTCGCCCAAAATGGCACGAATGCTACAGTTGAACTCATTGTCACAGAATTTTCGCAATTTGGCCTCGACCTCGAGGACAATACTAACGATGACGTATACTCACTCTATAGAGAGAATACTGGCGCGTCGCTGCAAGTCGAGCAACTATCCGCGCTTACACAACCCAAGCCAGGGGGAGCTGGTAACACCGGGACTGTAGACATCGCAAGTGGGCCCACAGCTAGCTCACCATCTGAGGTTCCCAATGGAACCTTCGATTTCAACTGAGAGAAGCCTAGATCCTAGAGGATGGCTCCCCGTTTCGACTGGGGAGCTATTTTTTTATCTGTCCAGACGTTGACGCTCACTCTTCCAGAGCACAACTTCTAGCTCGCCCTGCACAGAAAGGAAGCTATTTAGATCTAACTTAAAAATCTCCGTCCTAGCGACGGTACCATCTGCCGTTAGCTCCAAATATTCTTTCCACGCCTTCCATCTGCGGTCTCGATCGGCCTTGACAGAAGCCTTCAGGTCGGTATCGAGGACTACATCACCGACAGACCCATCGATATTCTTTCTACGAACCTGAACGGCACCTTGCTGTTCTACTGGCAG
Source organism: Vulcanimicrobiota bacterium (assembly GCA_023447635.1). Lineage (GTDB taxonomy): Bacteria > Vulcanimicrobiota > Xenobia > Xenobiales > JADMJV01 > JAEXNA01. The sequence continues at coordinate 497 of JAEXNA010000017.1, read as the reverse complement.
CCTAGCTAGTGCTTCTGCGAGGTCACGGAGAGAGGAAACATTTGCTGAGGTAAAAGACATGAAGCCCGCACTGGCATCTACACCTACGTAGAAACCCTCGAATTCTGATTTTCCGGATAAAGTGATGACCTCTAACCGCTCGTCCACGACAACCTCAAAGTCCGTAACCCCCGGCACCTGGACCATGTTCACCCGGTCCAACTCGGTGGTCCCATCCACCCGCGCACTCACCACCGCGCCAACAATCGTCGAATCCTGCGCCTTGAAACTGCCCTTCGTGTAGACCAGCCCCTGGACCCGAGTCCCATCCTCCTGGCCCTTCCCCTGGACAACAACATCCCCGTCCGCCACCAGCGCCACCAGATCCGACTCCAGATTCATCTGCCCCGTCACCGTCACCGGCCCCCTGACCACAATGGCGCCATTCCCCGTCACCTTCCCCGTCACCGTCAGCGGTCCGTTGACATAGAGCAGCCCCGAGTCCAACTTCAGGTCTC
>JAEXNA010000201.1 GCA_023447635.1 Vulcanimicrobiota bacterium | reverse complement strand
GGGCGAGTTCAGGCATCCAGAAACCATCAAGCTCAGCAGCAGGCAGGACAAGGTGCGCATGGCGAAGCGTTCGCGATGGGGGTCGGGCGTTCCTTACGGGGGCATAAACTGGCCGTTCATGGGGAAAGAGAGCTTGCCTGAGATGAAATCCGTCGCCGTCATACCTGCCTTCAATGAAGCCCGAGCCATTGGGCCGGTGGTTCGTGGAGCGCTGCGAGAGGTCGACCATGTGATCGTGGTCGACGACTCGTCTTCGGACGACACCTTCCAGGTCGCGCAGGAAGCGGGCGCCGAGGTCTTGCGCCACGCCCTGCAGCGCGGCGCCGGTCGGGCAACTGCCACGGGCATCCAGGCCGCCCTTCGCATGGGGGCCGACTTCGTGGTCACTCTTGACGCCGACGGGCAGCATCTGACCGAGGAGATCGCGACGGTTCTCGAACCCCTGAAGGCGGGTCGGGCAGATATGACTCTGGGCTGCCGCACGGTCGACCGGGCTAGCATGCCTCGCTACCGTCGCTTCGGAAACGAGTTGGCCAACGTATGGACCTGGATGCTCTTCGGAGTCAAAGTCAGCGATAGCCAGTCGGGCTATCGCGGCATGACGCGCGAGACGGCCCAGAAGCTGCCTCTGGAAGCTCGTGGCTACGAGTTCTGCTCGGAAACGCTGGGTCAGGCGGGTCGGCTGAAGCTGCGCCTGGAAGAGGTGCCGGTGACCGTGGTCTACACCGAATATTCGATGAGCAAGGGGCAGTCGCTGATGACTTCGGTCAAGACGCTAGCCCGCATCGGGCGAGCCAGTCTGCGATGAATTTCGTGCTGATCCAGGGGATCTTTGCGGTCTGCTTCGGGCTGCTGCTGTTGCGCCTGGCGACGTCGGCCTTTCGAGGCGAGATCCCCCGCAGCCGCGCCGTGATCTGGGCTTTTGTGTGGAGTGTCGGGCTGGTTCTGGTGCTGAATCCGAAGCTCTCCTTCGGGCTGGCCCGCCTGCTGGGCGTGACGCGCGGCACCGACGCGGTGACCTATACGGCGATCGCTTTTCTTTCGGTGATGATCTTTCGCGCCTTTCAACTGCTGGACGCTCAGGACCAGCAGCTCTCCAAGATGACCACTCAGTTGGCCCTCTACGAGTGGGAACACGGGCGGCCGTCCTCGCGGGGGGCCAGGGCTACAGGCGGCCCAGATACACCGCGTAGTGAAATCCGCCCCGACTCTCCCGAAGAAGCTCGGTCTTAAAGCCGGCTTTGCTCATACGCTGCTCGAACGGGCGGTCGGCTTGCTCGGACCACACGGCCAGCACCCCCTTGGGTCGGAGCGCTGATTTCATGGTGTCGATGGCGGACTTGCTGTAGAACGGGTCGCGCGTAGGGTGGGTCCGACTGTTCGGCCCTTCGTAGAGGTCCAGGATGATGGCGTCGTAGGTGGCGGGCGTGCTGCGCAGATGGCGCATGATGTCGTCGTTGACCACGCTGGTGCGGGGGTCGGACAGGGCGTCTTTAGTCAGCACGGCAAGGGGTCCACGGCACCAGCGTTCCACCACGGGGTTCAGTTCGACCACCGTGACCTTGGCGCTGGGGAGGAGGGCGTCGAGGGCGCCGCGCAAGGTGTAGCCCAGGCCCAGCCCGCCGATGACGACGTTCGGCGCAGGTCGGGTGGCGACGGCTTTGCTGGGGACCTCTCCCAGCACGTACTCGCTGCGGTGGGCGGAACTGCTCATCAGCACTCGGCCCCCCACCGTGATCAGGAAGTCCTTGTCGCCGCGCTGGCGCAGTTCGAGCGGGCCTTCGTCGGTGTCGACGCTTTCGATGACGGTCCAGGGGCGGGGCATGGGCGGCCTTTCCGGTTGGGGGGTGGCTTGACCTCTGTTCGTTCTGCTGTATAATCGGGGCAGGCTGCGAGGACAGCCTGCCCGCTCAAGACGCCTGTCATCCTCGTTCCTTATCTTCCTCGTCTTGCGACGACATATCATACCCAAGCTGGCCATGTTCGCGGGAGGCCGGAGAAGCTAGGAGTGATTTATGTCGAAAACGTCATGTCATGGGGCCGCGACGCTGGCCCTGGACGAGTTGAAGAAGCGCGCGAAACGCTTAGGCCGTGCTGCTCGAGATTCCGCTGGTGAAGCCCGTTCGGGGGACGACTCTGCCCGTGGGGCGGAGGGTTCGGCCCGTGGGGAGGGCGAGGCCTCTCCCCAGCACAAGCAGATGTTGCTTACCGTGGCTCGCCAGGCGGGCTTTCGCGATTGGCAACATGCGCGGCAGATTTTGTCGGGAGGTGGTCGCGTAGGCGACGACTTCGGCAAAATGTGGATCGGGCGGTCCGGGGGCGGCTTTCTCAACGAGTGGTTCGCGAGCTACGACGAGGCGCGGCGGTCCTGGGAAGCCCAATCCGGTGCGTTTCTCTTGCCCTACGGTCGGCAGTTCGTGGTGGTGGGGCGTGACCTCATGCACCATCACGGGGTGACCAGCGCCGCAGTGGCGGTGGATCTCGTCGAGGAGTCGGGCAACGAACTGTGGGACGCGATGTGCCGGGAGCGCTTGCGGCACTTGTTCTCTACGCTCTGAGCGCGGCTTGCCTTTGTCGGCGGGGGCGTTGCGCCCGCCGGACGGGCAAGATTGCTGCTCTCGTCAGCGACAACGCGTTGCACTCGCCAGACGAGCAAGTTTGCCCCTCTCGTCAGCGACAACGCGTTGCACTCGCCAGACGAGCAAGATTGCCACTCTCGTCAGCGACAACGTCGCGTTGCGCTCGCCAGACGAGCAAGATTGCCCCTCTCGTCAGCGACAACGTCGCGTTGCGCTCGCCAGACGGGCAAGATTGCCACTCTCGTCAGCGACAACGCGGCGTTGCGCTCGCCAGACGAGCAAGATTGCCACTCTCGTCAGCGACAACGCGTTGCGCTCGCCAGACGAGCAAGATTGCCACTCTCGTCAGCGACAACGGCGCGTTGCCAGAGGGCAGGGTTGCCGAAGTTGTGGCGCTCCTCTATAGTCTGCGGGTTCGCCTGTGTCTGATGGGCGAACTTTGACTTTCTAGAGAAGAGGGAACCCCATGAGCAATGAATCCGCCGAGCCTTTCAAAAAGTGGGTCTGCGAACTGTGCGGCCTCGAGTATGACGAAGCCGACGGCTGGCCCGAGGACGGCATCGCTCCTGGAACCCGCTGGGCCGACGTGCCCGACGACTGGGAGTGCCCCGTTTGCGGCGCCCAGAAGAGCGATTTCCAGATGACCGAAGTCGCCGCCTAGATCCAGCGACCCGCTAACGCGAAGAGCCACGCCCTGATGGGACGTGGCTCTTTTCCTTTGTCCAGGGGGTCTGGGGAGGGGGGTGGACACGCTGTCCACCCCCTCTTTCGTGGGGATGCGCGTTCCTTACGGGCAAGCTTGGTCACTTCGAAAGCGCAAGGGTGCCTCTCGCGGGTTCGATGATTGATCGACCTTAAGACCAAAGTCGCCAAAGTCGCGCGAGAGCCCCGAGAATGACGAACGCCGGGATCAGCCCGGCGTTCCTTTGCAAATATGCCGAAGCCGAACTAGCGCTCGACGACGCTTTCGATCTGCTGAGTAGCACGATTTACCAGCGTTTGGCGGTGGAACTCTTCGAACTTGTCGCCGTCGCGGTCGGCGGCCTGAGTGATCTGCACGCTGTCGCCAGCGTTCGAGAAGCTCAGACGGCGGATGCTGAAGGGGTCGCCAGCACCGTTCGTGTTGAAGCGGGTCTCGGTATAAGTGCCCGCGTGGCGGTCGCCCTGGAAGCGCATATTGGCTCCAACCGAAGAATCTCCGGAACTATCCACGATATCGACGATGCCGACAGCGGAATTGCGATCATATTCCGAGTTATCATAGGTGTCGGTATAGCGCTCCAAGCGGGCGTGCACTTCCATGTACTCGTGCCCCTCGAGGCGATCGGTGAAAGGGTTCTTGAAGTCCGCATCGTGAGCGGAAGAAGGATGAGCGTAAGCATAGGTTCTCTGTGTAATATTCATGCGCCCAGATTAACGATGCGTGACGGTGGAGAGCCGACATTCATGTTAACGTCACGTCAAGACAAGCTCATCGCCGTCATAGCCGCGTTAAATGCCCTGCGACACTGTTCCAAGCACGAGGGCCAGAGAAGCTCCTAGCCGGCGTCAGCTTCAGCAAAAGCCGGGCTGGAGTGGGCGGATAAGCCGACTCGGAGTTGGCTTGCGTGAGAAGCCGCGTCGAGAACTCGAGCGCTAGCCGTTCTTCCGGGGGCGTCCGCGCTTCTTCGGAGCTCCTCGCCCCTCTAGAAACTCTCGCACCATATCGAGCAGCGACCTTGCCACCTGTTTAGGTTCGCCCGGGAGCAGGCGATCGAGGGCTTCGCCGGCGGCTGGCTCGAGTTCGCCTCGAACGCCAGCCAGTTGCTCGACGGCAAAGTTCGCTCGGGACTTCCAGGCTTTATCTTTGAGGTCCCAAAACGCATCTTCGGGATCGTAATAGTAGGGCCGCTGCAGCGCCTCTAGTTTTTCTTTGAGAGCGGGCACGGTGTAGCCCTGATCTACCAGCAGCGTCTTGATGAATCGCAGTTCGACCAGATCGAAGTTGGTGTACTTTCGACTTCGCCCCTCGAGAGGCAGCTCGGGATTTAAGAGCCCTTGCGCCTCCCAGTACTGGATCATTCGCGTGGTGACCCCGAAAACTCGCGCCGCGTCGGCCTGAGAAACGTAAAGCACGGCCCCCTCGAAAAGGTCCAGCTGCTTCTTCTGTGGGATCCGGCGCAACATCGCCTCTCCAGCTTCTGGAGCCCGCTCATAAATTCTTGCAACTGCCCGAAAGGCTGTCCTGACTTATCCACTTTTCCAGCGGATATCCACAATAAATGTGCAAGAACAAACCCAAACTGTTGACGCCAGACATGTCTTGAGCGTATTATGTGGGCTGTAAGAGATTTGGCTGGGTCTCTTATTGCGAGAGTCCTCTGTTTACGCAAGTAGACAATCCTTACCAGCCAAGTGGTTCCTCCACGACCGTTCGTAAGGCTCCCGTGAATACGGGGGTCCTTTTTTTATTTCCGTCGATTTTTCGCGGAATAACACCTGTAAACTCGCCAAGTAGCTCCTCTCCAAGCCGAACTTCGCGGCGTAACGCCTGCGTTTGCCGGTTTCAAACCGGAGAAGTCGGGCTCGCACGCCGGGAAGGACGGGCTTGAAACCGGCGGTCGCCGGCATCAAACCGCCACTCCTGGTTTAGCGAATGCAGAACGTGGGCGCTTCAGTCCAAACCGGACTACGCGGCGTAACGCCGAACTTTGCCGATTTCAAACCGGAGAAGTCGGGCTTGCACGCCGGGAAAGGCCGGCTTGAAACCGTCGGTCGCCGGCGTCAAACCGCCACGCCTGGTTTAGCGAATGAGGAACGTGGGCGCTTCAATCCAAACCGAACTACGCGGCGTAACGCCGCCGTTGGTGGGTCTCAAACCGGACGCTTCCGGTCAAGCCGAACGGTGCGGCGTCGCCTCTCACGGGCCAATTCGACCTCGATAGGCCAAGGACGGCCCCCTGCGCGTGCGGAAGTCTGGCCTATGGATTTCAACATGGACGAGCTTCACCAAAAGTTGGCCGATCAGCACCAGCGCACCGCTCAATACTGGGAATGGATCATCTCCGAAGGGCCGCTCGAGCCGCCGCTGGACAACATCCGCGAGGCGGTCGAGGCGCTGCTCAAAGTCGAGTCCGAAATCCTCACCGCCTTCAAACAAGGCCGGCCCGACCTGGCCGATCGCGGCATGTCGTCGGCGGCGCGGATGGAGAACCGGGCCTACCACCTGATGACCCACAACCTGCTCAACCAGGTGCTGGACCGCGTCAAAAGGCTGGAGAGGCCCCTCTGAAATGGTCTGGGGACGTGGATACCTGACGTTCCAACCGGCGACGTCGGACCTGAGAACCGGCCCGGCGTCTGCCTGGAAAACCTTGGCGCACCCACGGTTCTTCCTCTCCTGCTTCCTGCTCTGCCTGCTCCAACCGGTCCAGGCAGACCTGCCCGTCGCCTCATCCCTCGAAGCCTACTATCGGGAAGCCGCCCGGCTCCAACGTGGCCCGCAAGCGAAAAGCTACCTGACATCTTACCGCCTGGTTCACGAGTACGCCTGGCCTGACCAGGGTCTGAGCGAGGAAAGGCTCGCCGACGGCGTCTGCCGTGAGGTCGACCTCATGCTGGAATCGCTCGACATCGACCCTCTCCTGGCCGGGTATGGGCTTCATCGCGATCTGAGCTACCCCGCTGCCATCGCTCCCCGACTTCAAGGTCGAGTGGCTGAAAGCGTCGTCTGGCTGGCTGCCTGTCACGGCCTAGCCGGCTCGAGCGGAGACCCGTGGTCCGGATTTTTCTCTCCAGAGGAGTACGACGGGATGCTTTGTGGCCGATACGTCGGCCCGCCCATCCACCCTGGCACAGCCACTTCACCCATCTCCGGGGCGAACCCCGGTCTTTAAACCGGGCGGATCAGGCGGTCTCGGAACAGCACCACCAGCGGCGGGACCAGCAGGTAGGTCGCGATCAGGTTGGCTCCCACCCCTACCGCCATCACGAACCCGATAGAGAAAATCCCCGGGTTGGCCGCTGTCAGCATGGTGCCGAAGCTGACGATGTCGGTCCAGGCCGCCAGAGAGATCGACTTCCCCGTCGACCCTTCGACCAGCAACTCATCCGGATGCTCCAGACAGCGATGCACCGCGTGGATCCCGAAGATCAGCCCGATCCCCAGGGTCAGCGGCAGCGCCATACAGTTGGCCGGATTAAAGTCCACCCCGCAGATCCCCATCGCCCCCAGCATGCCCACCGTGCCCACCACCTTGGGCACCAGAGCGATGAAGGTGCGTAGCCCCGAACGGAAATACAACACCAGCAGCACCACGATGGCCACGATGGCATAGCGCACCGCGTCAAAGTACGACTTCCTCATCTGCTCGAGATAGTCCCGAATCAGGAACGGCGGCCCCATCCCCCGGTCAGTCACCGTCTGCACTTCGGACACGAACTCCGTCAGCGAATCCCGCTCCCAAAGCGAGTGTTTCCCCTGAATGCGCAGCAGCGTCTTGCCGTCCTCGTTCGAGTAGCGCAGCAGCGCGGGAAAGCTGGCCTTCCATTCGGCCATGCGAAACTCCGTGCGCTGCCCTCGCATGTCCGAGAGCATCATCTGAAGCTCTTCGTGCAGATGGGCCTGCATCTGCCGCCACACCGCCTCGACCGGACCAGGACCCGAATCGGCCAGCGTCTCGACCCACTTCGGGCTGGAAGATTGCCCCTCCCAGCCGGCCGTCAGCTTCTGCAGCCGGTTCCAGTCTGGCTCTTCGTCGGGGTCGAACGACGGCATCGGTATACTGCGAACGCGCTTCACGATAGAGCGCACCAGGTCGGCCTTCTGCTCGGGCTGGCGCGGGAACAGATCGGCCACCGTGGTCACCCGACTGACCGAGGGCAGCTTCTCTAGGCGCGCCTTCATCTCGAGCGCCTCTTCCGCGTTCTCGGCGATCAGGTACGCCGCTAGCGTGCTGAAGCCGCTCTCCTTCTCGTAAACCACCGACTCGAAGTTGTCCGACTGCAGGTTCAGCAGGTTGTAGTCGAACCGCGTTCGAGTTCCGAAAGCCCCCAGCGCCACCGTCACCAGCAGCCCCGCCGCCAGCGACTTGCGCGGGTTGGTCCGCAGCCAGCGCTCCATCACGCTCAGCCACGGCATGGAGCTCACGTTAAGATGAGAAAAGCCGTTGCGCTCTTCGTGCCAAACAATGAGCGCCGGTAGCAGCAGCACCACCGAGAGAAAGCAGAGCATAATAGCGACGCCGGTGATCAGCCCCAGCTCTTTAACCGCCTGAAAGTCGGTCAGCATGAGCGCGAAAAACGCCATCGAAGTCGCCAGCGCGCCGACGAAGATCTCCATCCCGGTGGACTGCCAGGTCGCCGTCATGGCGTCCAGCGCGTCCCGCCCGGACTCTCGCTCTTCGGCGTAGCGGGCCAGGTAGTGGATAGAAAAGTCGATGCCGATCCCCACCGTGATGGAAAGAAAATTGACCGTGATGATATTGAGCTTGCCCACGGCCAGCGCCGCCCAACATGTGGACCAGAGCAGGGCGAACGTCAGGCCAAAGAACGCCAGCCGTGGGCGGGCCAGTTCGCGGAAACCGTGCACCAACAGCAACAGCACCAGCAAGATCGAGAGCACTGTCGACAGCGCCGCGTCGCGCACCGTCTCGGCCTCTTCCTGCGCCTGCAGCAGCGGCTGCCCCAGCATGACCAGCCGCCCTGGATAGTCCAAGCGCGACTCGAACTCGCCCAGCTTCTCCATGGCAGCCAGCGGCTGAGAAGACCGGAAAAATACCAGATGGCGCGCTGGCCCGTCGGTGAAAAACGCCCTCTCGGGCACCTCCATGTGGGGAAACAGCTCGCTCAGTTCGCCCGAACCGCGACCCTCGACCGACTTCTCCCAGGCCTCGCTGAAACGGTTCTGCTGCTCGTCTGGAGTCGACGGTAACGGCTCTCGAGTCTCTAAAAAGCCGTACCAGCCGTCGCGCGACAGCTTACCCATCACCCCTTGGTGACGGGCCAGCGCCTCATCGATGGCGCGCAGTTCGTCCAGGCTCAGAAAGTAGAGCGCCTGATGGGCCAACCCCGGCATCTCGAGTGTGGCCCGCACGTCCTCGAACAGTTCGGGCGAACTGCCCATCATCTGTCCTAAGGTCAGCGCCGCCTTCTCCCGCTCGGCCCCCGAGGCGCCGTCGAGCACCACGATCAGATCCATCCAGTCGCCAAAGCGGCGCTGGAAGTCGGCCCGCTGGGCCTGCTCTTCCTCGGTGGTGCGGAAAAGCGCCTGGCGGTCGGCGGAAAAACCCAGACGAGGGAACGAGATAAGACAAAGGAGCAGCGTCAGCAACGCTGCTCCCCCTAGAATAGCCCTGGGCCGGGCCTGGCAGAGCTGCAGGTAAGCCGAGATCACGCGTGTGCGGCGACCGCTGGCCTACCTTTCTCGACCAGTCCGTCTTTGTCCAGAGCGTCAGCGGCAATCCAACCGCTCATCATCGCCATCGGCATTCCGGGGCCGGGGTGAGCCGCCCCGCCCGCCAGATACAGCCCTTCCAGGTCGGGAGAGCGGTTGATCGGCTTGAAGGCGCCGGTCACTTTGCCGTGCGAGGCCAGGCCGTAAATCGCGCCGTTGAGCACCGCGTAGCGATCGTGGATGTCCTGGGGAGTCAGCACGTGTTCGCACACGATGCGGTCTTCCAGGTCGTCCATACCGGCCGCGTCGGCCAGTTTCTTGAAGATCGTCTTGCGGTAGGCCGGCAGCATGTCCTTCCAGTTATGGTGCGGGCGCAGGTAAGGGGTGTGCACCAGCACGTACAGCGCCTCGCCGCCGGGAGGGGCCACACCGGGCTCGGTGATGGCAGGCGCGGCGATATAGGCCGAAGGATCGGGAGCCGGCTCGCCCCGCTCGTAGATGTGGTGGAACTCTTCCTCCGGGTCCTTACTGAACACGAAGTCGTGGTGGGCCAGCTGCTCGTAGCGCTTGTTCAGACCCAGGTACAGCACCACCCCGGAACAGGCGGGCTCGTACTCGCGACGAGCTTCGAAGTTGGCCAGCGGACGGCCGCGCAGCAGTTCGCGGTGCGTGCGCACGGAATCCATGTTGCTGACCACCGCCGAGGCGAGATGGGTCTGGCCGCTCTCGTCGGTCACGCCGGTCACCTTGTCGCCGTCACGGGTGATAGCGGTGATGCGCTGACCGGTGTGGAAGGTCACGCCCATCCGCTCGGCCAGTTTCCGCAGTTCGACCGGGACCGAGCGCGTGCCGCCCATCGGATACCAGACGCCTTCCTGGGTCTGCATGTGGGCAATGCCGCAAAGCACGGCGGGGCTGGCCTCGGGCGAAGAGCCGACGTACTGCACGAAGTGGTCCAGCATCTGAGCCACCCGCTCGTCCTTGACGAAGGAGCGAACGCAGTTGAACACCGACTGGTGGGGGCGCATGGCCAGGAAGCTCTTTAGCGAGTCCAGATTGAACATCGCCTTGCGGTCCATGATGTCGAACACGCCGCCCACCGGGCGCCAGAAAAAGAAATCTTTGGTGATGTCGTGCAGCTTCTGCGCTTCGACCAGGAAGCGGCCGTAGGCGTCGGCGTCGCTAGAATCCTTCGAAAACGCGCGCAGATTCTGCTTCATCCCTTCCAGGTTCTCGGTCAGATCCAGCACGCTGCGATCGTGGAAGAACGAGCGCCACTGAGGATCCAGGCGCACCAGATCCAGATGATCTTCCATCTTCTCGCCGGCCTCGGCAAAGACCCGACGCAGCACCGAAGGGATAGTCAGGATGGTCGGTCCCATGTCAAAACGGAACCCCTTGTCCTCGTGAACACAGGCTTTTCCACCGGTCCAGTCGTTCTTCTCGAACACCTGCACACTGTAGCCTCGGGCGGCCAAGGTGCAAGCGGCGGTCAAGCCGCCTAACCCCGAACCAATGACGATGACGTTTTTCAAACCTGCACTCCTTCGCTGTCGCTTTCAAATCTCAGAACCATGGTCTTACCCCGGCCCGCCGGGCCGCACACCACCCGGCGCACCAACGGGCACACCGCCAGAAGAGGCGGCCTCCCGGCGACGCGCCCGGCGAACGCGGACGCGCTCGCGCCCGATCAGAAAAATCATCTCGGCCAACGCCTTCGCTTTCGAAGGCCAGCCCGCCGCGTGGGCCAGCAGCAGAAACCGCTCGATAATCGCGTCGTCGGCCGCCCCGGGCGGGCGCAGGTGGTCGGTAGTGCCGCCTCGGCGGGTGCTCACCACGCGGGTGGCCGTCATCTCCAACAGGCCCTCCCGTCCCCGCATCCGGCCAAAACCGCTCCGCCCGGACCCTCCAAAAGGCACTCGGGGATCCGCCGCCGTCACGATCAGGTCGTTCAAGCTGACCATATGACCGGGCACCCGATGGGCCAGCCCTTCGGCCCAGGGCAAAGGGCCAAACAGCGAGGCGCCCAGGGCGTGGGGAGACGCCGCCGCCAACTCCAGCGCCTCGTCATCGCTCTCGCAGACGCATAGCACGGCCAGCGCCCCGAAGGAGTCCTCGCGCAGCAGCGGGTGATCACGCCCTATCCGGCTCAGCACCAGCGGGCCGTCCCCTCCCCCCAGCACCCGGACGCCCCGAGACCGGGCCTCCTCGGCCAGGCGAAGCTCGCCTTCGCTCAGCGGCACCCGGGGACGCACCCGCAGCGCCTGGTCCAAAAGCTCCTCGAACCTCTCTACCTCGCCCCGGAAAAAGATCCGTCGCGGCGCCACACAGGTCCGCCCCCCGTTGAGAGCCAGCCCGAAAGCGACCGCCGAAGCCGCCTGCGCCAGATCCGCCTCAGGGTGAACGAAGACCGCGTCCCAGCCGGAAAGTTCGGCCAGAGCCGGCACCAGAGCCCTCCCCGCCTGGGCCAGCACGACCTCTCCCGTAGCCGCCGAGCCGACCAGGACCACCTTGTCCACCCCCTCGGCCAGGGCCTGAGTGTAGCTCTCGTTGCTTTCTCCCAGCAGCCGGAACACCTCGGCCGGGCCTCCCACCGAAAGGAACAGGTCACGTACCCGGTCGTGCAGCGCCAGCGACCCCGGGGCGGACTTCAGCCACACCGTGTTGCCCGCCGCCCAGGCGTACATCGCTTTGACCATCGGCAAGAACAGCGGATAGTTGCTGGGGCCCAGGATCAGCACGCGACCCAGCGCCTCGCGATAGACCACGCTGTCCACCCCCAGCAGCCAGACCGGCTGTCCCCTCCGGCCCAGCCGCTCGGGTTTAAGGATCTCTGCCGACTGCTTACGCAAGAACTCGATGTTGTCGAGCAGCGGAATCAGCTCGCTGGTGGTCAGTTCGGCCCGCGAACAGTGCGGACGCAGAGCGCCCAACAGGGTCAGCAAACTCTCTCGTTCGGCCAGCAGCCGTCCGGCGAAACGACCCAGCAGGTCCAGACGAAAGCCCAGGCTGCGTGAGCTCCAGGCGCTTTCGGTCGCCGACCTTTTAGACATGCGCGAGGTCGGGTAGCACCGGCCGTGGCTCTGGCATCGAAAGGCCGTAATCCTGACAGATCAGGTTGCTGGAGATACGAGCCGACGAGTAGATCACCGGCAGGCCGCTGCCCGGGTGGGTGCCTCCTCCCACCAGGTAAACGCCGTCCAGCTCTTTGAAGCGGTTGTTGGGGCGCAGATGCAGCATCTGGGTCAGGCTGTGAGCCATCGAGAAGGTGGCGCCGCGGTACACCTCCATCTGCTCCTGCCAGTCGTTGGGGGTGAAGATGCGTTCGAACACCACCCGCTCCTTGACGTCGCCCAGCCCGATCCGCTCGAGCTGCTGGTAGGCCACCTCGCGATAGCGCATGGTCTCCTGAGTCCAATTGATCTTCTCGTGCAGGTGAGGCACGGGAACCAGCAGATAGAGACTGCTCATCCCTGGAGGCGCCATGGTCGAATCGGTAACGCTGGGGTTCTCGAGATAGAAGCTGGGGTCGACGGGCAGGTTGTAGTCCACCGCGATGTCGTTGATGTTCTTGACGTAGTCGTTCGAGAAATAGATCGTGTGGTGGGCAGCCGGCACGCTGCCTTTGATGCCCAGGTAGAGCATGAAGGTCGAGCAAGAGAACTTTTTCTTGGCGATCTTCTGGTCGCTCCAGCGGGGGCGGATATCCTCCGGCACCAGCCGGGTCATCGCCTGGGCAAAGTCGGCGTTGATGACCAGCGCGTCGAAGGTGTGACGCTCTTTGTTCGTGACCAGCCCCACAGCCCGACGACGGGAGAACAGGATCTCCTGAACCTCCTCCTCCATCCGGAACTGCACGCCCATCTCCTGAGCGATCTCGGCCATCCGGTCAGACACCTTGGCGCAGCCGCCAATAGGGTGGAACACGCCGTGCTCGTATTCGAGGTAGCTCAGAATGGTGAACAGCGAGGGGCACTGGTAGGGCGACATGCCCAGGTACTTGGACTGGAAAGAGAAGGCCAGGCGCACCCGGGGGTCTTTGAAAAACGAGCCCAGGTCGGCGTCGAGGTTTCGCCACGGGCGAACCAGCGGCAGCAGTTTCAGCATGTCGCGGGTGAACAGGCGGGTCCAGCTACCGAACTCGTTTTCTAAGATCGGGGCGAAGCTGTCCAGCTTCAGCTTGTTCTCGTTCAAGAAGTCGGGCAGACGAGCCGCATCGGCCGGGCTGAAGCGGGCGATTTCGGCCTGCATTCGAGCCACGTCGTGGGTGGCGTCCATGCTCCCCTGGTTACCGAAAACCAGGCGGTACTGGGGGTCCAGCCGCACCATGGGGACTTCCTTGAACAGGTCGCGCCCGATGGTGCTGAAGATCTCTTGCAAGATACGCGGATAGAGAAAGAACGTGGGTCCGCGGTCAAAGCGGAACCCTTCCTCGACAATAGCCGACGTGCGGCCACCGACGCAGCTCATCCGCTCGATCACGGTGACTTCGAATCCGGCGTGGCGCAACAGCAGTGCGGAAGCCAGCCCTCCAGGACCGGCTCCGATAATAACGACGCGTTTAGACATTCTCTACCCTTTCCTCGTCCCCCGAGCAACTCCACTGGCTTCCACACCGATGGATGGGCTGAAAGGCCGCATTATGACGAGCGGCGCCTTCATTCCTGTTCATACCGTCCGGTAGACCCCGCTTTCGCGAAGGTTTCTCTACCGGTTAAAGGGGTCGGCTGGTCCCTGCTGTCCTCGCTGCCGCCGCAAAAGCTGCGGAGCAGAGACTCGAGCCAGGCGCGCCGGCGGGGCCGACGGCTGCTCTTCACTGGAGGGAGCCGGGCCACGAGGAGGCGCTGCCGGGCGCACTCCCAACGTGTCGGCCAACGCCCCAGGGATAGACGCGGTAAAGCCGTCGTCGTCGAAAAGATCGTCCACCGGAGCGGGCGGCGGGGGCGCGGCGCTCTTCGGGGTCAGCGGCTCGAAAGCCGAGGAGGGCGCCTTGACCAGCGGCAGGGGCGAGAAGTCGCCTTCGTCGAGCGGGTCGTCCAGCGAGGGACGGGAAGGCGGAGCCGAGCCCGGCAGGCTTCCGGGCTTCTGCGGCGGGGTGCCGAAGACGCGTCCGCCGGGCTTGGCCTGGGGGAAGGGGCTTCCGCCGGTGGAGGCGGCCGGCGCGGCGGGGGTGTTCCCCAGCGAAGGGAATTCGACCCGGCGGGAGGCGGGCGGCCCTTCTTCGGGCATAAGCGGCATGGGGATGCCGAACTCGTCATCGGGGTTGATGTGATGAGCTACCGGCGCAGGGGCTGGAGGTTCCGGCGCCCGCTGGGGCCGGGGAGGCATGACGGGAGTGACCGGAGCCGCCGGTGCCGGCTCGAGCATGGCGTCGGACTCGTGATAGAGCTCTTCGAACGAGGGGAAGGCGTCTTCGAAGGCGTCCGCCGGAGCGCTGGCTGCGGCGGGAGCCGCCACTGCAGCGGGCTGGCCAAAGGCGGGCGGCTTCATAATCTGAGTGGGGCGACTGACCACCTTGTCGGACCCGGCCATGCTGTGAGAGACCGTGATCTCGATGTCGGCGTTGCCTCGGAACAAGAAGTCGCGCTCGACCGAGCGGCGGGTGGCCCGCAGATTCAGTCCGCTGGGGTAAGGCAGTCCGTCGGGTAACTGGGAGAAACCGGTGCCCTGCAGGTCCTCGATGGGGCCCTGGGGCTGCCCGATCAGCAGTTCCGCTTCGCCTTTGATGCACTGCGCGCTCAGGCTGCCGCCGTCGCTTTGCCCGCGCCCCAGAGGGCAGGTGGGCAAGTAGCCGCGGTTCTCGACCCTGACCGTCAGGTGGCGCAGCGGTTCGTTGGCGCCGCTGCTGCCGGTACTCCAACCCAGCATCTTTTCCGACACCTCGGCGATGACCAGGCGCGGACCGGCCGAAGCCAGACCCAGCGCCAGGCGGGAGAAACGCTTCAGCTCGCGCCCCAGGTACGGTCCGGCCGGAGGGTTGAGCCAGGTTTTGCTCCAATCCCAGCCTCCCCTCTCTCCGGAACCGAGGTCAGGTTCGTCCGTCTCCGTCCATTCGGCGAAGCAGCCGGCGGGGAAGTCTTTTTCAACGAAACGGACGATCTGCATCATCTCGGTCTCTTCGACGACCAGCGGATCGGTGCCGGGCTCGGCCTCTTTCAAGCCGGCGGCGGCGCGGAGCGACCACATCTGGCAGTCCACGCTGAAGACGCCCAGCGATTCGACCGCCCAACTCAGGAACTGGCCGCCCAGATCCGGTCCGGGCACCACCGAGTTGCAGGGCAGCCCCGCGAGTTCTCCCAGGCGATGGCCGAGGCCCTTATAAGAGGCCTCTTCGCCGGCCCCGACCAGCATACGCAGGCGGTCGCCAGGGCCGGAGGTGGAAACCACCCCGAAGATGTTCTGGTAAGAGCGCAGGAACTCGAAGACGGCTCGTGAGGAGGCCAACTGCAGCGGGCCTTCTCCAGCCTGAGCGAAGCGGGAGGGAAAATCGCGCGGCGCGAGCGCTTCCAGGCGGCCGCTGTCGATGTGGCGGTATAGGTCGTAAAACGGCCCCTTGCGGTCTTCGGGCTGGCGACGCACCAACAGGCGTCCGTCCCTTTTGTAAGGGGTCCAGCTACCCAGGGGGCTCTCGACTCGGAACTGCCGAGGCTGAGGCGGCACCAGGGGCCCGGCTTTCTCGGCGGTTTGAGGGGCCAGCGCGCCGGTAGCAAGGCAGGCCTCCATCTCGTCCGGGGCCAGGCGGGGAGCGATGTAGAAGACGTTATGATCGACCAGGTCGGTGAGGAATTCGTCGCGCCCGTGTCCGGAGACCAGAAAGCGCAGCAGTTCCAGGCAGGCCATGGAACCCAGCAGATGCCAGCCCTGATGGCCACCATCGATCCACAGGCCGGGCTTCTCCCGACCCTTCTTCAGGTTGCGGTTGGTGACTTCGGCCACCAGTAAGGGGCGACCCTCGCGCGACTTGCCGATAGAGAAGACCCGAACCAGATGCGGCGCCGCCTTGCCCACGTCCCGCAGATACGCGGTCATGTCTTTAAAGTCGAGGTACTTCTCAACTTCTAGCGAGGGGACGACGGGCATACGGGTTAGCCTTCTTGGGCCAGTTCGAGGTTCTGGTAGAAGGCCAACCCGCGCTGTTGCACCTTTTGGGTGCCGGCCAGCAAGCTCATCCAGCCCTGGTTGAGGTGCTCGACGTTGCCGTCTTCGGCGAACATCTGCATCATATGCAGCGCCTCCAGCGCTTCGTCGAGAGCGTCGACCACGCCCTCGGCTTCGGCCAGGATCTCGGGGGCGGCTTCAAAAGCTTCACGATTGGCGTTGGTGATGTCGTGGATCTGCTGGCTGGCGCTGTTGAAGCGCTCGTTGAACAGGTCGATCTGCTCTTGCCACACTTCGAGGGGGATCTCGTTGGCCGCCACCTTGTCGCAGGCGTCGTACAGGTCGAGGTACTCTTTGGGCACCATCACCAGATCGTTGGCCGGACCGCTGTCCTGAGCCGAGGCAGCCTTCATGGTGGTAGGCAGCGTCGCCCCACACTTTTCGCAGTCGCTGCGGCCGGGCGGATTGGGATGACTGCACATCACGCAGTTCACCATGGAGTCTTGAATCTCGAGTTCCAGATAGTGCTGGTTCAGCGACTCGAGTTTGAAGGCGGCGTCCACGCACAGGTCGATGCCGTTTTCGATCGACTCGCGATCGAGCTTGGACATCTCTTCCAGGCCCTGGGCGAACTCTTCGTAGGCGCCTTCCGACTGTTCGGCCAGCTCTTTACGAGGGTTCTCGTCGTCGAGACGGCTGGCGTAGGTCTGCAGTTCATGCAGCGCCTTATCCAGTCGGTCGGCGGTGCCTTCGACTTCAGAGACGAACTCGTCCTCGGTGACTTTGGCGTCGAGGAACTTGCGAGCGTTACGGATGAGGATGTTGATGTTGGGCGAGTTGGTCTCGTCGGGGTAAAGTTCCGAGTCCTTGTCGCCTTCCTCATCATTCCAGGCCGAGACGATATTATTTAGAAAATCAGCCATGACAGGACGTGGACCTTTCTCGCCGCCGGGAACGAATCCTCCGGTGAGAACCGGGGTTCGAAGGGGGCGTGAAGCGCTTCAAAAGTCGTTGATCATCAGATGGGCGAAGGCGGCCAGGGGGTCGGCTTCTTGTTTCTGAATCTCCAGCAGTATGATGGTCCCGCTGGTGTTGGTGGACAGGTGAACCCGGTCCATCATTTCGAGCAGGATAGAGTACCCCATACCCAGGGACGGCGCGGTGGAAAAGCCAGCGGCCAGAACGGCGTTGGGAAGATGGGCAAAGTCGATGCCGGGACCCACGTCCTCGATCCGGATGGTGGCCGTGGTCTCGGTGGTGCGCACGGCGACAGCGCCGCGATCGGCGTGTTTCACCACGTTCCCTACGGCTTCGGTAGCGCACAGGGCGGCGTCGGCAATCTTTTCCTCGTTGAGCCCTTCGCCGTCGAGCGCCTGCTCGACAAAGCGGCGGGCTTTGGGGACGTCGGCGTTTTCGGTGACGTCGACCCGGCCTTTGTCCGTGCCGCAGCCTGCCCACGCTTCTTCGAGTTCGTCCCGCTCGCAGAGCACCAGTTTGCCCCGCGTGACCGCGCAGAGCGCGTCCTTATAAAAGGTACGCTTATCCGCTTCGGCGGCCAGGCGGGCCTGGGCGTAGAGCAGGTTCTCGATGGTCATGGAAAGCTGGTTGGCCATAGAGATGAGCAGCGAGATGGTCTCTCTGGGGAAACGCCCGCTCTCCTGGGCCAGGAACCAGATCAGTCCGACCCGCTCTTCCCCGATTTCGATCGGCACCACGGCGTAGCCGTTCAGGCCGTGTTTGGCCAGCACGCTTTCCGGGTCGACCACGCGTTCTACCTGGGCTCGCTTCCCCTTGGGGAACTTGGACTGCAGGGCGTGGAAATGCTCGCGGACGGCGAGCGGCATCTCTAGCCCGGGCGAATGATCCTTGTTGACCAGGCCGTCACCGGCCTGCACGCTTCCGCCTCCGGCCGGCAGTCCCAGCAGTTCGGTGGTGCGCTCGATGGCGACCGAAAGCGCTTCCTCGACGGTCGCGGCCTGACCGATGGCGGTGGCCAGCGAGTAAAGGCAGAACAGTTCGTTGGCCCGACTCTCTTGTTCGGCCGTGTTGTGCACCTGGCGGAAGACCAGCGAGGTGCCTTGAAGTTTGCCGTTCTCATCATACCAGGGGGAAGGGTCCAGGTCGGCCTGTTCCCCGTTGGGCAGATGCACGGCGAACGGCACCACGATCCCTTCGCTGTGCTGCTCGCGCAGCGCGCGCAGGCGGACCTGGTCGTCCTCCCGCACGATGTTCTCGAGCCTAGCCCCTTCCCACTCTACCGAAGGCAAAGCGCGCTTCAGCGAAGTGTTGACCCAGCGCACCCGGTCGTCGGCATCGAGTTCGGCGATGCCGTCGCTGACCCGGTTCAGCAGTTTGCGCAGCACTTCGTAGGGGCGCCCTTTGCCAGAGCGCAACTCCCACCAGTGACCGATCCCGCTGAGGATCTTGAACACCCGCTTGTGCTGTCCGAAGCGGCAGACGCCCAGAAACTGGCCTTCCGTGTTCGAGCGAAGCAAGAAGGGGACAGGAAGACCGGCCTGGCCGGCCACGTCGAAGTCAAAAGCAGCGCTGGCCCGGTCGACTTCGACCATGACCACGTCACTTTCCCCAAACAACCCGTAGACATCTTCCAGCGGCATCCGGGTCACCAGATTCTCGCCATGAAGGTCGACTTTCAGCTGATCAAAGATGGCCTCGCGGGCGGCCACCGTCCATCGCAAACTTTCCGAAGAACTCACCACGGGGCCCTTCGAAAGCCGGGGGGACCTCCCTCCAATGGGTCTTTTTCAAGCTTGCCGGAAAACGGCGGGTCGATGGGGCCTCTCCCATAGGGCAGGGGGCGGCGGGGAGAGGAAGGCTGGGAAGGTCGGTGGGAGGGGTCGTCGGGCGGAAACTCCCACAGCCAGGCGACGCGAGAAAATTCGGAACGGAACACGCTGCGGCTGTCTCCCTGTCGACCCATCGAGGGCTTAGACGCGTTGGCGCCTCTTCGAGTTCCCGTTTTGGGGCGATTGGGAGTGATATACCACGGAGTGCGCCTCGCTGGGGCGGGGTAGCTCCCACTTGGCGACCAGTCGCTGCAGCACGGCCTGGGGCACCACGGCTTCGCGCTGGCGGTTCTGTTCGAAGAGGCGGGCTCGGGGCGCTTCCAGGTAGACGATCTCGACCTGGGCGCCGTAATCGAAGAACAGGGAGAGCGCTTTGGCGCGGACCTGGCCGGTGATGTTGGTGGCGTTCCAGACGAAGTTCTGACGAGCGCGCAGGTAGTCCCGAGCCTGCGCGCGGGCGGCGTCGATCACGGCGCCCTGGGGGGCGGTGGGGGCGACGCCCATGCTGTCCCGGATCTTGTCGAGTGAGATCACCGGCCAGTCGGCCAGATGGCGGCTGATCCAGGTGTCTTTGCCCGCGCCGGGCAGGCCCGAGAGCATGACGACCTTGCAGCGGAAGTCGTCGAACGGCGCCTGGTCGGGCACATGCCAACGGTTCTGGAAGTAGAGGTAGCGGGCGCTGTCCGAGGCGAAGCGAGCCGGCTGGTCCTCGACGTTGGCTTCTTTGGCCAGTTCTCGGAACAGTTCGAGGCGCTCGAGCAGGTCGGCGGCGTCGGCGCAGACCCGCCCGCGGATGTCGGCTTCGACCAGGATGGCCAACAGGGCGCAGCGGCAATCCAGGCTGATCTTTCGCACCAGGCGGGTCGGGTCGTCCCGCTCCAGGGCCCAGGTGGGAGTCATGTGATGGGCGATCAGCCCCACGATCTCTTCCCTTAGGTCGAACGGGCAGTCGAGGTCCCAGAGCAGTCGGCGAGCGCGGAAGCTGCCTTTCAAGGCGTGGCCCGGCGAGCTGATCCGTCCAACGCTGTCGGTCAGGTTGCATTCGGGCTTGGCGATGTCGTGCAGCAGGGCAGCCCAGGCCAGGATCTGCTGATCCTGCGCTGGAGAGTTCTGAAACGCGGGCAGGTCGACCAGGGCGCGACAGACCATCCCGGTATGGGTCAGCACATCGCCTTCGGCGTGATGGATCGGGTCTTGAGGGCAGCCCCTGAGCGCTTCGAGCCAGGGGGTGTCGGCCCGCAGAAAACGATCGAAAAACTCGGCTTTCTCGAGATCGGGAATGGACCAACTCACGCCGGACCTCCAAACAGGTCGACGCCTTCGGCCAGGCCGTTCGGGAAAAGAGGGCGGTCGCGCCAGTGGCTGCCCGATTCGGTCAGCGCCTGCAGAAAGTCGTAGCGCAGCCATTTCAGGCGCTCTTTGACCACGCCGTCCTCTTCGACCTTGATGTAGAGCCCTTCGGCCATATCGCTGGAGTCCGTCTCTTTGAGCACCTGGGCCAGGTTCTGGCCAAGTTGGCCTGCCTGCGCTTCCAGGCTGCTCTTCCAGCCGACGCTTTTATAGAGACTGGGTCGAAGCCAGCTTCGGGGATCCTTGAGCGCTTTGCCGTCGCCTTCGTGCAGCACGGGAACAGAGTGGACGGGCGAGCCGTGAAGCATCAGATGGCGCAGTTCGGTGCTCAGGAAAGTCTCGCTCTGGCGGTCGAAGATGTCGAACTCTAAAAAGTAGTGAGGCAAGGCGTCGTAATAGACGGTGTGCTTGGCGTAGAGCCATTCGCCATACATGACGTAGCGGTCGCCCAGCAGGTCCCAGAAGAGGCCGGAGTGGCAGGAAGCCCAGGTTTTGAGCAGGGCGAACTGCTCTTCCCGAGGCCCCCCTTCGAGATAGTGCCCTCGGCTTTGCAGTTTAAGTGCGCCCGTCTCGTCGAAGCTGACCGCGCAGTTGGCGCCGTCGACTTTTTCCTCGATCACGACGTGACGGCCGACCAGATCGGCAAGCCGAACTTGCTCCAGGTCCTCGTCGCCAGGCTGGAGTTTAGAGCCCTGCAGATGCGGGGTGCGCGGATATTTTAGGAGTTCGCACATCCCTGCATCATAACCGATCCGGTCAAGATGGGAATTTTCGATCCGTTGGACTTGCCGCCTCCGTGAGACGGCGTCGCGTTGCGCTGGCGAGACAGGCAAGATGAGGCTGGTGCGACCGACAACGCGTTGCGCTGGCGAAACGAGCAAGATTGTCGCTGGTGCGACCGACAACGTCGCGTTTCCGTGACGAGGCGCGCAAGATGGTCGCTGGCGCGACCGACAACGTCGCGTTGCGCCCTGCCGATTCGCCGATGCGCGGAAGTTTCCGCGCATCGGTGAATCGATAGCCTCTCAGACCGTGGTCAGGCGGCTTGCAGCGCGCTGACTTTGTCCAGCGCCTCTTTGACCGACTTCTCGCGCTGCTCGGGGCCAAGCGCGATCCCTTCGGCGACGACCACCTCCACGTTGGTGATGCCCACAAAGGCAAAGACCGACTTCAGATACGTCTCGGCGTGCTCGAAACTTTCCGTCGGGGTGCCCGGGCCGTAGTAGCCGCCCCGCGAAATCGCCAGAATGACGCGCTTGTCGCCGCACAGCCCTTCGGCTCCGTTGGGACCATAGCGGAACGTCTTGCCAGCGACGGCAACACGGTCGATCCAAGCCTTGAGTTGGGTCGAGATGGTGAAGTTGTAGAACGCCACGCCCACCACCACGGTGTCGGCCTTCAGAAATTCGTCGAGCACGGCGGCGCCCAGGGCCAGGTCCTGAGCCACGGCGGCGTCGTGCGGGCCGTCGGGGTTCTGACCGGCGGCCAGATAGCTGCCCGAGAGGTGAGGAATCGGCTGTGCAGCCAGGTCGCGATAGACGACTTCAGCTTTCGGGTCGGCGGCGGTGAGGTGCTCCACCACGGCGGCGGATAGCGAACGACTCACGGAGCCTTCGCCAAGAATGCTGGAATCGAGATGGAGAAGAGACATTGGACAAAACCTCGTGTAGTGGTATAGATTTGTTACCAGGTCATCTTAGATGACTGCACACAGGTCGCCAAGGAGGCACATTTATGATACCTGAGCACACCGAAGTAACGACGGCCCACGACCTGCACGACAGCGGATCGTGCCAGAGGGTCAATGAGGTCCTATCTCGAGTCGGCGACAAGTGGAGCGTTCTCATCGTCATGCTGCTAGGCGACGGGGCCCGTCGATTCAACGAACTCAAGCGCATGATCGGTAAAATTTCCCAGCGCATGCTGACCCTAACGCTGCGCGGATTAGAGCGCGACGGACTGGTCACCCGCACCGTTACGCCAACCAATCCGCCTCGGGTCGACTACGAGTTGACCGACCTGGGCCGCTCGCTGCGCTGCCCCGTCCACGCGCTGGGCACCTGGGCCATCGAGCACATCGACACCATCGAAGCCGCTCGGAAAGAGTTCGACCGGCGCCAGGAAGAGCTCGCCAGCGAGACCGCCTAGACGAAAACCTCGCTCCACTCTCCCCAGCCTTTGGTGCTTCGTTTGGACACCATGGTGTCCAAATAGAGCACCGAAAACCTAGTCCCCCTCTGCCCTCAGCCTCTGGTGCTCCGTTGGGGCACCATGGTGTCCAAACGAAGCACCGAAAAGCACGCCCCCACGCCGCCCCCATCAACGCAGCAAGGGCCACCCTCCGTCACGGAGGGTGGCCCTTGCTTCGTTGACGCTCGAAAAGCGGTCTAGGCGACGCGTTTCATCGCTCGCAGGTAGCCCTCGCTACCCGGCCCGACGATCAGATGGAAGACGCCGTCGGACAGCGCCATCACGCCGTCCACGCCCGCCGCCTCTAGCGCGGCCCGGTCGACCTTGCCGGCGTCGGCCACCTTCACCCGCACGCGAGTGACGGCGCAGGCCGACAGGTCCTTGATGTTCCCCTTGCCGCCCAGCGCCTTGACCCACTTCTCGGCCTTCTCTCCGGCCAGCGGGTCCACCGCCACCGTCGCTTCGGCCACCACGGGCCCCGCCGTGCCGCCGGCCATCAGTTCGGCCCGCTCGTCCTCGGTCAGGTCGGCGTCCTCGCCCGCCCCGGCCAGATAAAGCTGCATATCGGTCTTGAAATTCTCGGACTGGGGTCCGAAGATCGCCTGCAGATTGTTCCCCATGGTCAGCACGCCGGTCGCTCCCAGCGCCTTCAACTTGGTCACCGAAGCCAACTTCGGCTCGGCCACGGAAACACGCAGGCGAGTGATGCAGGCGTCCAGCGCCGTGATGTTCTTGCGGCCACCGAAAGCCAGCACCAGTTGGCGACTGAACGCGCCTTCGGCGCCATCGAGAGCCACCACGTCCTCGCTGACCTCTTCGCGACCCGGGGTCTTGATGTCGAAGCGGGTGATGCAGAAGCGGAAAACGGAGTAGTAGATCACCGCGTAGACCAGGCCCAGGGCGGGCACCAGCCAGACCCGGGTACCCTTCGAGCCCAGGATGATGAAGTCGATCAGTCCGTGCGAGAACGAAGTTCCCAGCAAGCCGCCACAGACGTGGAATACCGCCTGCGCCGTGCCCGCCAGGAAGGCGTGCAGCAAGTACAGCGGCGGCGCCACGAACATGAACGAGAATTCGATAGGCTCCGTGATTCCCGTCAGGAACGCCGTCAGAGCGGCCGAGACCATGATGCCGCCCACTACCGCGCGACGCTCGGGCCTGGCGCAGTGCCACATCGCCAGCGCCGCCGCCGGCAGACCGAACATCTTGAACAGGTAAGCGCCGCCCAGGATGCCCGCCGTGGGGTCGCCCATCATAAAGCGGGTCACGTCGCCGTGCACCACCTGGCCCGTGCTGGGCACGGTGTAGCTGCCGATTTCGAAGAAAAACGGCACGTTCCAGATGTGGTGCAGCCCAAACGGCAGCAAACAGCGCTCGACCAGACCGTAGACGAACACCGCCATGGTCGGATTGCTATGCACCGCCCAGTTCGAGATCGCCTGAATCGCGTTCCCGATGGGCGGCCAGACAAAGCTCAGCACGAAACCCAGAGCGATAGCGCCAAAGGCGGTCACGATCGGCACGAACCGTTTGCCCGCGAAGAAACCCAGATAGGTCGGCAGCTGGATACGGTAGTACTTGTTGAAGAAGTAGCCCGCGATCATCCCGACCAGGATGCCGCCGAACACGCCGGTGTCGATCACGCCCTTGGTGATGACGATGGACACGTAGTCCGGACCGATCTTCAGCAGTTCGGCGATCTGGGTCTTGAAGTCGGCCAGTTTGGGGTCGGTAGGGATCAGCCCCATGTAGTTGGCCATCACTCCCAGAGTGGCGACCATGACCACGTAGCCCACGGTCGCGGCCAGAGCGGCTACGCCGTCGCCAGCCGTCAGCCCCAGCGCCACACCGATGGCGAACAGCAGCGGCAGGTTCGAGAACACGGCGTTGCCCGATTTCGCCATCAGGTCGAGAATGAATTGCGGAATAAACGGGATCGCGCTCGACCCCACGCCCAGCAGGATACCGGCTACCGGTAGCACCGAGACCGGCAGCATCACCGCCTTGCCTAACTTTTGCAACAGCCCGAAGGCGTTTTTCCCAGCGCTCACGACAGCTTGATCTCCTCTTCGAGCTTGTCCGGACAGAGCGCCCGAACCTCGCTAGCCTCTTCCATCTCCAGCGCCCGAGCCGCCAACTCCTGACACTCGGCCAGCGAATACTCGCGCACTCGCGCCTTGACCGCCGGCACCAGCGGCAGCCCCACGGACAGTTCGTCCACGCCCAGACCGATCAGGATCGGGATAGCCTGCGGCTCGCCCGCCGTCCCTCCACACACGCCGACCCAGCGCCCGTGCGCTTTGGCCGCGTCCACGGTCATCTTGATCAGGCGCAGCACCGAAGGCGCCAGCCCGTCGATGCGCGAGGCCAGCTGAGGGTGGCCGCGATCCATCGCCAGAGTGTACTGGGTCAGGTCGTTGGTCCCGATAGAGAAGAAGTCCGCCTCGGCGGCCAGCAAGGGCGCGCACAGCGCCGCCGCCGGCACCTCAATCATCACGCCCACTGGGATAGGGCCGATGCCTAGCTTCGCCTCTTCTTCGCGAACCACGGCCTTGCAGGCCCGTAGCTCGGCCACCGTGGTGATCATGGGGAACATGATATGCACCTTGGCGAACACCGAAGCCCGCAAAATGGCGCGAATCTGGGGACGAAAGACGTCGGGTCGGTTCAAGCAGACACGCACCCCGCGCTGGCCCAGGAACGGATTCTCCTCGGCCGGGATCGGCAGGTAAGGCAGCGGTTTATCGCCTCCCACGTCCAGAGTTCGGATCACCACCGGGCGGTCCGGACCCATCGCCCGAGCCACCCCGGAGTAGCTCTCGAACTGCTCGTCCTCGGTCGGCGCGAAAGCCCGCTCTAGAAACAGAAACTCCGAGCGCAGCAGACCGACGCCCTCGGCTCCCAGCGCCGTTGCGTCGTTGGCCTCGGACACTCCACCCACGTTGACCGCCACCTCGATCCGGTGCCCGTCTTTGGTCAGAGCCGTGTCCTTGGACGCCTCCAACTGCTTCTGACGCCGGATCTCGCTCTTACGCTGGGTCTCGGTCACCGAAGCGACCAGATTATCCGAAGGGTCGACCTTCAGCTGCCCCTGGCCTCCAAACAGGATCACCCGCGTGCCGTCCGGGATATCCAGGGCCCGCGCCTCGATCCCGGCAATAGCGGGCAGCCCCAACGAGCGGGCCAGAATGGCCACGTGCGAGGTCGCTCCGCCCGCCGTGGTGCAGAACCCCAGCACCCGCGTGCGGTCCAGATTGGCGGTATCTGAAGGCGTCAGGTCTTCGGCGATCAGCACCGAACCCACGGGAACCTCCATGGGGCGGTCCAGGCCGCTCACCATCTTGGACAAGACTCGCCGTCCAACATCGCGCAAGTCGTTGGCGCGTGCTGCCAGCAGTTCGTTGCGCAGCCCGGCCAGCCGGTCGGCGTGCGAGCTGAAGGCTCGCTTCCAGGCCGATGCTGCCGAACGCCCCTTGGCGATAGAGCTTTCCGCCAGGTCCAGCAGGTCCGGATCCTCCAACAGCTCCTGATGAGCCGCGAAGATGGCCGCCTTGGACGGATCGGCCTGCCCGTGCAGACGGGCCACCAGCGCCTCTAGCTCGCGCAGCGAGGCCTGCAAAGCCGCCTTCAAAACTCCACGTTCGTGGTCCGGAGGTCCAGCCGGGTCCTCCGGCACCTCCACCTCTGGTTCCCGGAGCTGGAACACCGTCCCCACCACCAGGCCGGGCGAAGCCGCCACTCCCAGCAGCAAACTGCTGTCCGCGCTGCGCGGAGCCGACAGCGCCGCGATAGGCGCCTCCACCACCGCCTCGGCGACCGGCAAGGAGCCGCCGCGCATCACCGGGGTAGCTCCCTCCTCGCCCAACCCGTCCCGCAGCTGAG
Source organism: Vulcanimicrobiota bacterium (assembly GCA_023447635.1). GTDB lineage: Bacteria > Vulcanimicrobiota > Xenobia > Xenobiales > JADMJV01 > JAEXNA01. The sequence continues at coordinate 38,508 of JAEXNA010000201.1, read as the reverse complement.
GCACGATGACCTCTAAAGCTTCCTTCGCCTGCGGCCCGCGAGCCACCAGCTGAACCTTGTCGCCCTTGCCTACCTCGAGCCCCATGATGCCGACCACGGAGCGAGCGTTGGCCCGCTGATCGCCCTTCTGCAGCTCGAGCTTGGCGTCGAATCGCTTCGACAGCGAGGACAAGACCGCCGAGGGGCGGGCATGCAGGCCGGTCGGGTTGATGATCACGATGGTCTCGGAAACCACTTCGTCCGAGCCGGCGGAACCGCCCTCGCCCCCCGCCTCGCTCAAAGCCAGGTCCACCGCCGTGTCCGTGCCCGCTGCCACCTTGCCGCTCTTGAAGGCCAGCGAGGCGACCCGCTCTTCGTTGGTGAAAACCAGCATCGAAATCAGGCTTTTGGCCTCACGAGCCAGCACGTCGGCGGAAAACTTGATCAGCTCCTGACCCACCGTGACCGTGTCGCCGAGCTTGACCTTCGGCTCGAACCCTTCGCCTTTCAGCTTGACCGTATCGATCCCCACGTGCAGCAGCACCTCGACCCCCTCCGGGCTACGCAAGGTGACCGCGTGACCGGCCGGATGCAGCTGGATCACCTCGCCGGCGCAGGGGGCCAGCAGCACCTCGGAGGTGGGGTCGATAGCGATCCCGTCGCCTACCATCTTCTGGGAAAACACGGGGTCGGGCACCTGCTCCAGCGGAATCAAGACTCCGGACAGAGGCGCTTTGATGGTCAAGGTCGTGGGCATGCGCGGGGCCTTCGCGTCCGCGCGCTTACGTCCTGGCCCGACAGAAGCCCGGAAAAAACGAAGCCCCCAGTCGACGACTGAGGGCTGCTATTCCGATCGGGGAAAGGTTTAGAACCAGATCTTCTTGGCGTGGATCGACTTATCCCAGTCGCGGCCGCCTTCGACACGAAGTTTCATGCCTTTCTTGGCGCGATCGAAGAAACCGTTGAAGGTCCAGACTTCGTCCTTGAAGACGCCGCCGGGCAAGAAGTTGCGCTTGACGATCTTGGTGTCGGGCTTGATGTAGACCCAGTTCTGACGGGTGTTCAGGTCCGAGTCGCGCAGGGCGATTCCGACCCGCTGGCCGTGCCGGTCCACGTTGACGATGATGTACTCGCCGGTGACGGACAGCAGCTGAGCCTGGGCCGGTCCGGCGGCAACCAGGAGAAGGAAAGCGGAAAGAACCAGTACGAAGTTTTTCATGCCGGGCAGGTTCTCGTTCCTGATGCGGAATCCTCGAGACCCCACTGGAAACACCCCCCGGCTTTTTGTACCGGATCGCGACGCCCCCGCCTTAAACGCCGGGCGGTTTCTTGGACGCCCGCTCCATCTGGTGCTCGAACTCCTGAGCGAAGCGCCGCAGGTACTCCTCGCCGACACCGCCCAGGGCGTCGCGCAGCCGTTTGGAAAGCCGGCTCAACCGCTCGCCCTCTTCGACTTCGAACTTGTCCAGGGCGGCCTCGATCTGGGCCTTGTCCTCCACCTTTTTGCCCACGAACCGCGAGGCCACGTCGGACATCACGTCCTTGGCGCCCTGAAAGGCGTGGGTCAACGCGGTCTCCAGCGGCTTCACGCCCTGGCTCTGGCAGGACGACTCGATCACTTCCCGCAGCCGGTCGGCCTCCGAAATATCCCTCCCCGGAGACCACAGGCCGCGCCGCAGCGCCAGGGAGAACAGCCAGGCTTCCGCCAAGGCCGTCGAGGATTGGTCCATGCTGCGTTTGATCTCCAAAAAAAACAGCACTTTGCGAAGAATCTTCTTGAGCGGGTAAAGCACCACGTTCCCCAAGCAGCCCATCAGGCAGCAGCCGTCCGGCGGCTCCTTGGTCAGCCGTTCCACCTCTTGCGAGGACAGCGTCATCCCTTCCCGCTTGGCGATGGAGCGCAGCATACGCCGCTCCAGGTAGCCTTTGGCCACATCGTCGAGGAACGGCACCGGCACCAGGGCTGAGGCGCCCACCAGCACCGTCACGGTGAGCAGGTGCGGGTCGCCCACCAGTTCGTAGAGCAGGGCCGTCTCCGGGCTGGTGCCGGGAGGCGCCTCCGGGGTGGGAGGTTCCGGTGGAGAGCTCTGGGCCGGGAGTTCCGGCTCTTCTGGGGTGTTGGAGGGGTTCATCAAGGTATGTTGGAGTAGAGCAGGGTGAAGGTCGTCGCGTTCCACATCGCGTGCAGCATCAGACTGGCATAGAGCGACCCGCTGCGCAAGTAGACCCCTCCGAACACGCAGCCCAGCACGAACAGCGCCGGAGTGGCCCACGGATCGCCGTGAATCAACGCAAAAAGCAGCGACGAGACGAACAGCGCCTTGCCGTCGCCCCAGTGCTCGCGCAGGCCTCCCAGCAGCCAGCCGCGGAAGATCAGCTCCTCGAACAGGGGACCGACAAGGATCACCAGTAAGGCCAGGGCCCACACCTCGGCCCCTCCCATAAACATCTCCAGCAGAGGGTTACTAGAGGTCGGCGTGGTCCCCGTCACCCCCGCGATCAGCAGGTTCACCGCCAGCACCAGGGCGTAGCACAGGAAATAGCCGCGCCCCGCCCAGGCCGCCGCGAAGGGGCGGCGGAAGTTCCACTCCCTGGCGCCCAGGCCTCGAGCCAGCAGCAAGAACAGCCCGTAAGCCGTCACCTGCAGGATGTATAGGTAGGCCACTAGCGGCATGTGATCGCGCACATGGGTCAACTCGATGACCGTGCTCAGGACAAAGGTGTGCAGCACGTCCCAGGCCAGAAACCCGATCAGCACCGTGATCGGCCCGGCCGCCACGAGCATCGGTTTGGCAACGGCTCCGTCGGGCCGCTGCGAGGGGGCCAGAAAGGCCAGCCCCAGAGCGGTCAACAGCAGCCCTCCCAGCATGGCCAGCGAGGTCAGAAGACGGCTCTGCGCCTGGGCTGCCAGCTCCCGCAGCTGAGACTCTTTGGCCTTGTCAGGCTGGGCCTGGTAAGAGGCCAACAGGCTCAGACCGGGGGTCAGCTTCTCCGACTCTCCGGCCGACAGGGCCTCTTTGACCTTCAGCCGCCCCAGGGCCGGGCTGTCGTCCGCCGCCAGGGCGATCTCCCACAGCTGGCTGCGGGTCTCCGGCGCCAGGTCAGGCCCGAACTCGGCCACCAGGACCAGCCGCTCGACCCCCAGCATCGCCTTGTCAGGGGTGTCGGGACGGCTCATCACCATCCAGAAGCGCAAGCCGACCCCGAACAGAAACACGACCAGCAGCCATAGAAATAGCGGACTGCGGGCGTTGCGCATCAGCGGGCTGTAGCGCGGCGCTCGAAGGGGGGGCGGAAGCTCGTCGAGCATCGTCTAGGAGGCCATCGCCAGCAGCATGCCCACCGACATGAGCCCCATACCCACGTCCTCGACCACCGCCACCGTCGACAGCGGCACGTTCAGCGAACTGCCCATGCAGGCGCAGTTCAACTGCTCTTTGCGGGCCAATGAGCGCAGCACGCCGCCGGCGCCAAAGAACATCAGCACGGCCAGACCCAGGTTCACCGCAAACGGCGCGAGGCCGGACAGCAGCGCCAGGCCAAAGCCCAGCTCCAGGAAGGGATAGACGTAGCCGTAGGCGGGGACCGGGCCGGCCAGCAGGTCGTAGCGGCTGAAGCCTTTCACGAAGCCGGGCAGATCGAACAGCTTGAGCATGGCGAAGACCACCAGGAAGACGCCCATGAAGCGGCTCATCCCCAGCATCAGCGTGCGTTCGGCGGCCGGGGTCGAGAGCATCAGGGCGCCCGCGCTCAGGGCGGAGCCTGCCAGGATCACTGCGAGCGGCGTGTAGGCCTTCCAGCCCGGGCCTTGGGGTGGGGAGGGGACAGCCGGGAGGCTCTGGGGGGCGTTCTTCGTGGAACAGCAGGGGGAGGGGGAAGCGGCCTCGTTGGAGGGGACGGGCTTCGCCTTCGAAGAGCAGCAGGACGAGACGGCCGGCTCCGGCATCGCTTTCGAAGAGCAGCACGAGTTTACGGATGAGGAGGTAGGGTTCGACATCAAGGCTTTCCCGGTGAAGGAGTGACAGCGGGCACGGCCACCGGCGCTGCAACGGGCTCTTTCGAGCAGTACTCGTCCGAACGTTGGGCCAGGCCGGCCGCGTCCGGCTTCTGGAAATAAGGGTCGGCCGCGTAGCAGAACATAAACGCCATAGCCGTCTGCTCCTGGTTGGAGGTGTTGTTGTAGTGGCTGATCAGCTCGTACTCGTGGTCGGCGTAGACCGGGATCCCTTGCTCGCTAGAGTAGTGGCCGACCTCGGCCAGCCCCTGCAGGTCGTCGGTCGGTTTGCAGAGCGCCTTGTAGACGCTGCGGTTGGCCGTCTTGTCCCACAGTTCCAGACTTTCCGCATGGCTATGGAGATGCACGGCGATATAGTGAATGGTGGTGTTGAAGCGGAACGGGCGCTGCAGCTGAGTCACCCGCTTCTCTTTGCCCGGCTTGACCTTCCAGTGGGCGGTCATCTCCTTGTCGCCGCGATGAAAAGTCGGCTGGCCGCCCGCGTCGCCGGCGCAGCTCAGAGGGTTGTTCGGCATCTCCCGAGCCTGCTCGTCGACCACCTCTAAGGCGATGCCGAAGTCGATCAGGGTCAGCGCCTTCATGGGCTGGGCTGCTTCCCGGTCGGGCACGAAGTTGGTGCGCACGCGGTGGCGCACCTCGGTGCCGATTCGGTCCTGGCGAAGATTGAGCACCTGAGACTGCAGCATAAACCGCTCGGCCGAGGATACCGGGATACCGAAGCCTTTCGGAAAGTCGAGTTCGGACTGGCCCTGGGACAGGGTGAAAAGGCGCCGAGTCAGGTAGTAGCCGGACCCCATCACCTTGGCGTGGTCGTCCACCGAGTCGTGGATGCTGAAGGTGTTATGGCACATGAACTCGGGCGAGCGAGGTTCGTTCGACGCCGGGCCCACCATGTCGGCCCGGTAGCCGGTCACCCAGAGCAGTTCGGGCTGCTCGGCTTCGAGCAGGCGGACGTTGGTGTCGGTGTTCTCCGGACCCAGCATGGAGGGGTAGATCCCCTGCACCAGCACTGAGGGGGTGAGGTACTCCATGCGGGACGCCTGGTCAGCCCGGATCAGCTGGGGAGTGGCCAGGTAGAGGGCAGAGCCCGCGACAAGGGCGGCCGCGGCCGCCCCAAACAGAGCTTTCTTGGAGAGCCTCATCTGAGGAAAATTGGCTACGGGAGAGGGAATGCCTTCAGCCAGGGGCTTTCCCTCCCTCGTGGCTCGTGCGTCAGGCCTCGGAAGCGGTGCCCTGAAGTTTGTCCCGCTCGCTGCGGATGGTCTTCTCCAGAGCGCTGGCCTCGTCCTGAAGGGTCTGCATGCGCGCACGCAGCGGCGCTTGACCGGCCGAAAACTCGTCGATGCGAGCTTTCATCGCCTCATCAGTGGCTCCAGCCTCCTTCATAGCCTTGACCTCGCCGCTCAGCGCCAGCCCTTTGTCGACCGTGTCGAGCAACGCCTGGTTCACCTCGACCTGCACCTGGACCAGCCGGGTCAAGGCTTCGTGAAAGGTCTGGCAATCGGCGGGGGCGCTGACCTTGCCCAGCTCTTCTCCCACCGCGCTGTAGTTCTGCTGGAACTCTCCCACGCTCTGGCGCAGCCCGGCCAGGTCGCGTTTGGCCTGCAGTTCGTCGACCGTGCTGATAAAAGAGGCGTTCAGCTGAGCCAGCCGTGCTGAAGGCGGGTCGATACTTTGGAAATAGGCCGTCCGCGCTGCCGGGTCCGCCCCGGCCGGAGCCAGGGCGAACAGCAGCGCGAGCAACAGCAGAGTCCAGCGATTTGGCAAGGTGACAGAACGGAGCAGATCCTCGCCGAGAATCTCGTAATCCACCTCGTGGCTCTGTCTCATGCTGCCCTCCGGCTTTTACTTGCTGCCAGTCGGGAACCCGCGCGCTTCCAGCAGGGCGTCGATCGAGGGATCGGCGCCGCGGAACTGTCGGTAGGCGTCCGCTGGATCTTGCTTGTTCCCGGCGCTCAGTACGTACAAACGGAAACGCTCGGCCACCTCACGGTTGAAGGGGTCGCCGCCTTCTTCGAACGCCTTCCAGGCGTCCTGATCCAGCACTTCCGACCACAGATAGCTGTAGTAGCCGGCCGAATAACCGTCCCCGGAGAAGACGTGAGCAAACTGCGGAATGCGGTGACGCATCACCATCGAGCTGGGCATCCCCAGCTGTTTCAGGGTCTCGCGCTCGAACGAGTCGGTGTCGATATCAGCCCCACCGGCCAGGTGTAGCTTCATATCGATCAGCGCCGAGCTCAGGTATTCCACGGTGGCAAAGCCCTGATTGAAGGTCGAGGCCTTATCGAGCTTGGCGATCAGCTCATCGGGCATGGGCTCGCCGGTTTTGTAGTGAAGGGCGTATTTCTTGAGCAGCTTCGGGGTCGAGAGCCAGTGCTCGTTGATCTGCGAGGGAAACTCGACGAAGTCGCGGGCCACGTTGGTGCCGGCCAGAGTGGGGTAGTTCACCTGCGAAAGCAGACCGTGCAGGGCGTGGCCAAACTCGTGGAACATGGTCTCGGCGTCGTCCCAGGAGATCAGCACCGGTTCGCCGGGCTTGCCTTTGACGTAGTTCGAGTTGTTGGACACGATGGGAGGGACGACTTTGTCGAACGCTTCCTGGGTCTGGTACTCGCTCATCCAGGCGCCCGAGCGCTTACCCTCGCGGGCGTAAGGGTCGAAGTACCAGTAGCCGACGTGCTTCTTGTCCCGTCCGGTCACCTCGAACACTCGCACCTCGGGGTGGTAGACGGGAAGCCCCTTCACCTCTTTGAAGTGCAGGCCGTACATCTCTTCAGCGACCCAGAACTGGGCTTCGAGCAGTTTTTCGAGCTGCAGGTACGGTTTCAGTTCGGAGGCGTCGAGATCGTATTTCTTCTTGCGTACCTTTTCGGCGTAGAAGCGGTAGTCCCAGGGCTCGATGGTCAGCTCTTCGCCACGCTCTTTGGCGATCGCTTGCATATCTTCGACCTCTTCGGCCACCCGCGCCACGGCCGGGGTCCAGACTTTCTCCATCAGCTCCATGGCGCTGTCGGGGGTCTTGGCCATGGTCTCGGCCAGCTGCCAGTGAGCGTGGGTCTCGAAGCCCAGCAGTTTAGCTCGCTGAAAGCGCAGCTTGAGGATCTCGGAGGCGATGGCGTTGTTGTCCGTGTCGCCGCCCCCGTCGCCACGGGAGACGAACATCTCCCACACTTGCTTACGCAGGGGACGGTTCTCGGCGTAGACCAGGAACGGTTCGGCCGAAGAGCGGGTGTTGCGGATCACCCATTTGCCTTCTAAACCTAGCTCCTTGGCGTCGCCGGCGGCGCCGTCGACCAGGCTGTCGGGCAGTCCGGCCAGATCGGAGGCTTTCTCGATCACGACGGTGCCCTTCTCTTCGTCGGTCAGCAGGTTCTGGCCGAACTGGGTGTACAGGGTGGCCAGGCGGCCGTTGATCTCGGTCAGCTTTTTCTTGTCGGCGGCCGAAAGCTGGGCGCCGGAGCGGGCGAAGTCGTTGTAGGTCAGCCAGAGCAGTCGCTGCTGCTCGGCGTTGAGGTCTTTCTTTGACGGCGCGTCGTAGAGCGTCTTGATCCGCTGGAACAGCGCTTCGTTCTGGATGATTTCGTCGCGCAGGGCGGCAAAGCGGGGCGACCACTCGGTTTCCAGCGCCTGGATCTCGGGACCGTTCATGGTGCTGGCGAAGGTGTCGAACAGATTGGCCACGCGGCTGAACGGTTTGCCTGCTTTCTCCAGCGCTTCGATGGTGTTGGCGAAGGTGGGGGCTTCTTTCGAGTCGGCGATGCGGGCGATGTCCTGACGGTACATCTCGATGGAGGTCTGCAACGCCGGACCGATCAGCTCGGGCTTGACTTCGGCAAACGGGGGGACCCCACCGTTCGGCCCGCTCCAGGACTTCAGGAGGGGGTTGGCGGTCTCGTCGGCGATCACGGCGCCGGGCATGGCCATCAGGGCGAACAACATCATAAAACCGGATACTCCAAGAACAAAATTCTGTTTTCTCATTGGGGCGGGCCTTTCGCCTCACGACCGGCCGACCCATTCCCCGAGGGTAAACTCGTCAGATGGCGCCAGGGTGCGCGGTGGCCACAGGTCCTGGAGCTAGCTCATTCTGACCTGACGCGAGGGGCCAGGCCCGATTCGTCAAAGGGTCGCTGATGGAGTCCCACCTGGAATCTTTTCTGGACGCTCAGGAAGATGTTGGAAAGCATCATTCCGAGGGCGTGTTCACCCTGGACCCGGCCAGAGCCTGGACCAAACTGGCGGCGTTCTCGCTGCCCATGAACGAAGGCTGGGTGCTGAAGCTCTTGCAGGTGGCTGGAGCGCTGCGCTGCTCCCTCAAAGTCCAGCAGTCGACCAGCGAAACGGTCTTCACCTGGGAAGCTCGCCTGAACTGGACTCACTCGGACCTCGAGCGCGCCATCTTCGACGTCGATGCCGTCAGCGAGCGCGCCGTGACCCACCTGGCAGCGGCGGTCCGTGTGCTGGTCGCTCAGGACGACGCCGTCTTCTCGCTACGCTACGTTGGTGGTCAAAGAGCTTGCTAGCGGGACGGCGCCTTCACTTTCGAAGAAGTGCGTGCCTCGAGCCAGCCCAACCTCTCACTGCAGGTCCGGCACGACCCCAGTTTCCGCGGCCAACCCCGCCACCGCGCCGCCATCGGGCAAGCGCTGAGCCACTACGCTGTCTGGTCGCCCCGCCCCGTGACTCTGGACGGTCGCCGCCTGGACAACGTGCTGGAAGAACCCAACCTGGGCGGCAGCGACTTCCGCCGCCCTATCGTCCTGCTGGCCGCCGACGCCGTTCCGGACATCCCGTCTCTGCGGGTCCGAGCGGCCCTGACCGAGCGGAAACTAGAGTCCACCCCCAGGGTCGACCTCGACCCGGAAGCCTGGAAGAAGGTGCAGCTGACCCTGGGTGGGCCGCTGCTGGCCCTGGGCCTGATCAGCGCCAGCAGTCGGCCCTCTCGCCGAAAGGGTGCGGGCTACTACGACCCCGGCTTTGCCCCCAGCCAGGTCGTCTGGATCAGCGACGGCGTCGAGGTTGCCAGAGAAGCGCTGCCGCTGAACTCCGGGCCCGTCCCGCTGCTGATCGCCGTCTCGGCCGAGGGGCTGACAACCGACCTTTCTGGCCTGGTCCCCCGACCCGGGCCCGAGCTGACACGACGACGAAACGCCGCCATCCGGGCCGTCTCTGCCCGCTTCCCCGACACCACGGACAGCCGACCGGATTTCTCGGAACACGCCATCTCCGACACTTCTGCGGCCGGCTGGGCAGGCGTCCTGGTGGGAGGATTCGTGGTGCTGATCCAGCCCGTCGTGGGGCTGGTCGTGATGGGCATCGCGGGCGCCATGGCGCTCTCCAACTCAGGCCAGCAGGTCCACGGGTCGGCCTACACTCAGGGCCTGGACCAGCTGGGTCCGGACCTTCGCAAGCACGCCGCTTCGCTCGATGACGAAAGGGCGGCATCCGATCTTTGATCTGGGGAACTCCCAGCCGGTATGGGGGTTTCCCCCCACAGGAAAGAAACCACCCGACCGCGCCGAACCATCGGCCCGGGGTTGGAGACGACGGGTGAAGATGAACAGTGTGATCAGGTATCAGAGATTCCCGGTCCAGGCCGTTGGCCTGGGCCTATGCTTGCTTCTGGCCGGCTGCCAGGGCGCAGGTGGAGAGGACAAGCCCAGAGGTGGAGGGGAGGCCAAGGCCGCCCCTCTTGTCGCGGTAGCCCAGCCGGTGAAGCCGCAGGCCAGCCAGATCCGCGAATACATGGGGACGGTCGAATCGCGCAACCAGGTCTCGTTGGTGCCTCAGGTGACCGGCCAGCTGATGGAGGTGCACGCCTCGGTGGGCGATCGGGTCAGCCGGGGTCAGGTGTTGGCGGTGGTCGAGGATCCCGAGATCGACGCCAGGATGAGCCAGGCGCAGGCCAGCGTTTCGGTGGCCCAGGCCGCCGTGCAGACCGCCATGGCCAACTCCCGGGCCGCCGAAGAGACGGTGCGCAGTCGCCAGCAGGCGGTGCAGCAGGCCGACGCCTCGATCGCCGTCTCTCAAGCCGCTATCGCCAAAGCCAAATCCGACCTGAAGCTGGCCGAAACCACCCTAGGCCGCACCAAAGAGTTAGAATCGCGAGAGCTGATCGCCAGTCAGGAGTTGGACCAGGCGGTAGCTGACGCCGCCGCCGCTACGGCGGATCTGTCGTTGGCTCAGGCCCAGCTCGACAGCGCCCGCTCGCGCAAAAAAGAAGCCGAACTCGACGTGGCCGCCGCCCGGGAGCAGCAGAAAGCTGCCCAGGCCCAGATCAGTTCGGCACAGGCCCAGGCAGAAAGCCTCTCCCAGGCCGCCCGGGCCATCGCTGTACGCTCGGACCTGTCGCGCCTGCGCTCTCCTATCGACGGCACCGTGGTCAGCCGACAGCTCGACCCCGGCGCCTACGTTTCGCCCGGAGCCCAGTCGGTGATCATGGTGCTGGCCAACCCCGACGATCTGCGCGTGGCCTTCGAACTGTCCGAGGCCGACATGGGGCTGGTGCAGGCCGGCCAGAAGGTGCAGGTGCGCCTGGACGCCATGCCCGATCAGCCCCAGGAGGGCGTGGTCGCGGGTCTGGCCGGGGGGCTGGACACCGCCTCTCGCACCGTCCGAGTCGAAGTGAAGCTTCCCAACGACTCGGGTAAAATTCGACCTGGCATGCTGGGTCGCTTGACGGTAGCCGGCAGCGCCACCGAAGGGCTGTTGGCGATCCCTTTGCCAGCCGTGGTCAGCGACAAAGGCGAGAAGTACGTCTTTGTAATGGGGGCGGACAAGAAAGTCCGGCGTCAGGCCGTGCAGGTCGCCTCTCTGCAGGGCGACACCGCGCTGGTGCGGACGGGATTAGAGCCGAAAGATCAGGTGATCGTGCAGGGCGTGAACCTGGTTCGCGACGGTCAGGAAGTTCGCACCGAAGGGGAAAAGACGTGATTCTCACTCGGCTGGCCGTCAAGAACCCGATCGGTGTTCTGATGGTCTGCCTGGCCGTGATGGTGCTGGCGGCGATCTCGGCTTCGCGCATCCCGATCGACATGTTCCCCTCCCTCAACGTGCCTGCCCTGCGCATCGAGACGCAGTATCCGGGCGCTTCGCCGGAAGAGATCGAGCGCACCATCACCTATCCGCTGGAACAGGCGATCGCCCGCGTGGCCGGGGTCGTCAAGGTCGAATCCGACTCTGAACCCGGGGTCAGCCGCATCACCCTCTGGTTCGACTGGGGCTCGAACCTGGATTCGGCGCTGGTGCAGGTGATCTCGAACGTCCAGCGCTCCATGAACACTCTGCCCGAAGGGGTCGATCCGCCCGCCGTCTCGCAGTTCGACGTGGCCGACTTCCCGGTGCTGCAGCTAGCCATGCGGGCGCCGAACCTGAGCCCTGAGAAGGCCTACGAGCTGGGCGAATACGTCATCGGGCCGCAGCTTTCCCGCATCCCCGGCGTCTCCGAGGTGCGCGTACGCGGCGGCCTGCTGCGCCAGATCAACGTCGACTGCGACGCCGCTCTGCTGCAAGCGCGCGGCGTGTCCCTTCTCGAAGTGCGGCAAGCGCTGCAGAACAACAATCAGCTGATCCCGTCGGGTCTGTTCCAGAACGCCGAGCTCGAGTACCAGCTCGAGGTCGAGACCATGCTCGCCGACGTCGAGCAGATCAAAGAAGTGCCGGTCGCCACCCGCAACAACGTCGTAATCAAGGTGCGCGATGTGGCCAGAGTCGAGGACGGCACCGCCATCCCCACCCAGATCTTCCGAGTCGATAGCGAGCAGCGGGTCGGCATCTGGATCATGATGCAGCCCCGCACCAACATGGTGCAGCTTTCCAACGCCGTACGGGAGGCGCTGAAGAACCTCAGCGGTCTTCCCGACGGGGTGGAGATCGACCTGATCTCGGACCAGTCGAACTACGTCCGCACCTCGATCGACGGGCTGGTCCACGAAGGGGTGTGGGGCGCCATCCTGGTCTCCTTCGTGGTGATGGTCTTCTTGCGCAACTGGCCCAGCGTGGTGCTGATCTGCACCGGAATCCCGCTCTCCCTGGCCGCGGCCGTGATGATGCTTTACTTCGGAGACCAGTCGCTGAACATCTTTACCCTGGGAGGGCTGACCCTGGCCCTGGGCCGGGTGGTGGATGACGCCATCGTGGTGCGCGAAAATATCACCCGCCACCTGGAAGAAGCCACCGACTCGGACGGGCCGGTCGATGTCGAGAAAGCCGTGCTAGAGGCTACCGGCGAGGTTGGCATGCCGGTTCTGGCCTCGACCCTGACCACCATCGCCGTGTTCTTCCCGGTCGTCTTCCTGGACGGCGTCTCGGCCAAGCTATTCGTGCCGCTGGCGCTGACCATCTCGTTTGCCATGATCGCCTCTTACTTCGTCTCCCTGACGGTGGACCCGGTGCTCTCGATCCAGTGGAAGCTAGCCCAGAAGACCGTACCCGAGCACGAGATGAACGGCCTCAATCGCTGGCTGGGGCGGGTCTACAACGGCATGGAGAGCGTCTACGAACGGATGCTGACGGCCGTGGCCCGGAGGGCCTGGCTGGTCTTTGTGGGCGTGCTGGGAGTGGCCGTGGGCAGCTATATGCTGGCCTCGACGGTGGCCACCGAATTCTTCCCTCGCAGCGACGAAAGCATGATCGCCCTGCGGGTCGAGTCCCAAATGGGTACCGGAGCGGTCGCCATGGGCGAACTGTGCGCTCAACTGGAAGTCTGGATCCGCGAGGTGGTCAAAGACGACGAAGTGCGCGCCGTCATCACTTCGGCAGGCACTCCTTCGAACGCGGCCCGTATGTTCGTGCGCTTGAGCCTGCCGCCCGAGCGCACGCGCAGCGCCGAAGAGATCGCGAGCGCGATCCGCAAGAACATCTCTGGCCGACTGCCCGGTGTGCGTGCTGTGGTCACCCCCGGCGGTCTGTCCCAGCGGGTGCTGAACTTTGGCGCCGGATCGCCGGTCGAAGTGCAGCTTCTGGGTCACGACCAGGACGCTGGAGCCGACATGGCCGACAAGCTCAGCCGCGAGGTCGCCGAGGTTCCCGGGGTCGTTGACGTGCGGGTCGAGCCGCAAGGTCGCGCCCCCTCGCTGCAGATCGATCTGGACCGCCAGCGTATTGCCCTGATGGGGTTGACCCCGGGGCAGGTGGCCAACACCATCAACACCGCCATGACCGGCGGCACGGCCAGCGGCAACCAGTTCCTGGACCCGGTCACCGGAAACGAATTCGCCCTGGTCACCAGACTCAGCGAAGGCTACCGTGACCATCCCGAAGACCTGGAGTCTGTCCCCGTCTCCGTGCTTTTCCCCACGGGCAACGGCGGGGCAGGTGGCAACGGGTCGGGGCGCCGCATCGCCCGAGTCGCCAACGCCAACAGCGGGCGCGAGATCACCGAGGCGGGCAAACCGCTGCTGGTGCGCGACCTGGCCCAGATAGAACTGGGTGCGGCGCCTCTGATGATTCGTCGCAGCAACCAGACTCGCGTGATCCGTGTGACCGGCAACAACACCGACCCGATCGGCGCCATCACCCAACGGCTCAAAACGCTGCTGGACAACACCGAACTTCCGCCCGGCTTTACCTACTACATCGCCGGCCAGGCCGAACAGCAAGAACGCACCTTCCAGAGCATGATGCTGGCGGCCGCGCTAGCCCTGATGCTGGTCTACATGATTATGGCGTCCCAGTTCGGCTCGCTGTGGGAACCGCTGGTCATCATGGTCACGGTGCCGCTGGGTTTGATCGGCGTAGTGATCATCCAGAAGGCGACCGGGACCCCGTTCTCCGTCATGTCGTTTATGGGCGTCATCATGATGACCGGAATCGTGGTCTCGAACGGAATCCTGCTGGTCGAGTTCGCCAAGACCTTGCGGGAGCGAGGCATGCCGCTGTGGGAGGCGACGATGACCGCCTCGAAGCTGCGCCTGCGCCCCATCGTGATGACCGCGCTCTGTACCATCGTGGGAATGGTCCCGATGGCCTCCGGGATGGGAGGCAGCGAGACCAACCAACCGCTGGCCCTGGCCGTGATCGGCGGTCTAACCGTGTCGACCCTGCTGACCCTGTTCGTGGTGCCGCTGGTCTACCGCTTCAGCGCCGAGTTCATGGAACGGCGCGCCGCCAAAGACGCTTGAGTTCTGCCGAGCGGCCTTTCTCAGGTCGGCTCTTCTGTTCGAAAGCTCTCGATCATGTCGAGGGAAAGATCCGTCACCTGATGTATCTGCTCTACCGGCAGGCGCAGGTCCAGCATGCGACGTGCCACTTCCAGACGTTCCCGGTCTCGGCCCTCCTCACGGCCAGCAGGCGCAAACAGGCCAGCTTGACCAGCGGTCGGTCTTGCGGCTCGATGCCCATCCGACTCATCAGCGCCGCCGCGACAGGATTGGGAGTTCGACGCTCTAGCTCAGGAAAACGGTGAGCTCTAGCTCGCCGATTCGTGAGCTAAAGCTCGGCCGAGCGGTCCCGAGGTCTCATCTCGCGCTCTGGCCTCTCCAACCGCCTCTGGTCTAGGGCCGCAGCCTGAGGACGTCGGGATAGTCGGTGGGGTGGGGGCGCAGTTGGCCGGTGGCCCAGAGTTGGAACTGGTCCATGTAGTTGCGGCTGGCCGGGTGGCCGGATTGGCCGGTGGCGATCACCGTGCGCGACGCCTCGGGGCAGGCCAGGTCCACCACCTGACGCCAGGACGGGCACCACGACTGGGCAAACGCCTGATGCGGGATGACCGCCGTCTGGAACACCGTGTCGGTGTCGCCTCCCATCGGAATGCGGGGCGAGTTGAACACCTTGCCCAGCGCCCGATGCGAGCCCAGCGAGTGGGCAAACATCAGACGGTGCAGTTTGCCCCATTTCCAGCGCGAGGGGTCGGGACCCAGGCGCTCCTCCAGGTAGCGAGTGGCTCGGGAAAGCCCGTCCAGCAGCGCCTCCTCCAACGTCCCCTCCCCTCCCAGATCGGGGTACCGCTCCGGCTCCTCCAGAAGATTGATCAGCCAGGTGGTGTAGCGCCCGGTGTGCCCGGCCATGACGGCCAGCGGGTTGCTGGGGACCCCGAGGAACTCTCCCATCAACTCCTCGCCCAGCAGCGGCTGCAGAATCTCTTTGAGGGTGCCCAGCATCATCACCTGGTAGATCGCCATCCCCGCGCTGTCGGGGCCGCCATCGCCGTCCCAGTCGCGCAGGATGTCCAGCACCCTGGCCTCGCCCTTGCCTGGAGGCTGCAGGGCCGAACAAGCCCGCACGAAGCGCAGCCCCATCTCGCTGTGAAAGTCGAGCTGGATCCTCTGGAAGCTCTCGGCCGTGTGAATCGGCTGCTCCAGCAGCCGACGCTCGATGCGAGTGGCCCGGGCTGACCCCTGCCAGTCCCATGTGATGTGGTAAGGGAAGGTCGAATCGACCACCGGGTTGTTGGCAGTGACTACGTGACCCGACTCGGGGTTGTCGACCCCGGGCAGGTCCTCGAAAGGGATCACCCCCGTCCACTCCCACTCGCCGTTCCAACCCGGGACCGGAGTCAGACCGGTGCCTCGGGCCCGAATCGGGATCTGTCCGGCCATCAGGTATCCGATGTTGCCCTCGACATCGGCATAGACGAAGTTGCTCGAGGGCGCCTGCCAGTGGCGCAGCGCCTCTTTGAAGCCCGCCGCGCTATCCGCCTGGTTCATCGCCAGAAGCGTCGAAACGGGGTGAGAGGAGTCGTAGTTGACCCACTTCAGAGCGAGAGCACCCAGGTCGCCACGCACCAGAATCGGTCCGTGGCGAGTCACCTGGACCTCCTCCACCACCGGGTCCCGCCCGCGCACCCGGATGGTCTCCTGATAGAGTTCGACCGGCGCGAAGCCGTCCTCGGTTTCGACCAGATTCGGGTCGTCCTCGCTGAAGCGCTCGATGTACAGGTCCTGAGTGTCGGCGAAAGAGTTGGTGATGCCCCAGGCTACCCTGGCGTTGTGCCCGATCACGACCAGCGGCATACCGGGGAAGCCTACCCCCTGAACGTCGAGGTTCGGGGCGATCAGGTGAACTTCATGCCAGACCGAAGGCACCCGGCCCACCAGGTGAGGGTCGTTGGCCAGCATCGGCTTGCCTGAAGCCGACCGCTTACCGCTAACCGCCCAGGCGTTCGAGCCGCCCGGTAGACCGGCGTTGGGCAAGTAGTCGCGCGCCTCGGCGTAGAGGTCGGAAAGCTTGTCGAAGAGCCGCTCGGCTTCACGGCTGAGGTGAGGCACGGTGACCGCCCCGTCCCGAGTGAACAGGTGCAGAACGGTAGCTCCCGCGGGGCCCATCTTAGCCAGAATCTTGCCCCGCAGCAGCTCCTGCTCCCAGTTCGAGCAAAGGTCCATCGACATGACCTGAATCCAGGTTAGAGAGTCCAGCACGGTCCAGGGCTCGGGGCGGAAGCCGAGCAGGCGAAACTCGAGCGGGATGCGCCACCCCAGCGAAGCCCGGCCCGCGTTGACACCGGCCGCGTAGGCCTCTAACAGGGCCTTTTCCCCTGGCTCCAGCTCCCCGAGATCGCTTTCCGCTGCCCGCCGCAGCCCCAGCCGACGCAAGAAAGTGTCGGCCGGGAGCGCCAGCTCTCCAAACAGTTCCGCTAGCCGTCCGCTGCCGACCCGGCGGTTCATCTCCATCTGCCAAAGACGGTCCTGGGCGTGCGCGTAGCCCTGAGCAAAAACCGCGTCGTTGACCGAGGTCGCTTCGATACGAACGTAGCCGTGCGCGTCGCGACTGATAGTGACGGGCTCGACCAGCCCTTCAGCCTGCATGATGCCGCGTACTCGGGGCAGCGGGTGTCGATAGAGGAAGACCATCCAGCCGACCGCCAGCAGCAGTCCAGACGCCAGCAAGGCGGGAAGCAGAAGCCACCAGGAAGCGGTCGCGGTCATCAAGAGGTTCATCTTTGCGCAATCCGCCCTTTCGGGGGAAAAGGCCTCTCGACAAGTGGGGCATTTGTCTCATGCCTCATTGCTTTAACCCGTTGTCGTTGTTACCATAGTCCTTGTGCGACGCCAGACCACAGGGTTCACCTTGGTAGAGCTGCTGATAGCGGTTCTGTTCGTCAGTATCGCCCTGTTTGGCTATATCGCCCTGCAGATCCGCTTGATCGACAGCAACGAAAAGCTGGTCAGCAAACAGACTGCGCTGCAAGAAGCCGAAGTTAAGCTCGCTCAGAGCGTGAACGGGTTCCGCCGTGACGCCACCCCCGGCTTCCCCAACCTGGCCCCCACCGTCGCCGAAACCACCTGGACCGACCGCAACGGCACTCACAGCTACGAAGTCGACACCTTGACGACTCGAATCAGGCCGGGCTGGTAGCAGAATGAGAGCCACGCGGCCCTCGGGTCTTTCCCTGATCGAGCTGCTGCTGGCGATGTCGATGTTTTCCGCTATCCTGACCTTGACGCTGTTCTTTTATGGGCAGGGAATGAAAGCCCAGCGCCGCCACGATCAGGGGTCCGAGGTGTACCGCCGCGCCCATCACCTGTTCAGCGACATCGAACGTTTCCTGAATTCGGGAACCTTGATGTGGGCCACCAACAACGAACTGATGGTCAGCCCTTACCGCCAGGTCGATGCCATCGGCGCCAACCGAGTCCTGCAGTGGGCTGACCAGGCCGAGGTTCTTTCGGTCACTGAAGAGGGGGTCATGCTGCAACGCGTCGGCGAGAAGAAGCCGTTCGCCCAGTTGGAAAGCTGGGAAGGGCTAAGCTTTAGCCCCCAGGAGTTCAACGACTTCGAAACCGAGCGGCGGTTCGACTACGTAACCCTACTTTTTAGCGCCACGCCGCCTTCGCCGACGCAAGAAGGCCGCAACTATCAGTTCCAACGACAGATTCTGCTGGTGCGCTACTGATGAAACCGTTAGGCCGGCGCCCCTGGGGCAACATCCTGATCACGGCCCTTTTCATGGCCATCTTCCTGTTCTTTCTGTCGGTGGCGATGATCTCTCAGAACCGCATGGACCTCTCGCTCGGGTTGGCGGTGGACCACCGACTGAAGGCCGATTCTGCGGCCAGGGCCGGCTTGAACTGGGCGTTACGCACGATGAGGACCCAGCCGAACTGGCCGGATCTGCTGAAAGGGCCCAAGCCGGAACTGGAATCCGGGGCCGTGTTCGAAGTTGAAGTCCGGTCCCGGTCCAACGACAGCGGGGATCCCTACCTGCTGTTGATCACGGCCAAGGGGACCTCGGGGCTGGTCGCGGTGGACCATTGGGCGGTGGTCGAGGAGGTCCGGAAGACTCCTGACGACGCCGACCACGGCACCCAACTTTTTGCTCGAGCCTGGAATCAGGCCGACCCGCCAAAGCCGGACAACCTGGCCATGCTGGGCTCGGACTTCCAATGGTACGACCTGGGGCCCCTACCCACTGGCGATACCACTCTCGAATCCTCTGGCGGGCCGCTGTTCGTCTTCGCCCCGGAAGGTACGGCTGCCGAACCCCCGAGCGTTCTCGAAGCGCTCCCGTTCTTCAACGTAGACACCGGCCAGGAGATGCCCGGGCCTCTGACCCGTATCGAACTCGTGCCGCCGGGCCGTCATCTGTTGAGGTTAGAGATCAAAGGGGGAGAAGGCAGCTGGGTGGATATTCCCGATCCGGGACCCCAGTTGGGATCGTCCCGAGGGCTGTGGGACATCAACACGCCCTGGCTCAAGAGCCTGCCCGTCATCAAGATCTGGGAGGATCCGGCGACCTTGCCCGACGACCGCCCTCCGTGGCACAGCCGTAACGTCAAGATGACAGGTCGTGGCGACCACGCCAACGGCTTCGAGGTGTTCAGCCTGGACAGCGACCTGGGGATCTGGAACGAGGACACTGGCCAGTACGAGCGGATCACCGACCAGAAGCCCTACTTCGACCTGACGACTCTGTCCAAAACCACCCACGAGATGACCATCGCCTGGGACCAGATCGTGAAAGCCAATCTCTATCTCGAATGGTACAGTCTGACGGGCACCGCGCTGGCTGCCCGGGGCGACAAGATAGCCTGTCAGGGGGTGCACACCTTCTACGGCCACATCCCGATCGCGGGCGAGAGGAAGTGGGTCGACTACGGGACCCCGATCTACGAAAGCATCGTCTATCAGCGGCCGTGCGTGCTGGAGTACGATCTGAAAACGGAAAAGTGGACCCCTCTGGTCGACCTGATGACCGTACCCGAGAGCAAGATGTCCGATCCGATCCTGGTCAACAGCATGCCCTGGAAGGCCGACTACCTGGATGTCGATAGCAAGGGGAAGGTCTATCTCAACGGAACGCGCCGCCAGACCACCCAACTGATGCGCTATGAGGACGAAGATTCGCACGACGCTCTCGGTCAGGTTCCAGGCCAGCGGCCTCGGGTGATTGTCTATCGTGACCAGCCCTATTACCTTGCCGAGCGAGAGCCGTATCCGGGAAGCTCTGAACCGCGCAAAGTGTTGCAAGGCTTCAACGGCAAAACGTTGGACCCTCACGCCCAACTGGGCGGAAAGGTCGCCCCGGTGAGTGCGAAGTTCCATCAGGCCGGGGCGGAGACCGAGGTCCAGCTCAAGCCGGGGGAAGAGATCAGCGCAGGGCTGATCGGGGACCTCTACGATATCACTGCCTGGGGCGACCAACTCGTGGCGATGGGGTATTTGCGTCGAGATCTGCAGGACCTGGACATGGCGAAGCTCAGCGATTATAACCCTGGCTCGAAGCCCAACGCGATCATCGAGGGCGGTCAGCTGGCCACGATGCTGCGCTATGACGGCGAACGCTGGCAGGTCTGGCCGGGCGGTGCCGACGATCTTCTCAAGAGCCGCCCCCGCACGACGAACGCCAACGAGCAATCGGTACCGTCGTCGACGGGCAAGACCATCAAACTACACCTCAGAAACCTGGCCTTCGCCAACTACCTCGACGGATATCCCGACCTGAGTCGCTACTCCGTCATAGCCGCAGGCAAGGACCAGCCGCCCCCTCTGAAAGGGTTCTAGCGCTTCCGGTTTTCGGGTTAATGGGAGGCCGGAAGGTGGAGTCCTCAGCGGGGAGCCTTCTCCAACAAAAAAGCCCCCTCGGCGAACCGGAGGGGGCTTTTCTGTTGGAGTCGAGACTTAAGAGCGCAGCGAGGCCACGAAGTAGTCGCGGCGCATCTGGCCAATGGTGCGGATCGAGATCCCCTTGGGACAGACGGCTTCGCACTCGCCATGGTTCGAGCAGTCGCCGAAGCCCTCTTTGTCGTGCTGGGTCACCATGTTCAGCACGCGGCGATCGCGTTCGGGCTGGCCCTGGGGGACGACCGCGAACTGGGTGACACGAGCGGCCGTGAACAGGTGGGCCGAAGCGTTGGGACAGGCGGCCACGCAGGCGCCGCAGCCGATGCAGGTGGCGGCGTCCATGGACTCGTCGGCGGCCTGCTTGCCGACCGGCACCGAGTTGGCGTCGGGCGCCGACCCGGCGTTGACCGAGACGTAACCGCCGGCCTGGATGATACGGTCGAAAGCGGTGCGGTCGACCACCAGGTCTTTGATGATCGGGAACGATTCCGCGCGAAACGGTTCGACAGTGATGCTATCGCCGTCTTTGAAGTGACGCATGCGCAGACCGCAGGTGGTGGTGTGAGGCAGATGGCCGTGCGCCACGCCGTTGATCACCAGGCAGCAGGTTCCACAGATGCCTTCGCGACAGTCGCTGTCGAAGGCGATCGGAAGCTTACCCTCGGTGGCCAGACGCTCGTTGAGGACGTCCAGCATTTCCAGAAACGACATCTCGGGGATGACGTTCTCGACCGTGTAGTCGACCAGTTTGCCGTCGGTCTTGGGGCCGTCCTGGCGCCAGACTTTGAGATGGATTTTCATCGCTTTGCTCATGGGGTTCCTTACTTATAGCTCCGTTGGGCCAACTTGACGTTCTCGAAGGTGAGATACTCTTTGTGCAGGTTCTGATTGGTCGGGTCGCCGTTCCACTCCCAGGCTCCTACGTAGCAGAAGTCCTCGTCGTTGCGCAGCGCCTCTCCCCCCTCGGTCTGGTACTCTTCCCGGAAGTGTCCGCCACAGGACTCCTCGCGGTGCAGGGCGTCACGGGCCATCAGTTCGCCAAGTTCGAGATAGTCGACGCAGCGGCCGGCGAACTCGAGGTCCTTGTTGAACTCTTCCCGTTTGCCCACCACCTTCAGATTGCTCCAGAAGTCTTTCCTGAGCGCCTGGATCTCGGAGATAGCGCGGGTCAGGGTTTCCTTGGTGCGGCCCATCCCCACGTTCTCCCACATGATCTTGCCCAGGGCGCGGTGGTAGTGAGCCGGCGTTTTGGTGCCGTTGATGGCGACCAGTTTGTCGATCTCGTCCTTGACGCCCTTTTCCGCCGCCGCGAAGGCCGGAGTGTCCGTGGTCAGGGCATCGGCCGGCTGATGGCTGGCCAGGTAGTTGCTCAAGGTGTACGGGATCACGAAGTAACCGTCGGCCAGACCCTGCATCAGGGCGCTGGCGCCCAGGCGGTTCGCGCCGTGGTCCGAGAAGTTGGCCTCGCCCAGGCAGTGCAGCCCGGGGACGGTGGTCATCAGGTTGTAGTCGACCCAAAGACCGCCCATGGTGTAGTGGGAGGCGGGGTAGATGCGCATCGGCACCTTGTAAGGGTCCTCGCCGGTGATCTCGACGTACATTTCGAAGAGGTTGCCGTAGCGATCCTTGACCACGTCTTTGCCCAGGCGCTCGATGGCGGTCTTGAAATCGAGGTAGACGGCCAGCTTCGAAGGGCCCACGCCGTAACCGTCGTCGCAGGCCTTTTTGGCGGCGCGGGAAGCGATGTCGCGAGGCACCAGGTTACCGAAAGCGGGGTAGCGGCGCTCCAGGAAGTAGTCGCGCTCTTCTTCGGGGATCTGATTAGGAGCGCGCTCGTCGCCCTTTTTGGCGGGCACCCAGACGCGACCGTCGTTACGCAAGCTTTCGCTCATCAGCGTCAGCTTCGACTGGAAGTCGCCGGCCTGCGGGATACAGGTCGGGTGGATCTGGGTGTAGCAAGGGTTGGCGAAGAAAGCGCCACGCTTGTGAGCGCGCCAGGCTGCGGTCGGGTTACAGTTGACGGCGTTCGTGCTCAGGTAGAACACGGTTCCGTAGCCGCCGCTGCAGAGCAGCACGGCGTGAGCCGCGTGACGCTCGATTTCGCCGGTCAAAAGGTTGCGGGTGATGATGCCGCGGGCCTTACCGTCCTGCACCACCAGGTCGAGCATCTCGCGGTGGTTGTACAGGGTCACGCGCTTCTCGTGCACCTGGCGCATCAGCGAGCCGTACGCTCCGTACAGCAACTGCTGGCCAGTTTGGCCACGGGCGTAGAAGGTACGGGACACCTGGGCGCCGCCGAAGGAGCGGTTGGCCAGGGTACCGCCGTATTCGCGGGCGAACGGAACGCCCTGAGCCGCGCACTGGTCGATGATGTCGACGCTGACTTCGGCCAGGCGGTAGACGTTGGCTTCGCGAGCACGGAAGTCGCCGCCCTTGACCGTGTCGTAGAACAGACGATAGACGCTGTCGCCATCGTTCTGATAGTTCTTACCAGCGTTGATACCGCCCTGAGCTGCCACCGAGTGGGCCCGGCGGGCGCTGTCGTGGGTACAGAACGATTTGACGTTGTAGCCCAGTTCGGCCAGAGCGGCCGCAGCAGCGCCGCCGGCCAGGCCCGTACCGATCACGATCACGGTATACTTACGCTTGTTCGCGGGCAGCACCAGTTTGGCGTTGCGCTTATAGTTGGTCCACTTCTCCTCGACAGGACCGTCGGGGATCTTCGAGTCGAGGCGGGGGGACGAGACGCGGGCGCCGTCGTCTTTGGCGCTCTCGTCAGCGGTCGAGTCTTTTTTAGCCATGGCTTAGTGGTCTCCCATACTCAGAGGCGCGGGCTGCGCCTCGGTGGTGGTGGTGTGAAGCTGCACGTACTCCTGGTCCAGCTTCTGGAAGGTGGGGTTGGCGAAGTAGATCACGGCGGGCAGGGCCAGGAAACCCAGCGCCAGCAAGATAGCCAGCCCGTGAGCGCCGTTGCGCAGGGTGGGCAGGTAGCGGTCGTTGGCCAGACCCAGGCTCTGGAAGGCGCTCCAGGCGCCATGCCACAGGTGGGTCCCGAGCATCAGCATGATGAAGATGTAGCCGAAGGTCCAGTACCACTGCTGAAAGCTGTCGACCACCAGGCCGTAGAGGTTGCGCACGTGCTC
The DNA here is from genome assembly GCA_023447635.1 of Vulcanimicrobiota bacterium. Classification (GTDB taxonomy): domain Bacteria; phylum Vulcanimicrobiota; class Xenobia; order Xenobiales; family JADMJV01; genus JAEXNA01. The sequence continues at coordinate 15,369 of JAEXNA010000201.1, read as the reverse complement.
GCCGTCGATGGTCATGTAGTGCAGGGAAGGGTCGCGACCGTCCATCACTCCGAACTTGAACTGAGCGACGTGAAAGGCGATAAAGAGCAGCAGCAGTAGTCCGGTGTAGAGCATGCTCTGCGAGGCGGCGCTTTTAGCGCTCTTGCCGCCGGCGTCGCCCTTGACCTTGTAGGCTTTCCTGCGAGCTGCCGCTTTGTTGGCCCAGACCGAAATGCCGGTGTAAGCGTGGGTGGCCAGGAACAGCAGCATGACGGCCTCGATAGCGTAGAGGCCCGCTCCGTGGAAGAACCCGGTCAAGAAGTGAGCGTAGTTGTTGAAAGCGGCCGGACCTGCGAACAGGAGGAAGTTCCCTGTGAGGTGGCCGATCACGAAGCCCACGAAGAAGAGCCCCGTCAAACTGTTGAGGATCTTACGTCCAATTGACGACCCTACGGCCGCTCCGACATTCATCTTTTCTCGACTCCTAATGGCACAAAGTTACGGCCGCCTTCGCGGGAAGGATGCCCCTCCCTCCGCTATGGGCCAAAATCCCGCGCCTCGAGCCGCCGGTCCGATCTCCGTCAGGGATCCGACCTGATCTCCAGTGTGATCTTAAGGAAACGTTCAGGAAACTTCAAGAACCCCTTAGATAGAAGTCGGGAGCCTTGTTTTACGCCGTTTTGCGTCGTCTGACCCGGGCCGTGCGCCGCTTCGAACGTGTCGCTTTCAGTTCTTTTTGAGAGCGATCCGTGATAGTGTCATAGACGGGGAGCTATACCCCGACGAGCGACAAGGCTCGTCTACGGAGATAAAAATCGTGAAGAACGTTATGAAATATATCAGACTGGCCATCCTCCTCGGATTAGCATCCGGGGCGCTGGCTCAGCCTTATTCCCACAGCTGGGACGAATCAAACAAGACCGCTGCGGTGGTGGCCGACGCCTCGTCGTCGTACACCCTGGACTGGCAGGACACGGCCGTGCCGGCCGCTCCGAGCAAGCCCGCAACGCCCGTGGCGGCAGAAGCGACGCCGGAGTTCGGTAAGGGCCCCAAGCTGGCCCCCGGAGCCGTCGAGGCGCCCGTCGCCGTGAACCTGGCCGCCTTGCCGGGCCTGATTTCGGCCGCGACCGGCGGCGCCGGAGCCGCCGCTTCGAACGTGGCCATCCATCCCTCGATCGCTGCCGCTTCCTCGATGGCCGCCAACCGCAACCTGCCGGTCTACCGCACCCGCGCCCTGCGCGGACCTTCGGCGGTCTCCGTGCCCGAGCACGACATCACGCTGCACGCTGAGCGCTACTTCGACACCTGGGCCGACAACTATCGCTACGTGAACCGGGTCGAAGTGGTCACCTACCGCGGCGGCTTCCCCCGCACCGAAGTTTACGAGAACACCGCTCAGTACAGCACCTACGACGTCTACATCAACGACCTGAAGCAGGGCGACCGCTACGAAGTGCGGGTCACCTGGGATGACGGCAAGTACCGAATCATCGACCGCAGCATCGGTCGCCACCCCGAGCGCTTCGTGCGCGTCTCGACCCCCTGGTAAACCCCGGGGCCGTCGCTAAACCGGCTGCAGCAGCAGATCGAAAAGGCTCTTCGGGCTTAGCTCGTGGAGCCTTTCTACGATCGGGAAGAGCAGTCGCGGCAGGGAGTACGAGCGGGCCAGTTTGTAGGCCGAAATCAGATGTTCGACCGCGCCGTCGCGGTCCCGATAGCCGCGGTACAGTTCGGCCAGTTCATAATGGATGGCCGCCTGTCGCGGCGCGATGGTGAACGAGGCGGACAGCTCGAGGGCCTGCCACAGGGCCGCCTCGGCCTCTCGCTCGTCGCCTCGGTGGCGGGCCAGCACGCCGGCGTAGTACTGAGCGTGCACGTGGTCGGGCGTCGTCTCGAGGCGCTTCTCCAGCACCGCCAGGGCGTCGTCAAGGTACTCCTGAGCTTCTTCCCAGCGCTCGAGTTCGGCGAACGACGAGACCAGGTCCATATCGCTGCGCACCTGAGGCGTTGGGTCTTCGAGTTCGGCGAAGCGGTCGCGGCTATCTTTCAGGTAGGCCACCGCCTGCTCGAAATCGCCTTTGGCTCGGTACGAGAGGCCCAGATTGCGCAGAGCGTAAGCGAGCGCCCGGTAGTTCCCGAAGCGCGAAGACGAATCCAGATCCTGCTTCTGGAACTCGATCGCCTTCTCGTACTGCCCGGTCTCGGCGTAGACCCGCCCGAGCTTGCCCAGAATGGTGGCGCGTTCGGCCTCGGCGCCCAGTTCTCGGCAGAGCCCTTCGGCTTTCTCTAAGAAGAAGCGCGCTTCCTGATAGCGGGACAGTCGCGAGCAGGTCTGCCCCAGAGAGTTGTAAGTCTTGGCGCTGCCCAGCGGATAGGGCAGCGCGGTGAAGTCGGCCAGGGCGTCGCGAAGGTATTCTAAAGCTTCGTAGGCTCGTCCGTCGGTCGCGGCCAGCACGCCAAGGTATCGCAGAATCTCTCCCCGCAGCACCGACGGTCGCTCGGGGTGGGTCAGCAGCGACAGAGCACTTCGGTAGTGCTCGGAGGCCTCGATGGTGTTATCTCCGCGAAAAGAGAGCAGCCCCTTCTGAACGTGCAGATGAGCCGCCAGTTCCGGGTCGCTTTCGCCTGCCACCAACTCTTCAGCCCGTTCCAAAAACTCACTGCCGCGCTCGCGCTCGCCGATCCGGTGAAAGAGCGCTCCGATCTCGATCAGCGACTCGACCAGTTGGGCTCCCCCCTCCTCCTCGGCCTCTTGCACGGCCAGTTCCAGAAAGGCCAGCGCCTGATTCAGGTCGCCGTAGCCCTGGTGCAGCCTCGCGCTAACCAGGAAAAACAAACTGCGGTCGGTCGACGAGAGCAGGTGGTCGTAAGTACTCACCGCGTCGAGGTGGGCCAGGCAGCGGTCCCACTGACCGCGAGCAAACTCCAGGCGAGCCCACTCGAGCTCTAGCGCGGTGCGTTGTTCAGGCCGAGCCAACAAAGGGGCGCCTTGCTCTAAGAGAGCAGCCAGGGCAGCGAAATCGCTGGTCCTTTCTGCCGACTTCAGCAACCAGCGAAACAAACGAAGATAAGGAGATGTCATAAGCGTGCAGGGCCGTTCGCCTTGGCGGGTGGCCTTGCCTTCGGCGCGGCGCGTTCGAAAAGCGAACTCGCTCCGAGCAGGGCGGCGGCTCGTGGATATCCCCGATCAGATGGGAGGAGGCTATTCGCTCGGGCTCCTAGTCAAGGCTTTCGAGCATGGGTTATAATGGGCAGGTAGAGCGTGAGACAGTCTAAGTGGAAAGAGTTCCTGTTTCTGCTCCGTCGAGAGTTTGTCTTTCAACTCGACGGACGCCGTGCCTATAGCCGTGGTGTATATCCCGGGGTCAACTGGTTTGCCCTGATCTGCGTCGGGGCGCTTCTGCTCGAGTTCAACGCCAGCCGACTGGCTCCGGAAAGTTCGGGCACGGTAATCGATCACTTCACCTTCCTGACCCTGGCTCAGGCGTTTCTGATCACCCTGCGTTCGACCGTTTACTGCGCGCTCTCCATGTCGCGCGACCTGCAGAACCATACCGTTACCGTGGTCCGAGTGTCACCGATCTCGCGCACCATCGCGCTGGGCGCCAAACTGTGCGCATGTCTTGCGCCGCTGTGGATCGAACTGCTGCTGTTCTTGCCCGTCTCCTTACTCTTCTTCTCGGTCTACTTGTACCTGCCGCCCATCCTGGTGGCATCGGCCACGCCGTTCCTGGTCGCCGCTTCGCTGGTGGCCGGCTCTCTGGGGTTGGTCATCGGGTCGACCACGGCGATCCCTCAGCAGGCGGCCCGCAACGCCCGACTGTTTGTCTTCTTCGCGCTCTTCCTTGTGCCTCTGCTACGCGGAATGTCCGAAGGCTGGATGATCCCGCTGGTGGGCTTTGGACTGTGGCTGTCGCTGGCCACTCGGCGCGCCCCTCACCGCCCTCTCTTGTTGAGCATCCTGGGGCTGGTGGTCGGCGCACTGGGCCTGCTGCAGGCGGGCTCTCTGGGCGGCTTCAGCCTGGGCAAGCTTCATCCGCTGCAGATCTCGAACGAGTTCTACTCTGAAGCGCTGCGCGGCGGCTTGCCGGTCTGGCCGGACCCCATATCGCCCTTTACTCACCCGCTGACCGTTGGCCTGGTCTACCTGGGCCTGGCGGGCATCTTCTTCCTGCTGGCTCGGACTCGCTTCAGCTACGCTCGCTGACCCCTTCTATGGCTATGCCGCCCGGTATAGGGGGAGACATCCCCGACGGCGACCGTAAGCGTCTGATGCAGCGCGCCGACACCTTTGCCATCGGTACCGGTACTCGAGAACTCAAGGACCGCGAGGACGCCAAAGAGTTTGACGAAGCGTTGGAAGGGGCCGACAGCAACCTGCGCAAGGTGCGCACGGCCGAGGAAGATGTCGAGAAGCAGGCCAAAGAGACCGAGGACTACCGTCGCGACCAGTTGATGGAGCAAGCGGAAAAGCGCGGCTCCTCCTCCTCTCTCCCTCCCAACCTTTATCCCGGCTGTCTGACTCTGCCCGGCCTGGGCGTCCCACTGATGACCCTGGGCGAGGCCGGTCGCAGCGAGTCCCGGGGCCGGTCCGGTGGAGTGGAAGAGGCCGGGGAGAGGATCCCGCAGGCGGTCAGCGCCGAGGTGCTGGCAGGGCTTCGCGAGGCGGGCCTGGTCGAACCGGTCGAGTCGCTGGACGACCCTCGACTGGGCAAAGCGGCCGATAAGCTGAACGAGACTTTCGTAATGAGCCTGCGCGGGCACGACCGGGTCTACGTGTGGAACGGCGAGGGGTGTCATCAGATCTTGACCGTGGGGATGCACGAGACCAAAGTCGAAAGCGCGGCCGGACCGACGGTCGAGACGCTGCGCCGCTTTCAGGGCACCGATGAGAAAACGGTGACCTCGCGCGAGGCCAGCGGAGAGTTCCCCGACCTCGAATGAGCCATCCTTATCCCGACATGATCGCTCGCCGTTTCGAGGAGATCGACTTTTCCGTGGCGCTGGCCGAGGGTCGGCGTTTCCTCTGCCTGGATCTGGACAACACCCTGCTGCCCCAGAAGGGACAGGTGTTAGAGGCCTCGATCATCGCCAAGCTCAAGGCGCTGCGAGAGAGCGGCCAGGTGCAGGATATCTGCCTGATCTCGAACGTGATCTTCCCCGGCCACCGCTTGCGGCGTCTGCAGCGTCTGGCTCGGGAACTCGAAATTCAGCACGTGATCCCCGGGTTCTTCTGGAACCGCAAGCCGCTGGGCGGGACCTTCCGTCAGGCGCTGAAGGCGCTGGGGGCTCGACCGTCCGAGTGCGTGATGGTGGGTGACCAGATCTATTCGGACATTCTGGGCGGAAATCGGGCTGGTTTTTACACGGTTTGGGTGCTGCCGATGGCAAGCGATCACTGGTCGACGCTACTGACCGGACGGCGCCGACGCGAGCGCCGGATCTTTACCGAACTGCAGCAACAGGGGCGGGTGCAGGCCTCCTGGCTGGACTAAGAGAAGCGGGTTTTGAAAGGTGAGGTACCTATTACGATGAGCGACCAGCAGACCACGGTGCAGTGCGTCAAACTCAAACAAGAGCTTCCCGCGCTCGAGCGCCCTCCGATCCCCGGAGAGATGGGCAAGAAGATCCATGCGAACGTTTCGGCCGAGGCCTGGAAGATGTTCGAGGAGCACTTCATCATGGTCACCAACGAGCTTCGTCTGGACCTGATGGACGAGTCGACCAACAAGATTTTCTTCGACCAGATCGAGGCGTTCCTGTTCCAGGACACGGCCAAGCCGCCCGAAGGCTACGTCCCCCCGGCGCAGTAACACCATGAGCCAGCGCCTCCCCGTCGGTTATCGCTTCTACTGGGATTCCGATTGCCGCATGTGCAATTCGCTCAAGCGGCTGGGGACGGCCCTGGATTGGAGGGGTCAGGTGTCGTTCTTGCCCCTGAATTCGGACCCCGCCGAGATCGATCTTGGCCATCTGAGCTACGACGAGAAGATGGCGTCGTCGCACCTGATCACCCCCCAGGGGCAGGTGCTGTCGCGCGGCGAGGGGATTTTAGGGTTGGCGAGCCTGCTGCCCCTGACCGCGCCGCTGGTGTTTCTCTTTCGCCTGCTTCCCGGCCATCATCAGCTGGCCGACGTCGCCTACGGATGGGTGGCCAGCCATCGCGGCGTGCCCTACGGCGGCTCCTGCAAAGTCCAATTCCCCAACCCCGACCAGCCCGCAGACTAGAGGCGTTTTAGCCGTCGCGTTGCGCCCGGGAGACGTGCAAACTTGCCACTCTCGCCACAGCAACGCCTTGCCGTTCCACTCGGAGTGAGCGTTGGTGGACTCCCAGTCCTGACGCCGCACCTATACTCTCGGGTGGCTTGAACGTCGCCGGGGTGGTGGCTTCGCGGTTGGCTCGCTCCCGCATGATAGTCCTACAGAGCCCCCATGGGCACGATATAGGAGGAACGTCATGCAAAACCTTAACGATATGGACTCTCTGAGTGTGGACCACAGCGCCACCAAAGAAGTCCTTCAGGCGGCCCGTGAACAGGCCGTCCAGGTCAAGGACACCATGGCTATAGAAGCCACGCGTGCCCTAGACAGTGTCAAGTCCGCAGCCTTCGAGCAAGTCGAGATTCAGAAAGCCGATCTGGCTCACTCGCTGCGCTCGGTGAACGAAGCGCTGCTGCGCACCACGCAGGAGATGGATAACCCTACCCTGGCCCCCCAGATGGAGCGCGTCGCTGACGCCGTCGCCTCGGCGGGCAAGTTCATCGAAAACCACTCCATCGAAGAAGTCGGCCCGGCCCTGCGACGCCTGTCGCTGCAAAGCCCGGTGCTTTTCTACTCTGGCATCTTTGCTCTGGGCTTCGCAGCCGGTCGCTTTTTCTCTTCGACCGAGCATCGCCCGATCGAAGAGCCGGACGTGGAGCTGCCTGACTACGACATCAATCTGCTCGATGAAGACCTGACCCCCCAGTCGGCGTCTCTGGAACAGCAAACCCTGACCCCCCCGATGGTGAGCCACCATGGATCTTATTAAACACGACATCCCCAGCCTGCTAGGCCGTCTGGCGGGGGAACTTTCTAACCTGGCCAAAGACGAAGTCGCCCTTGCCAAGATCGAACTCAAGCAGACGGCCAAAGAGGCCGCATCCGATGGAGCGGCTCTTGCTGCCGGCGGCGCGCTGGTCTACGCCGGACTGTTCTTCTTGCTGATGGCCGGAATGTTCGGACTGAGCACCATCATGCCGCTCTGGGCCGCCTCGGGCATCGTCGGCGCCCTGACCATCGTAGTCGGCGCGCTGGCCATGCAGATGGGCGCCAAACGGCTGAAGACGGAAGTGCCCGGACTCGAGCACACCAAGGACAGCCTGAAAACTAACGGATACCACTTGAAGGAGCAGTTGACGCCATGAGCGAGCAAGAGAAATCTATAGCCGAAATCGAACGCGACATGGCCCGGTCCCGGGCCGAGATCGAGCGTACCACCGAGGCCCTGAAAGCTAAGATCGAGCCCGAGCATCTGGCCGACGCGGCCCGACAGGTCATCCAGGAGAGCACCGAGCGGGTCGAGGCCAAGGTCAAAGAACTGGCCGACCAGGCCAGCGGTCGGGTCGAGGACCTGGGCCAGCAAGCCTCGGGCTACTTCCAGCAGAACCCGCTGCCGTTCTTACTGGCGGGAATGGGGATCGGCGTGCTGATCTCGATGGCCGAGCGAGAGTCCGCTCAACTTCGCCTGGTACATCCCCGTGGAGAAGAGCCCTCGCGCTTGAACCAGACGCTGGCCAAGAATCCCAAACTGCTGCGAGCCCAGCGCCGTACGGTGCGACGTGTTCGCCGCCTGAACCACCAGCATCCCTTGCTGCTGGGCGCTGCCGCCCTGGGAGCCGGACTGCTGCTCGGAGTGCTGCTTCCCGCAACCCGTCGGGAAGACGAACTGCTCGGACCGACGCGCGACCGCCTGTTGGAAACCAGCAAGGAGTCAGCGCAGCAGGCGATCAGCCAGGCCAAAGACGCGGTCGAACTCGAACTGCAGAAGCGCAAAGCGGAAGCTAGCAAGGTTGCCGTGACGGCCGAAGAGGCGGCTCTGACGGCTTTCCGCCAGGCTCGTAGCGAGACTCTCGAAGAGCGCCAAATAGCCGGCGTCTCGCCACTACGCCCGATCGTCCCCTAAAGCCAACTCAATCTCGATAGGCAAAGGCTCCGCTGCAAAGCGGGGCCTTTCCTTTTTGTCGACGTTGCGGTGGGGAGACGAGCAAGTTGTCGCTGGCGCCAGGTTAACGCCGTCCGCGCCGTCAACATCGCCTGCTAGTCGTCGTAGCCCGTCGACCCTCCAGCCGTTTCGCCCACGACCTCCACGCTGACTGTCGCCGTTCGGCGAACGCCCTCGACGTCGAGGATTACCACCACCGTCGCGGTGCCGACGCCCAGCGGGCGGACCACACCGTGCTTGTCCACGCTGACCACCCCGTCGGGGCGAACCTGATAGGTCGCCGCCTCGGGCTCGAGAGCCACCGTCGACCCGTTGCCAAACAGCGCGGTCAAGGACAGCTGTTCCGTGCTGTCGACCGGCGAGAGCAGATCCAGCGTCAGTTGCGTTGGTGCCACGGTCAGCGATTCGAGTTCGACGGGAGCCGAAGCGGCGTCGCTAAGGTCGACCGCCGTCACCGCACCAGGCACCACCGCGACCTCGTCGACCAGCGTCTGCAGAGGCGCGCCGTAGTCGTCGTAGATCGTGATCTCGACCTCCGTGGCTGCGGTCGGAACCTCGCTGATCGTGACCGACGCGCTGTAGGCCACCGTGACCGTCTTCAGCGATTCGTCCTGAGCGTTAAAGAACTCGAACTCCAGGGTCTGCGCCTGCGACGACACCAGAGCGGCCTGCGCCTGGAAAAACTGGAACGAGAGGCCTCCAAAGCCCAGAGCGCTGCTCGCCGGGCCAGGTCCGCCAACCAGGAAATCGCCGTCGTCGTCCCCACAGCTTACCAGGGTCAGAGTGCAAACAAGGGCCAGAGCCGTAATACAGGCCGCCCAGGGCCGATAGGGATGAGTCATCGCGACGAAACCTCCTGAAAAGCCCAGCTTTCCCCCTCTAACCGGCCCCTCCTTGTCCCACAAACCTCCACTGAGAGTAGCGTTCGCCGTTGCCACCTGGTCGGAAGACGAAGACCTCGGCGACCTCAACCCTCGGACGACTCACCCGGACCCGCAGGCGCGGCAGACTCCACCTCAGGCGTCCCCTTCACCGGGGCCTCCGGAGCCTCCAACACCTCTCCCGACATGACCCGGCCGATCAGCAGCACCATGTAAAGCTGGCTCCAGGCCCCTTCCATCAGGCAGATGTTGCGGACCAGGCGACTGCAGTCCTGATAGGCGTTGTTGTCCAGCCCGATGAGCGCCGTCATGCTCAGGTAGAGCGACTCGAACAGCCCCCAGTGGGTATCGGGAAGCGGCGCTCCGAACGCCAGCGGGTCTTTGATCAGCACACAAAAGAACAGCCCGGCGAAGGCAAAGCCCGACATGAAGAACAGGCAAGCCGACCCCCAAAGCTTGTCCTCGTCCCGCCGCGAACCCTGGAACAGATCGCGCAGGGCAAAGCCGATCACGACCACCTGCACCAGCAGAAACGCCAGGTGGCAGAAGAAGCGCATCTGCCCGTGCTGGTGTTCACCACCGCCCAGCACCACGTCGACGACGAACAGGCTGCAGAACGCCACGATCAGCGTCCCCAGAACCCCGTTGGTCAGCCAGCGACGCAGGGTAAAGTTGCGCAGCATGTCCCACAGCAGCAGCAGATAGAGACCCGAGAGCGCGTAGAAGAAAAACTTCAGGAACCCCAGCGAAAGCGGCCAGCCCATCAGCTGCATGGTGTCTTCGAGCAGCAGTTCGCTACCCATCATCAGCACCTGAACCAGCACCGCGTTACGATAGTCGCGATGCTTCTCCCTGGCCAACCAGCGACGGTAACCGGGTGCGTTAGGCGCGATCACGCCCTCGGAAGCTTCCACCTAGACCCCCAGGAACAGCTGCCCGCTGCGAAAGCGCGGCAGATGGTTGGATTCGCCGAAATAGACTTCACACGCCTTGGCTACAGCTTCGGCGCGGTTCATCTTGTCCGGACTCAGGAACACGTAGAAACGCCAGAGCAGCCGGTGCCGCTCTTTCAAAATCCCGATCTCGTCGACCGGCAATTCGTTCAAGCTGCGCGGCGCGCCATCGTCGACCTTGACCGGAAGCTTACCCTCTTTCAACTGCATCTTCAGCGCCGGGCAGTACACGATCAGATGCTCCGGCTTCAGCCGGCACTGGCGCGCTAGATCCGCCTCGGCCTGGGCTCGTCGCCGGGCGTCGTGGTGGTACAGCTGCACGAAATGCTCGCGCCGCTCCTGGGGCAGTTCGGCCGTCAGCAAGAAGACCCGTTTGTATAGCCGACGCGAGCGCAGACTGTTCATCAGTTGGGCCACCGTGGCCTCGCCGGCGAAACGACGCTCGAGCAGCGAGAGCAGCCCCTCATCGGTCTGGCTGGCGATCTCTTCGAAGGTCAGCCCCTGCCCGACGGCCTGCTCCACCGCTCGACTGACCATCGCCCCAGAGATCGTCTTGGTGTGGTGAAAGTAGACCCGCTCGGACAAGAAGTAGCGCAGGCGCAAGAGATGAATGATCTCGGACAGCGCATCCTGGCGCAGCACTCCGCCGCGCTGAGCATCCAGGTACAGCCGCCCCTTCTCCAGCCCGAACAGGGCGAAGATGCGCGCGTCATAGCGCTGCGAGAGACCGCAGAAGAAAGCGTCTCTAGCTAGATAGTCCAGCAGATCGGCGGCCACGGCGCCCGCCGTGATCTGATGCTCCCAGCGCTCCGGCGAAAGCGCGATCTCCAGCAGCGGATCGAGCAGCTTCAGCGAGCTCAGCGCCGCCCCCAGTTCGCCCTGAGGGAACGCCTTCTGCACCCGAGCAGGCGTGTCGTGACGCTCGAAAACTCGGCGCTCGTCTTCTAAGGTGTGGCCAAACGGGATGTGGGTCACGTCGTGCAGCAGCGCCCAGGCCAGCACGGCCAGACGCTCCTGATGGGTCTGGCGCGGCCCCAGCATGTCCAGCAGTTTGCCGGCCAGCCAGCAGGTGCCCAGACTGTGGTCGAAGCGGGTGTGTACGGCCCCCGGATAGACAAAACTGGCGGTGCCCAACTGGCGCACCCCGCGCATCCGCTGGAACTCGCGGGTGTCCATCAGACGCACCAGTTCCGAGGGAAACTCCATGTCTCCGTGAACGGGATCCCGTATGACTTTGACCTGTCGCTTCATGCTGCTTTGCCTACTCCTTCTCGCGGCCGCTGCTCCCGGCTGGGCCGTACCCGCCTTCGAGACGGTCGGCCCGGGTATGGAATACCGCCAGGTCACGCTCCAGCGCCCCCGCCCGCTGATCATGCAACAGCTTCGCTGCGACCCTGCCCAGGTTCGTTTCTCGCTGCTGCTGGCCTCCGACCGGAAGGGGAAAGGCCGCACCGCGCGGGCCCCGGAGATGCGCACCGCCTTTGCCCAGACAGCGGTGATCAACTGCTCTTACTTTGACCACGACGATCAAGTTCTGGGCTACCACGAGCGCCTGGGCCACGTGATCAACAGCCAGGTGGCCGACGGTGGAGTGTTCGGCGGGCTCTTCTTCTGGGACGGGCGGAGGGCCGGCATCAAGGGCCGGGACGAGGCCAGGCCCAGGGGCGTACCGGTGCTGTTTCAGGCGGGCCCTCGTCTGGTTTGGGAGGGGCAGCCGATCCCGGGGTTAGAGGGGAAGGCGCTGGCCGCCCGCAGCGGGGTGTCGGTCGACGCGCAGGGTCGAGTGACCCTGTGGACGATGGGAGTAACCTCGCTGACCACCCTGGCGGAGCTTCCGGCCTTGCTCAGCGCGCCGGTCGACCAGGGCGGACTGGCCGCTTGGCGGGCGCTGAACTTTGACGGGGGAAGTTCGACCCAGTTCAGCATGGGCACCAAGCGTCGCTCATCCGAGGTTCCAGGGCTCGCTCCCGTGCCGGCCTTTCTGGGCGTCCGGCCCCGCTAGCGCTACTCTTCGATGCGCTGGAAGACGGGAGGTTCGCCGACGGTGAACACCTTGAGGATCTTGCCGTCGCGCTGCCAGCGGAAGATCGCGTTGGCGGCTCCCGAAGAGGGGCCGGCCTCGAGTTCCGGGTACTCCTGGCAGTAGGCGCCGCCGCCCGCGCAGTTCTCGTCGCCCTCAGGGCTGCGGGCCGGGTCCCAGCCTGCTTCGAACAGCGCCACGCGAACTTTGCTCTTATAGTCGTCACCCTCCTGGAAGGCGGGAAGCCCGCCTCCGAAGGTGGAGGGGGAGACGGTGGGAGTGGCCTCTGCCTTGGCGCTGTCGTCGATCCTGGTGAGGGTGGGGAGCAGACTGGCCTCTTTATCGAGAGTGAAGCTCTGGCTCGGCCCTTTGGAGGTCCAGCCGCCGTTGCCAACCTTCTCGAAGGTCTCTCGCGAGAGGTTCATCCCGGCGGTGCCGGTGGCCAGATAAGCGGTGTCCTTCTCCTCGGCCGGAGGGTCCTCTCCGGGGCGAACGTTGCTGTCGAACACCGTGCTGGCGCCCATGAACACCAGGCCCGGACCCTGGCCGTCGAAGAGGTAGGCGAAGATCTCGGCCGTGTCCTCTACATTGCGTAGCAGGACCAACTCCGAACGGCCGTTGCCGTTGAGGTCGGGAGCCGAGGCGATGGCCTGATAGAGCGCGTAGTCGCCCGGATCGCCGCTGTAGTGAGCCACCACTTTGTCGCCCTCGAGCACGACCACGCCGTTGGTGTAGGAGTAGCGGTAGAGAACGGCCTTCTGACTGGCCTTATCGCGGGAGAACGACCCCTCGGCCGTACCGATCAGCTGGAACTGCTCCTCGAACGGGCCGTCTCCCAGACCTTCGAGACGTTTCTTGAGAAACGCCTCGGAGGCGCGCGTCTTCACCTCGGCGGTGACCAGAGCGGTCTCCTCCGGGGTGGCTTTGGCCATTTTGAGAGGCTCGCGGCCGTCGAACAGGACGGCCGGGGCCTGGGCTGTGGGCGAAGCCGGCGCCGTGACCGAGGCTGTGGGAAGCGGCGACGGCGCCCCCGCCGCTGGCTGTTTGGCCGAGCAGGCGGAGAGCAGCATCAGCGCACCGAGAAGAGCTCCAGGGATCCGCAGACGCTTCATCGCTTAGTAGTCCAGCAGCTTTCTCATCTCGGCAGCGATCGAGGCCGGAGTGGGCAGCGTCGCCTCTTCAAGCTGAGGAGCGTAGCCGACGAAGGTGTCGGTAGCGCCGATGCGGCGTACCGGGCCGTCCAGCCACTCGAACAGTTCGTCGGCGATGCGGCTGGCGATCTCGGCGCCGTAGCCCCAGGAGATGCAGTCTTCATGAGCCACGATAGCCTTCGACGTCTTCTTGACCGAGGCCGCGATAGCATCCCAGTCGTAAGGGGAGAGGCTGCGCAGATCGAGGATCTCGACCTTGTGACCGCTCTCCTTCTCGATCTCCCGGGCCGCCTGCTCGCAGCGGAAGACCAGCGCGCCGTAGGTGATCACGGTCAGGTCGCTACCTTCGCGCACCACCGACGCTTTGCCGAACGGGATGCTGTAGTCGGGGCCGGGGTTGACGCCTTTGTTGTGGGTCTGACGGTACAGATGTTTGTGCTCGAGCACCATCACCGGGTCGTCGCTGCGGATCGCAGTGCGCAGCAGACCGTTGGCGTCTTCAGCGTTGGAGGGGAAGACCACGCGGACACCCGGGGTGTGAGTGAACAGCACCTCGCCCGACTGGCTGTGATAAGGACCGCCGCCGCGCAGGTAGCCGCCGATCGGCACGCGCACCACGATGGGGCACTTGAAGGCGCCGCCCGAGCGCCAGCGCATGGTGGCCAACTCGTTGCGCAGCTGGTGGAACGCCGGCCAGATGTAATCGAAGAACTGGATCTCGACCACCGGTTTCAGGCCGCGTACGGCCATCCCGATGGCGCGGCCCACGATGTTGGCCTCGGCCAGGGGAGAGTTGAAGCAGCGGTCGGCGCCGTGCTCGCTCTGCAGGCCGTGGGTCAGCTTGAACACTCCACCTTTACCTTTGCATTCGCCGAGAACCGTGACGCGAGTGGCGTCGGCCACGTCTTCGCCGAAGACGCGGATGCGCACGTCGCGGCGCATCTCGTCTTTCAGGCAGCGGTTGATCAGGTCGACCATGGTGACCGGATTGCCGCTGGGCTGGGCGGGACTGTCGAAGTCCGCGCTGGTAGGGTCGACGTCAGGCGAGTAGACGTTCTCGAAGACCGTCGCGTGGGCGGGTTGAGGCGACTCTTCGGCCTGGATCGAGGCGTCGATCACCTCCTGATTCCACTCTTCTTTCAGCTTGTCCAGGTCGCCCTCGCTCAGGTGGCCTTCGGCGACCAGGCGGTTGCCCAGCAGAGTGATCGGGTCGCGCTCGCCTTCTTTGTCGCGCTCGGCCTGAGGACGGTAGGCGGCTTCGTCATCGGACATGGAGTGGGAATAGGGTCGGATCACGTGGGCGTGCACCAGGGCGGGGCCTTTACGCTCGCGGCAGTAAGCCACGGCTTCGGCAAACGCCTTGTTGCTGGCGTCCAGATCGCAGCCGTCGGTCTCGACCACCAGCAGGTTGGGCCAGCCTTTGAGCAGGCCGCTGATGCTGCCGCCAGCGGTTTGCGCTTCGACCGGGACGGAAATGGCGTAGCCGTTGTCCTCGACCAGGAAGATGACGGGCGCTTTCTGGGTGCAAGCAGTATTGACGGCCTCCCAGAACTCGCCCTGCGAGGTGGTGCCGTCGCCGGTGCAGACCAGGGTCACTTCATCTTTGCTGCTGGCAAGTTCCGGTAGTTCGGCTTTGCGCGACTCGATGTACTGACCGGCTTCGGCGCAGCCCAGCGCCTGCAGGAACTGAGTTCCGGTGGGAGAGGAAGAGGAGACGATGTTGAGTTTCTTGTGGCCCCAGTGCGACGGCATCTGGCGTCCGGCCGAGGCAGGGTCGGCTTCGGCGCCGATCGAGCCCTGGAACATCTCGGTCAGGGTGTAGCCCAGACCCAGGCAGAGCGCGCGGTCGCGGTAGTAAGGGAAGAACCAGTCGTGGCCGGCCTTGAGGTTCATGGAGGCGGCGACCTGGATGCACTCGTGGCCGGCGCCGGAGATCTGGAAGAACACCTTGTTCTGGGTCTTCATCAGCATCTCGCGGTCATCAGCCCGGCGGGATTGGTACATGGTCTTGAGAGCCCACAGCAGGGTCTCCTTGTTCAACCCCCCGGGAGTCTTTTTCTTGGCCGCGGTTGCAGATGTCACGATGCTTTCCTCGAATTCTTAGAGATACCGTCGGACTGCGACAGTGATGGGATTTTCCTCCCCCTGCTGGGTGAGACCTTCAGCGGGGCTGGCGGAGGGG
>JAEXNA010000191.1 GCA_023447635.1 Vulcanimicrobiota bacterium | reverse complement strand
CCTCTCGCTACTCCTCGCCCAGGCGGCGAGCCGAACCGCCGCGCAAGTCGGGGTCCGGACCGAAGGTCCGCGCCGGGGAAGCGGCGCTACCGTCGTCTCCCCTTTTCCTCCGAGCCTTGTCTTCGGGTTCACCGCGCTGGCCTTGGCGAGTTTCCTGTCGGGCGTTCCTCGCGGGACAGGCTTCGATGAGTCGCCTCCCTCGAAGTATGCCTTTGATATCGAACCAGGCGACTCTCTCCGCATTGACTCGCACTGCGACCACTCCGTCTAACGGCCGACCTCTGGGAGATAGCCTGGAGCAGGAGAGGGGGTACCCTCAACCTCCTCCCCCCTTCCTACCTTATCGAAGGCTCATCCCACCCCGGACACACCTTAAAGTAAAGCTGGGGTCGTTCGGCACATGGAAGGATGATAGTCATGAAACTCAAGAAAATTTCCGAGCAGGTGGTTGTAATCACCGGGGCCTCGTCAGGGATCGGCCTGATCACTGCTCGCAAAATGGCGCAAAAGGGCGCTAAACTTGTCCTGGCCGCCCGCAGCGGCCAAGCTCTCGAGCAGCTCGTGGCCGAGATCACGGCTGAAGGTGGAGAGGCCGTCGCGGTGACGGCCGATGTCGGACGTGAAGACGACGTCCGAAACATCAGTAAGGTCGCGCAGGAGCGGTTCGGCGGATTCGATACCTGGGTCAACAACGCCGGCATCAGCATCATCGGCCGCATTGAAGAAACCCCGATGGAAGACAACCACCGCCTCTTCGACACGAACTTCTGGGGCATCGTCTACGGCTCGCTCGAGGCGATCAAAGTTCTGAAGAGCCGAGGCGGCGCATTGATCAATCTGGGCAGCGTCGTTTCCGAGCGCGTGGCGCATCCTCAGGGCATGTACTCTACCTCGAAGTTCGCCGTCAAAGGGTTCACGGACGCTCTGCGAATGGAGTTAGAGGAAGACAGCAGCCCGATATCCGTGACGCTAATCCAACCGTCCGCGATGGACACCCCGTTCTCGCTCAACGCCAAGAACTTTACCGGCAAAGAGTTCCAGCTGCCGCCCCCTGTCTACTCCCCTGACCTCGTAGCCGACGCCATCCTACACGTCGCTGAGAACCCGAAGCGTGATATCGTCATCGGGGGTGGAGGCAAAATCCTCTCGAAGACCGAGCAGTTCATGCCAGGCCTGACAGACAAAGTTATGGAGTCCCGAGCGTTCACGGAACTACAGAAGAAAGATAGCCCCGCGAGCGAGCACGAGCACGCTCTTTATCGACCGAGCGAGCGACTGTTGGAACGCGGCAATTACGACGGCCACGTGATGAAGCGCAGCCTGTACACCACAGCCGCCCTCCATCCGGCAGCGACTGCGGTAGCCGCCTTCACTCTGGGCCTGGGCTTGATGGGCTTGGTGCGTGCGAGACAGCAGACGCGGCTCGTGCCCGAGCAGTATCGGCTTCCCGCCTCGACGCCGGAGTCCCGCAGAGAGTTAGCTGGAATAACGACATCTTGATCACTGGCCGGACCGAGACCAACCAGGCCTCGATTCGTCCTTTCGCAGGGGCGTGACCATCGCAGTTCCGGTGGTCACGCCTCCTTACGCTTCTAGCGGCAACACTACGCGAATCCCTAGGCGGCAAACGCGAACCTTGCCGAGGGGATCTTTAAGCTTCCGAGAAGGCTCGACTTAGACTTTCGAGGGGGGCTCGTGAAGATGTCACAGCGTCAGAGATCAGGGATTGTTGCCTTCTGTTTGGGGGGCTTGCTGCTTGCGGGATGCGGCAGCTCTAGCGGCGGCGACGGGGCCGACCTGCGAAGCTACGATTTTAGCCAGGGCGCCGCTCGGCCGGCCCGGCCCGATGTCGGACCCGGCACGGGAACGCCGTTCCCCTTTGTCCCGCCGCCCAACCCGGCGCCGACCTCGCTGCTCTACGTGACGGAAAGCGAGGGCGACAGCCTGGCCGTCTACGACCCCGAAACCTTCGAACTGGTCGAACGCGTGCCCGCTGGCGAGGATCCTCGCGGGCTTTCCTACGACACCCAGCGCGGCCGGGTGCTGGTCTCGCTGCTGGACGGAACGGTCCTTTCGTTTGACGCGGACGACCTCGAAGCCGCCCCGCAGAGCACGGCTCCCGTGGTCGATCCAGGCTCTCTAGCCCTTCTCTACGACGAGACCAACGACACGGTCTGGGTTTCCAGCCTCAGCGAGTTCAACAATATCGTGGCTCTGGCGGCCTCGACCCTGACCGGACTCTCGGGCTCCCCCGTCGCCGACCCTGCTCTGGTCGGTATGGCCACCATGGAGATGAACGACACCGGCAACCGGCTGTATGTTTCTCAGAGCACCGTGGGCAGCCCGAACGTCGCCGTCATCGACGCCGCCACACGAACTCTGCTCTACATCGTCAACACCGCCGCCGATCCCAGCGGGAGCACCGACGAACTGTGCGATGGCCTGGCTTACCATCCCAGCTACGACTATCTCTACGTGGGCAACATCGACTTTATCACCACCGGAAACGACAGCGTGGTCGTGCTTGACGCCGCCCAGGAGCCGCCGGTGGAAATCGGCAGAGTCGCCTCGGGGCAGGGGCCCAGTTCCCTGGCGCTCGACCTGGGCCGAAACCGGCTCTACGCCACCAACTACACCGGGTCGGCCGTGCAGGTCTTTACCCTCGCGGAAACCGGCACTCCCATAGCGCTATTGCAGACCCTGCCAACGGAAGAGGGTCCGGTCAGTGTCGCTTATGATGCCGAGAACGACCACATCATCACCTCGAACTTCGACTCGGACACCCTGACCGTCTACGACGCCGAGACCCTGCAACAGATCCCCGGCTCGCCCTTCACGGCCGGCGACGGCCCCAACAGCCTCTACCTGTACACTCCCCCTGCCCTGTAGACTCCGGCAGGCCCCCACGGAAGCAGAGAAGTATCCCTGAGGGTGACTTCTCCACCTGCCCCGTCCCTGTCCCCCGAGGAACTGTCCCGCTATGCCCGCCACCTGACCCTGAATGAGGTTGGAGTCGAAGGGCAGAGCCAACTGAAAGCCGCCCGGGTCCTCTTGATAGGAACCGGAGGGCTGGGCAGCCCGCTGGGCCTGTACCTGGCCGCCGCCGGTGTGGGGACGCTGGGCCTGGTGGATTTCGACGTGGTCGACGCCAGCAACTTGCAACGCCAGATCTTGCACGGCAGCAAGGACGTCGGTCGACCCAAGGTCGATTCGGCCAGGGACCGCCTGAGCGACATCAACCCCCACGTCCACCTCGAGATCCACGAGACCCGACTGACCGCGAGCAACGCTATGGAGATCCTGGCGAACTACGATGTCATCGTGGATGGAACCGACAACTTCCCCACCCGATATCTGGTGAACGACGCCTGCGTTTTGCTGAAGAAGCCAAACGTGTACGGCTCGATCTTTCGCTTCGAAGGCCAGGTCTCGGTCTTCCACCCGGCCGAAGGCTCTCCGTGCTACCGCTGCCTCTACCCCGACCCGCCGCCTCCCGGGACGGTTCCGTCCTGCGCCGAAGGAGGTGTGATTGGAGTCCTACCCGGAGTGGTCGGCTCTCTGCAGGCCACCGAAGTCCTGAAGCTCATCCTGGGCGTAGGTAAGACTCTGCGCAGTCGGCTGCTGCTGTTCGATGCGCTGGGGATGCGTTTTCGAGAGATGCAACTGGCTCCGAATCCCGACTGCCCTATCTGTGGTCTGGCTCCGAGCCAGCACGGCCTGGTCGATTATGATTCGTTCTGCGGACTGACGCCTGCGGATGCGACCCCCCTCGCCCAGGTCTCGGCGATCGAGTTTGCCCAGCAGTGGCTTGAGGGTCGAAGACCAACGCTCCTCGATGTTCGCGACCCCTACGAGTGGCAAATCGCCAACCTCGACGAATATGGAGCGCGGTTGATTCCGCTCTCCGACCTTCCCAACCGTCTTCAAGAACTCGACCCGAAAGGCGACATCGTCGTCCACTGCAAGTCCGGAGGCCGCAGCGCTCGAGCCGTCACGCTCTTGCAGGACAGCGGATTTCTCCAGGTGCGTAACCTGAGCGGAGGGATTCTAGCCTGGGCCGATGAGGTCGACTCTTCGAAGCGGAAATACTGATCCCAACCGCTTCATAAACTTTCCTAAAAGCAGGATCGCTTTCCTATAGAGGAAAGAATCCCTCATGAAAGTTACCGATAAAGAGAGTAAGGCGCTAGAATTGCTGGTCGGCCAGCTCGAAGCCAACAGCTCGGCCGAAATCGTTTTCGCGGTTGCAGAGCAGTCGGGCAGCTACGGAGATTTCGACCTCGCGCCTGCGGCAGCGGCCTCCTGGTTGACGATGGGAGGGCTTATCTTCTCCCCCTTTGTTTTCCCTGACTGGAGCCTGCTCCCAGCCGTTCTCCTCGCCTTCTTCCTCGGTGGACTTCTCGCTCGCTACTCAGGCTATCGCCACTGGCTGCCACGAGCTCGCGCTCGCCGACAGGTCCTGGCCGCAGCTCGCTCTGCCTTCGTCCAGGAGCACGTCAGCGCCACTAAAGACCGCAGCGGAATCCTGGTCTATCTCTCCGAGCGCGAGGGGGAGGCCCAGATCCTGGCCGACTACGGAGTGCAGGCTGTCATCCCCGACGCTCATTGGAACGCCGTGGTCGACCAGGTCGGCAAAGCTCCTCGAGAGCAGCGCCTGAGCACGCTTATCGCGGCTCTGGAACCCTGCGCGGCGCTGCTGGCCGATCGGTTGCCCCGACAAGACGATGACCGCGACGAACTTTCCAACGCCGTACGGAGGGTCTCATGAAACGCTTCACCCCACTCTTCATTCTGCTGCTCTCGCTAGTCCTACTGAGCCCCAGTTGGGCTCGTCTGGGCGGTGGTCAAAGCTACTCCAGCAGCCGGAGCTCGTCGTCGTCGCGCAGTTCGTCGTCCTCGTCGCGCAGCTACTCCAGCTCTAGTAGCTCTCGAAGCTACTCCTCGGGGTCGTCCGGCCGCTCCTACGGCTCCTCCAGCAGCTATTCCGGTGGGGGCTCCTCTACGGGCGCCGTCTCCTTCATGGCGATCATCGTCATGTTGTTCATGCTGTTGCTCTTCGTTGGCGGCCCCGTGTTGACCATCATGGTTCTGAGCAAGCTTCTACGCGCCGCCGGCCTGGACCAATTGGTGAGTCTGCTGAACGTCGCCGGCGACGGCTCCGGACCCCGCAAGCTGTCGGTCAACCTCACTCCGACCGCGCCCAGGGTCTCGCCTCTGACCCTGGTCAAATCTCGCGACCCCAACTTCTCCGAACCGGCCTTCCGGGCGTTTGCTCACCTGCTGTTCTCCCGGCTGCACAACGCGCGGGGAACCGACATGGCCTCGCTGCGGGGCTACTTCTCCCCCAGCATCCTCAAACAGCTCTCCGCCGCCGTCCCCGTCAAGGACGTGGTGGTCGGCGCCTCTCGCTACCTGCCGCCTCGCCGCGCTATGGGAAGCGGAAGCGATACCATCGAGCTAGAGTTCGAAGCCACCTACGGCAATGAAACTCAGGAAAGCTACACGGTCGAGCGCTGGACCTTGCGCCGACGCTCCGGGGTCCTCTCCAAAGACCCCGAGAGCTTGCTGAACCTGGGCTGCCCCAACTGCGGGAACTCGGGCGAAATGTCGCCGCAGGGCCAGTGCCCTTACTGCGACAAGATCGTCAACAACGGCGCCTTCAACTGGATGGTCGAGAACCGCGAGGTGGTCGAAGTCGTGCCCAAGCCTCCGCTGAACCTTCAGCCTGGCGGGGTCGAGGCCGGAACCGACAGCTTTACCGTCTACCCCGACAGCTTCGACGCGGACCGGCGCGCCTTTATGGCACGCCGTCCCGACTTCGTCTGGGGCGACTTCACTCAGCGCGCTCATGGCATCTTCATGGCGCTACAGAAGGCCTGGAGCGACGGGGACTTCGAGCAGGCCCGCCCCTTCGAGACCGACACTCTGTACGACACCCATCGCTTCTGGATCGAGCGCTACAAGGCCGAGGGGCTGAAGAACAGCCTGAGCAATATCCAAATCGAGCGAATGGAGGCGTGCCGCTACGACCACGACGCCTTCTACGACATCATCACCCTGCGCATCTTCGCCTCGATGATCGACGTCACGGTGAACAGCGCCGGCCAGGTGGTTTCCGGGGACCCTCACACCTCCAGACGTTTCAGTGAGTACTGGACCTTCATCCGGAGGGTTGGAGGGAAGAGCGGTCCGGTCAAGACCGACATCTCGGGCTGTCCCAACTGCGGAGCGCCCCTGCAGATCAGCCAGGCCGGGGTGTGTGAGTACTGCCAGGCCAAGATCACCTCGGGCGAATTCGACTGGACCCTCTCGTCGATCGACCAGGACGAATCCTACACGGTGGATTAGGAAGCGGCGAGGACGGCCAGGACTGTTGGAGAATCTCGCCGTCATGTCCGAAGCCGAAAAAACACCCTCTGAGCCAATCGATGACCGAATCGTAGAACTCGCCGACGGGCGGGGAACCAGGAACTGATGATAGGCATCCTGCTCGGGTTCTTACCCTGGATCCTCTACTTCGTCTTTTCCGACCCTCAGCACGTGCTGATGGGGACGCTCCTGGCGCTGGTTTCGTTTGTCATCACCGGCCGCCGCGGATTGGCGCAACGAAAAATCCTGGACTGGGTCACGTTGCTGTTCTTTCTGTCGCTACTGCTGGCCATTGGCCTGGGCGAGCGGGAAGCCGTTGCCCGCTACGGATTTCTTGCCAGCGGTCTTGCCCTGACGCTGACGGCTTACGGCTCGCTCCTGTTCGGCGTTCCGTTCACCTTGCAGTACGCCCGCGATTCAGTTCCCGTGGAGCATCAAAGCTCTCCTGTGTTCTTGCGTATCAATCAGATCCTGACGGCCGTCTGGGGCACCTCGTTCTTGCTTCAGACGGCGATTTCGCTGGCCAACCTGGAGAAGATCGGCGAGGCCAGCCTGATGAACGAACTTCTCCCTAACGCCCTCACGGCTCTTACCGTCGCGTTTACCTCGAAATTCCCCGACTGGTACGCGAGTCGACAGCATCCCGGATAGAGTCCCAAGGGTGGGCCTGAACCGCTCACTTTAGTGTACGTCTGGGAGACTCACCCGCCTATTCTGGCGCTGAGAACTTCATCGGAGTATATCGTGGAAATCGGGACCGCCTTTATCTGGACTATCGTCGCGATGGGAATCATCGCCTATGCCGTCACCGCTCGTCGACGCCGCCACGAAGTTGTGGCAAGCCAGGATTTCCCCCGAGAGTGGGAACGGATTTTAGAGAAAAATGTGCGGCACTACTCGCTCCTCCCCCCTGACTTAGCCGAGGAGCTGAAGCGGCACATCCTGATCTTCCTCGACGAGAAAACTTTCGAGGGCTGCGGAGGCCTCGAGGTCACGGAAGAGATGAAGGTCACCGTAGCCGCGCTGGCGTGCTTCCTTCTCCTCAACCGAGACACTAGCCATTACAAGGGCGTCGGAACGATTCTTCTCTACCCGGAAGCCTACAAGGTGAAAGAGGCGCGCGACGGCCCGACCATCAAGAGCGACGACCAGGGGCGACTGGGCGAATCGTGGGACCACGGCAGCGTGGTCTTATCCTGGAACAGCGTGAAAAACTCGGCCAGCAACATCAAGAGCGGGCAAAACCTGGTGATGCACGAGTTTGCTCACCAACTGGACCAGGAGAACGGGCCCAGCGACGGCGTCCCGGTCTTCGAGGATGACGATCAGTACTCGAGTTGGGCGGAGGTGCTGGCACCAGAGTTCGAACGGCTCAAGGATAAGGCCGAAAAAGGGAAAGGCACCGTGATGGACCACTACGGCGCCACCAACCCCGCCGAGTTCTTCGCCGTCGCCACAGAGACGTTTTTCGAAAAGGCCGAGAAGCTCCGAGATAAGCGGCCCGAACTTTACGAAGAGCTTAAAGCCTACTATAAGGTCGACCCGGCGGAATGGCACTCGCGTCTTCGACAAGAGCAGAACCCCGAGGCCGCAGAGAGCGAGGCCGAGGCGGAAGAATCCAAATTCGTGATGCCCGCTCACTCCCCGTTCGCAAGCTGACCTTGCCAGGCAGGGCTAGGAGGGGCTAGGAGGAGAGCGGCTGGGCCTGCAGCTGGGATATCAGGTCGGAAAGCGTTCGATTCCCCAGGCTGGCTTCCATCTGCTCCTGGGCCTCGTCGAGCACCCCTCCCATCACTTTCTTCATCCGACAACTGATGGAGCAGCGCTCTTGCTTAGGGTAGTCGTGCAGGGCAAACACTTTGGGGGGGTTCACCGCCCGGTAGATGTCGAGCAGGGTCACTTCCTGGGGCGGTCGGGTCAGACAGCAGCAGCCGTTGGCGCCTCGGGTTGTCTTGACCAGACCGGCGTCGACGAGCATCGTCAGGATGCGCCGCACGAAGCTGGGGGTGGCGTTCACGCTTCCGGCCAAGTAGGTCGACGAACACGAGCCGCTCTGGTGGTTCCCAAGCGCGGCCAGCATGTGAACCGCGACGGCGAACTGGGTGTTGGTAGCTGCCATAGCTTTTACTCTAGCCCAAAGGGGCGAAGCGCCGCAACCGAGCGCTTCGCCCCTTAGGACATGGGACGTAGTCGACTAGCGAGCGATCAGCTGAGGGTAGTCGGTGTAGCCCGTCGCTCCCTTGGCGTAAAAGGTCTCGTAGACTGGCGGGTTCAGTTCGGCCTTCTGGCGGAAGCGCTCGACCAGATCGGGGTTGGCGATGAACGCCTGACCGAACGACACCGCGTCGGCGCGGCCTTCAGCCACCGCCTTTTCGGCCGTCTCGTAGGTCAGCCCCTCGTTCAGGATGTAGGGCCCGCCGAACGCCTGCTTCAGAGCCGGCCCCAGCGAATCCGGAGCTTCTTTCTCGCGAGCGAACAGGAAGGCGAGCTTACGCTTACCCAGTTCGGTCGCCACGTGACCGAAGGTAGCGGCCAGGTTCGAGTCGCCCATCGAGTGGCTGTCCGCGCGCGGCGCGATATGCACGCCGACGCGATCGGCGCCCCAGACCGAGATCAGAGCGTCGGTGACTTCCAGCATTAGACGAGCTCGGTTCTCGATCGAACCGCCGTACTCGTCCTCTCGCTTGTTGGTGCTGTCTTGCAAGAACTGGTCGATGAGATAGCCGTTGGCTCCGTGCAGTTCGACCGCGTCGAAGCCAGCTTCCTGAGCGAGTTGAGCGCCCCACCGGTAGGCCTCGATGACCCCGGGAATCTCCGAGAGTTCCAACGCGCGGGGCGTCACGAAGGGGCGCTGCGGACGCAGCAGGCTGACGTGCCCTTCGGCCGCGATAGCCGAGGGAGCTACGGGAAGCTCGCCGTCCAGGAACACCGGGTCCGAAATGCGGCCGACGTGCCAGAGCTGAAGAGCGATCAGGCCGCCCTCTTCGTGGACCGCTCGGGTAATCTTCTTCCACCCTTCGACCTGCTCGTGGTTCCAGATGCCGGGAGTGTCGGCGTAGCCCACACCCTGAGGGCTCACGGCGGTCGCCTCGGTCAGGATCAGTCCCGCCCCGGCGCGCTGGCGATAATACTCCGCCATCAGATCATTGGGGATGCGCCCGGGGGCTCGACTGCGAGTCAGCGGAGCCATCACCAGACGGTTCCTGAGCTTCAGGGCGCCCAGGGAGACGCTTTCAAATAGGTTGGACATATCGGGTAGCCTCAATTCTTTCACTTGTTGGCGACACTCAGCTCGATACGCTGTTCGCCTGAAACAATTGTTACCACATCAGATACATTTAGAAAAGTGCGCCCCATCACAAAGTGCAGCAAAAGGAGAAGCCGAGTTTAGGTTGCCCGACGGTCAGAACGGCGGCCAGAGCAGAAAAGACTGCTCCTGCGAGATACGGCGGTCCAAACCGGCGTCGACGGTTTCAAACCAACGTTTGCCGGTTTCAAGCCGCGAAATACCGGCGTCCAAGCCCGAAAATCCCGGTTTCAAACCGGTAAACATCGGCGTCAAACCGCCACGTTCGGCCTGGCCCTCCCCGCGTCCCCGGTGGGGAATCACCTGGTCGCACAGCGGCAACGTGGGAATCTTGACATATAAAAAAGCCCAGCTATTGCTAGCTGGGCTTAAAAAAAACCTGGCAGTTTCCTAAAGCCGAAGGCGTTACGAAGGCGAAGCCGGAGTCTCGCCCACCTGGACGCGCAGCGGCCATAGGGGCAACCGCGACAAATAAAAAGAGGCTCCGGGGTTAACCGGAGCCTCGAGAACAAAAACCTGGCAGTTTCCTAAAGCGAAGCGTTACGGAGCCGCCCCGGCGTAGTCACGCCCACCCTTCAGCGGTGGGATGTTT
>JAEXNA010000159.1 GCA_023447635.1 Vulcanimicrobiota bacterium | reverse complement strand
TTTCAGGAGTTTCGTCGGTCCAATCATCGTCGAACGTATCGTCGGACCATTCACTCTCCTCTTCGTCGGAGTAACGATCGTCGCGCTCTTCGTCGTCGTGGTAATCGTCGTCGTCTTCGTCGTCGCGATCATCGTCGTCGTCGTCGTCCCAATCGTCATCATCCCAATCGTCCTCGTCATCATCATCGCTGAAGGCGAGTTCGAGTTCCAGGTCGGTCTCAAGTTCTGTGAGCAATTGACTATCCTTTCGAGTCGGGCTACCGCTTCAGTTTTGAGTCTGTCGCGCAGTTCCTTCCGACAAATCTAAAGCTTGGCCGACATGGGGAAAAAGGCGAATTTCGACCGGGGAATCCCCCCCTCTCGTCGAACGGCGGCCGGGCTATGACGCATTCTCTCGAAGGTCGCCCCGAGCATCGCGACCAGGATCTCGATTTCGAGACTCTTACTCCCCTTTTTGCCCAGTATTTCGGGCTCAAGAACGACCACCCCGGCTGCTTGATGCTGATGCGGGTGGGCGATTTTTACGAGGCGTACGGCGAAGACGCCATGACCGTGGCCCGGGACGCCGAGATCGTGCTGACCGCCAAAGAGGCGGGGGCCGGTCGCAAAGTGCCCATGTCGGGGGTTCCGTTTTTTGCCCTCGACAACTACCTGCGCCTGCTGGTCACCGCAGGCCACCGGGTTTCTATCGCCGAGCAGATGGAGGAGGCTCGCTTCACCAAAGGGCTGGTCCGCCGCGACGTGATCCGGACGGTGACGGCGGGTACCGTGCTGGACCCCGGTCTGCTCGACGAAAAGCGAAACAACTTCCTCTGTGCCTTGACCGAGCAGGGTTCGCTTTACGGCTGTGCTTTCGCCGACATCTCGACCGGCGAGTTCCTCTGCACCGAGCTACCTCAGAGCTGGGACCGCCTGGAAGAAGAGCTGATCCGACTGCGCCCCGCCGAACTCGTGGTGGCTGAAGGTAGCGCTCTGCATCTGCAGACGGCCGCCTTGCGGGAGCGACTAGGCTGTGCCACCGCCTCCTGGGAAGGCCAGCCTTCGCTGAAAGCCTCGAAAGAGATGCTGCAGCGCGCTTTCCCCAACTCGCCGCTGAAGTCGCTCGACCTGGACGAAGCCAGCGCCGCGCTGATGGCCTCGGGGCTGTTGCTACGCTATCTGCAGATGACCCAGGGCAGCAAAGCGCTGAGCTTGTCGCCGCCGCAGGGCTATCGGACGACCGAGCATATGGTGATCGATTCGACTTCGGGCCGGAACCTGGAGCTGGTCGAAACGCTGCTGGGTCGAGAGCGCCGGGGTAGCCTGCTCTGGGCCTGCGACTTTACCTCGACCTCTATGGGGGCGCGCCGTCTACGCCAGTGGATCCTGGCCCCGTTGTTGGATACATCGGCCATCGAAGAGCGCCTTGACGCTGTCGAGGCGCTGGTCGAGGCCGGCTCGGTGCGGGCCGAACTGCGCCGCCGGTTGGCCACCGTCTCGGACATCGAGCGGCTGAACTCTCGGGTTGCCTACGGGACCGCCAACGCGCGCGACCTGCTGGCGCTGGGCCGTTCGCTGCAGGCACTGCCCGCCATCGCCGACGCTTGCGCCAGCACCGACGACGCCGGCCTGATCCGGCTGACCGACGAGTTCACCTCGCTTTCTGCGCTAGAAGATGAATTGGCCCGCGCGGTATCCGAAGAGCCGCCCGTGTCGCTGCGCGAAGGCGGTCTGATCGCACCCGGCTACGACGCCGAACTCGATGAGCTTCGAGCGCTCAAAGGGTCGGGGCAGCAGTGGATTACCGAACTACAAGAGCGTGAACGGGAAGTCTCTGGCATCAAGTCGCTGAAGGTGGGCTACAACCACGTCTTTGGTTACTACATCGAGATCACGCGGTCGAACCTGGGCTCGGTGCCCGAGCACTACATCCGCAAGCAGACGCTGGCCAACGCCGAGCGCTATTTCACCCCCGAACTCAAAGAGTACGAAGCCAAAGTCCTGGGCGCCGAAGATAAGATCCGGCAGCGCGAGTACGACCTGTTCACTGCCCTGCGGGAAAAGGCCGCCTCGCACGGTGACCAGTTGCGTGACATCGCGCGCAGCCTCTCGGAGCTCGACGTGCTCTGCGGTTTTGCCGAAGGGTCGACACGCAACGGCTGGACCCGTCCTGCCCTCTGTCCCGAAAACCGCCTCGAGATCGAGGCGGGCCGACATCCGGTCGTCGAACGTAGCGTGGACAGCCGCTTCGTGCCGAACAGCCTGCAGATCGACGGCGCCAACCGCTTGATCGTGCTGACCGGCCCTAATATGAGCGGTAAGTCGACCTATCTGCGTCAGAACGCCCTGATCGTCATCATGGCGCAGATGGGCTGCTACGTGCCCGCCCAGTCGGCCACCATCGGGATCACCGACCGAGTCTTCACCCGAGTCGGCGCCTCGGACGACCTTCATCTGGGACAGTCGACCTTCATGGTCGAGATGAGCGAAGCGGCCAACATCCTTCGCTTCGCCACTCCGCGCTCGCTGGTGGTGCTCGACGAGATCGGACGCGGCACCTCGACTTACGATGGCTTGGCGCTGGCTCAGGCCATCGCGGAGTATCTTTATCACGAGTCCCAGGGCAAGACGCTGTTCGCCACCCACTTCCACGAGCTGACCAAGCTGGCCCGGCGGCTGAAGGGCTGTCGTAACTATCGGGTCGCGGTGCGAGAGGACCGCGACACCATCGTTTTCCTTCACCGCATCGTGCCGGGCGGCGCCGACCGCAGCTACGGTATCCACGTGGCTTCGCTGGCGGGCGTCCCCGAGCCAGTGCTGTCCCGAGCTCGCACCTTGCTGGAAAAGCTCGAGCGAGGGCAGACCAGCAACCGGGATGACGGAGAGGTTTCCAGCGAACAGCTGGACCTCTTTGGTGAAGCCCCGGCCGCGCCGGCGGCGCTGACGGCGGCCCAGATCGAGCGCATGACGCTCGATGAGGCCAAAGCTGCGCTGCGCGTGCTCAGCGGCACCCCGATGGCGTTCGGAGGCGCCGGAGTGTGACGCTCGAATCGCTGCTCGACGAGCTGTCCGAAGAGCAGCGAGAGGCCGTCACCAGCGTGGGGCGGCCGCTGATGATCGTGGCCGGAGCCGGCACCGGGAAGACCCGCGTGCTGACCTCGCGCATCGTCTGGCTGGTGCTGACCGGTCAAGCGAAGCCCGAAGAGATTCTAGCGCTCACCTTCACCGACAAGGCCGCCCAGGAGATGTCCGAGCGACTCGATCTGATGCTGCCCCAGGGGCAGCGTGGGGTCGAGGTGGGCACCTTTCATGCTCTCTGCGATCGGCTGCTCCGTCGTCACGCGCTCGAGATCGGGCTGGACGCGGACTTCTCCGTGCTCAGCTCGGCGCAGGCTCGACTGCTCTTGCGCGAGAGCTTGTTTGCCCTGCCGTTGGACCGCTATCGGCCCCGACAGGACCCTCTCTCCTATCTGGGGGCGCTGGCTCGTCACTTCGATAAGGCCAAGAACGAGGGCATCCGAGCGACGGACTACCTGGGCTTTGTGCACCGGTTGGAGAGGGAGCTGGAAGAGGGGGGAGACCCCGCGCTATGGGACCGCTGCCAGCGTCAGAGGGAGCTGGCCGGAAGCTACCAGGTCTATCAGCAGCTGATGGAATCGCGTGGCTATCTGGATTTTGGCGACCAACTGCTGCGCACGGTCGAGCTGCTGAGAGAGAGCCCTCACCTCTTGCAGTCGTTGCGCTCTCGCTTTCGCTATCTGCTCGTCGACGAGTTTCAGGATACCAACCGGGCCCAGTTCGAACTGGTCCAACTGCTGGCTGGAGACGGCACCAACCTGACGGTGGTGGGCGACGACGATCAGGCGATCTATAGTTTTCGCGGCGCCACTCTGGCCAATGTGTTGAACTTCGAGCAGCATTTTCCCCAGGCCAGACAGCTGGTGTTGCGGCAGAACTACCGCTCTCTTCAGGCTATTCTGGACCTGGCCTACCGCTCGATCGTGCACAACAACCCCCGCCGTCTCGAGGTTCAGCACGGTCTGGATAAGCGGCTGCGCCAGGCGCGGACCCATCTGACGCCGCTGGGGGACGAGGCGGTCGAGGTGCGCACTTTCGCAGCGGTCAGCGACGAAGCCGACGCGGTGGCAGAGCGGATTGAACAGTTGATGGCTACGGCGGCGGCCGACTATTCGGACTGCGCCATTCTGGTGCGCAACAACCGCGACGCCAACGTCTACCTGGCTGCCCTCGAGTCCCGAGCCATCCCTTATCGCTTCCAGGGCAGTCACGGTCTCTACGAGCGACCCGAGGTCAAGCTGCTGCTAGCTTTCGCCAAGCTGATCAGCAACCCCAGGGACTCTCTGAGCTGCCATCACCTGGCGGCCTCTTCGCTGTTCGGCCTGGGTAGCATGAAGCTGCTCTCGCTGAACGCCTTTGCTCGTCAGCAGTCGCTGTCTCTGTACGACGCCTTGCTCGAGCACCGGACGGAGACGCCCCCGGATGGGGTCAAGCTCGAAGCGGTCGAGCGCCACCGCCTGGTGGCCTTCCTGGACTGTCTGGAAGAGATGGCCGAACGTTTGCTAGAGCTCTCCCCGCGGGCCTTGCTGCACGCCTTCCTGGTCCGCTCGGGCTGGATGGCTCGACTGGCGTCCGACCGCTCGCCGGCGGTGGTGGCCGAAGCGCGCAACTTGACCCGCTTCTTCGATATTGTGCGGGCTCACGGGGCGCTCTTTCCGCAGGACCGACTGCCTCAGCTGGTCGAGCACCTCGAGCTGTTGCGGCAGACCGGCGACTCGCCGCCCACGGTCGAATCCGAGCACGAGCAGTCGGCCGTGGCCATCCTGACCATTCACGGGAGCAAGGGGCTGGAGTTCCCCGCCGTGTTCCTGGTCGGTCTCAGCGCGCGCCGTTTCCCCTCCTGGCGGCGTGAGGATTTGCTGGAGTTCCCCGACGAACTGCTGGCTCACCCTTCGGCCTCGCCCGAAGATGACCACGTGGCCGAAGAGCGTCGCCTCTTCTACGTAGCACTGACCCGGGCGCAGCGGTTGCTCTGGCTATCCATGGCGTTCGACGAGGGAAGCAAGCGCTCTCAGCAGATCAGTCCGTTCCTGCGCGAGGCGCTGGCCGACCAGACCATCGATTTTCGACCCCAGCAGCGCTCGCCGGTGGAAGAGCTGATGCGACACGCGGCGGCTCCGACGGAAGATAGCTTGAGCTGGAGCCGTCTACCTGCGGACCGCCCCCTGCGCCTCTCCTGGCGCAAGCTGGACCTGTACTGGAGCTGTCCGCGCAAGTACTTCTACCAGGACGTGCTGCAGCTGTCCGTGCCTGCCACCCATCAGGTTAGCTATGGGCAGGCGCTGCACGAAGCGGTAACCTCGATTTTGGTGCTTAAGATGCGCGGTGTTCGAGCTTCGCTCGAAGAGGTCCAAGCCGCCTTTCGAACTCGCTGGAAGCGGGCGGGTTATCTGAGCGCGGACCATCTGGAGAGCGACCTCGCGCGGGGCCTGGCTGCTATCGAGGCGTTTTGGAGAGCGGAACAGGGACGTCCTGCGCCTCATTTCGTGGAGCGAGATTTTCGCGTCCATCTGCTCGAGAACAACTGGCTGACCGGGCGCTGGGACCGAGTCGACCAGGTCGACGGGCGCTGGAGTATCACGGATTATAAGACCAGTGAGGTGGCGGGACTCGAGCAGGCCGAACAGAGGGCTCGCGACAGCAAACAGCTGGTGCTCTATGCGATGGCGTTGGAGGGAACAGTAGGGGAGAGACCGGCCGAGGTCGCGCTAGAGTTCTTGGGTAGCGAACTGCGCGGCGCCTGCGTCCCCGAAGAGAGAGACTTCAGCCGCCTGCGCGGCGACATCCGCCGTGCCGCCCTGGGTATCCGGAATCGAGACTATACGCCCACCCCGGCTTACCGCACTTGTCAAAGCTGCGCCTTTCGCCAGTACTGCGACGAGTCCGCAGTCCCTGGTTAGATGTTCACGCCCAGGGCTCGATGCCGTACTTGACCGCTTTGCCTTCCATCAGGTCGGCAAATATGGCCTTGTAGTCGGACATCGGCCGCACGTCGGTGACCAGGTGCTCGACCGGCAGGCGCCCGCTGCACAGATGCTGGCGCGCTTCGGCAACCGCTTCGGGGGTGAAGTGGAAGACGCCGAAGACGGTCAGCCGGCGTTCCCAGATGCGCGGCATCGGGAAGGGGATCTTGGTGCCGCCTTTGCAGCCGCCGAACAGCAGGGTGGTGCCGTCTTTGGCGGTGGCCAGAACCGAGTCGGTCCAGACCTCGGGTTGGCCGGTGCATTCGATCACGACATCCGCGCCCTGGCCGCCGGTCCGGCGCTCGATGGCGGGGATCAGGTCGGGCTCGAGGTCGGTGTCGATCACCTCGTCGGCTCCGATCTGGTCGGCGATCTCCAGGCGGGCTTCCCGGCGGCCAAACATCAGAAGGCGCGAGGGGCGGGCGTTGACCACCAGCATCTGATGCAACAGCCCCAGGGGGCCGGCCCCGATGATGGCGACCGATTTTCCTCGCAGGTCCGGCAGCATTTGCTGGCCGTACACGGCGCAGGCCAGCGGCTCCATCAAGGCGGCTTCGAAAAAGTCCAGGTGCTCGGGTTTGGGGTAGAGGTTCCGCTTCACGATGTGAGCGGGGACCCGCACCTTTTCCGCAAAGGCGCCCAGGATCATGCCATCCATACAAAGACTGCAGAGGTTGGCCAGACCACGACGGCAGAGGGGGCACTCGCCACAAGGGGCGGTGTTGGCGCTCATCACCTCGTCGCCGACCTTCCAGCCTTCCACGCCGTCGCCCAGGGCGCTGATCACGCCGGAAAATTCGTGTCCGAAAGGCGAGGGGATAGGGAACTTCGGGTGACCCCGGCGCAGGAACTTCAGGTCGGTTCCGCAGGTGGTAGCCCCTTTCACTTCCACGATCACCTCGCCCGGTCCGGGCACGGGATCGTCGACTTCGCGTAGGCGCAAGTCGTTGGGGGCGGCGAGATACAGTTGACGCATAGTTGCGGGCGGCTTCTGTCCCGAAGGTCCGAACTCTTTCTCCCCTGGGCGGTGAATCAGCTTTCGAGCATAAAAAAAGCCCGGCCGAGTGGGCCGGGCTCCTTCTAGACCGAACGGGTTACTCTTCGCAGGTGGGAAGGTAGCCGTTCAGGCGCGACATGGCACCGGGAGCCAGGCTCTCGATGGTGTCGACGTTGGCGAACTCAGGGCCGGTGAAGTAGACCTTGGTCTGTCCACCGTTCTTGGGGTCGTTCTCGACCGTCAGCTGACGGTCGAAGTGCTTGGTGGGCTTCTTCAGGCGCTCGATGGTGAACTTGGTTTCGGCCTTGGTTCCATCGTGCGGGAAGTGCCAGCGCAGGCTGCCCTTGCGCAGCTGGAACTCGAAGATCTCCAGCGTCAGCTTGAAGGACGACTCGGCCTTGATCGACAGGCCCACGTTGTCAGGGGTGAAGATGTAGCCCTGCCACTGGTCGTGCATCATCTCGGGCACCTTGTCGAGCCACAGGGTGTCGTGGATCTCGTGGGCCATGATTTCGGCTTCGCCCGAGGCGGCGGCCACGGGGGCCTCCGTGCTGGGGCAAGATTCGCCGAGGTTGCCGACGCCGTAGGTGATCACGGCTACCGAAGCCACGACCATCACTCGGAACCAGGACGGCATGTAGGTGAAAAACGATTTCATTATTAGCTCCTTTTCGGTTGGGTCCGAACACTGGGAGAAGACGCCTCACCCTCTGGAGTGGTCTCTCCCAAGACGCCGCCCGCTTTCGACAGCCCTTCGGGGAACTCTTCTTTCCCGGCCAAGGGGGGGCTCAACCGGCAAGTCGGCCGAGACTCCCCTTGAGGAGCCCCTTAGAAGGAAACCGGATCGGCCGAGAGAAGGGCGGGGGACCAAACAAACTTCGGCATCCCGTCGGGAAAATCGTCGAAGAGATCACTTAGAGTGTTACAGGGAGGCCTACACAGTGGGTTTACATCGTTGGCTGGGAGCCGTTCTCCTCAGCGCAGTACTTTTAGCAGGATGCGGTAGACCGCCGCAGCCGGGCGGCACCACCGCCTCGACCACCACCGGCGCCAGCACGCCGGCCGCCACCGCGCCGGCCACCACGGCGCCCTCCACCCCGGAGCCGGTCGCTACGACCGCTCCCACCGCTGCTCCTACGGCTGCGGCCAGCGCTTCGGCCACCCCGGCCACCGGTGGCACCCCCGCTGCCGCTGCTGCTGGCGGCGTCGAGGAAGACTACGCCAACGCCGAAGGCCTGGCCGGGTACGAGGAGGTCGCTGCGCTGACCGCTCCTCCTTCCACCCCCGAGTCGATCGCCAAGGGCAAAGAGCTCTTCGCTGGAGCCGGAAACTGCGTTTCCTGCCACGGCGCTGACGGTAAGGGCGACGGCCCCGCCGGTGCGGCTCTCGACCCGGCCCCGCGCAACCTGCACGCCAAGGCCGAGTTCAAATACGGCACCGGCGACCACGGCATCTACCGCACCGTGTTCTACGGCGTGGACGGCACCGGCATGGCTCCTCTGGAAGGCGTGCTGACCCCCGAGCAGATCTGGAACGTAGTTCACTACGTCCACACCCTGCAGGGCGCCTAACATCGTCCCGGCCAGACGGCGTCCGTTCCCCGGAACGGACCCTCTGGCACTTTCGAGCAGCGGCCGTCCTCGGGTCTCCGAGGG
>JAEXNA010000119.1 GCA_023447635.1 Vulcanimicrobiota bacterium | reverse complement strand
TCTCGGGGGATCGGTTTTGTGTATAAGACACAGCCCGAGAGAGACCGCACGACCCTGGCCGCTCCACCGATGACCGGCGGCGAATATCTGACCCCCGAAGTGTTGGCCGACATCTGGGACGACCTCGACGAGTGGACGCGAACAGCGTTTCGGGCCAGCGGCGGGCGCGACGACTTTCTGCAAAGCTGGGCTCCGCGCTGGCGTCAGGTCGGTCGTGTCTCCTTTCATCTGGCCGAAAACAGGGACGATCCCGATCGTCCGTTCGCTTTCATGGTCACCTACACTACCGGACTCACCGCCGGCGGGCGGCCGCGTCACCTGCCGCTGCGCAAAAGCCTGGAGCAGTACGCGGGCAACCGGGAGGCGCTGATCCGTCTGCTCTCTCCTATCCAGCGAGCCTCCCAGGTCTGCTCATGGGTGGCGCCGCTCCTGGCCTCCGGCGAAATCTATCAGGCCACCGCCTGGCCCGTCGAGAAGGCGTACGAGTTCCTGACCTCCATCGCCGCCTTAGAAGAGTGCGGCCTTTCCGTGCTGCTGCCCAACTGGTGGAAGAAGCGCCCCCGACCACGCGTTGCGGTGACCATCGGAAGCCAGAAGGGCGATCCGCTCAACGCGAGTTCCCTGTTAGAGTTCGACGTGCGGGTAGCGCTGGGAGAAGAGCGCCTTAGCCCCGACGAACTGCGCGAACTGCTAGCCGGACCCCAGGGTCTGGTGCTGTTCAAAGGGCAGTGGGTCGAGGTCGACCGCGACAAACTCGAGCAGGCGCTGGGTCACTGGGAGGGGCTGAAGAAGCAGGCCAGGCTGGGAGAGATCTCCTTTGTGGAGGGGATGCGACTGCTGGCTGGAGCCTCGGAAGACCTCAAGAGCGAAGGCCGGTTGGAGGAGGAGCGTCCCTGGATCCATCTGGAGGCCGGCGAGGGGATGCGCGATCTGCTGGCTCTGCTGCGCCAGCCCGAGACGATCGCCTCCGCCGTTCCCGGACCGCGACTTCAGGCCACCCTGCGCGACTATCAGAAGACGGGCGTGAACTGGCTGAACTTCCTGAGCCGTCTGGGGTTAGGCGCGTGTCTGGCCGACGATATGGGTCTGGGGAAGACCATCCAGGTGCTCTCCTTGCTGCTGGGCCAGCAAGGGCAGGGGCCGTCGCTGCTGATCGTGCCGGCCTCACTTTTGGGCAACTGGAAGGAAGAGGCGCGCCGCTTCGCGCCGTCGCTGAAGCTGCTGTTCGTGCATCCGTCCGAGACCGACAAGGCCAGTATGAAACGGTTGGGAGAGGCCCCTGAGCAGGCGCTGGAAGGCGTCGACCTGGTGGTCACCACCTACTCGATGGTCACCCGTCAGCCGTGGTTGGGCACGGTCTCCTGGAACCTGGCGATCCTCGACGAAGCGCAGACCATCAAGAACCCTTCCGCGCGCCAGACTCAGGCGGTCAAAAAGCTCAAGGCTCGGGCTCGAGTGGCGATGACCGGAACCCCGGTCGAGAACCGGCTGGGCGACTTGTGGTCGCTGTTCGACTTCCTGAACCCGGGGCTGCTGGGCTCGGCGGCAGTGTTCGGGCGCTTCGTCAAATCGCTGCAGGAGCGGCCCGCCAACCCCTATGCCCCTTTGCGTCAACTGGTGGGGCCGTACATCTTGCGACGTTTGAAGACGGACAAGAGCATCATCTCGGACCTGCCCGACAAGATCGAGACGCGCAGCTACTGCGGCTTGAGCAAGCCGCAGATCAAGCTGTATGAAGCGTGTCTCAAGCGGCTGAAGCAGGCGCTCGAGTCGACTGACGGGATGGCCCGGCGCGGCGCTGTCCTGCAATCTCTGATGCAGCTCAAGCAGATCTGCAACCATCCCAGCCAGTTCACGGGCGAAGGCGACTACGACCCCGCCCTCAGCGGCAAGTTCGCTCGTCTTGGCGAGATATGCGCGGAACTAGCCGAACGTCAAGAGCGGGTGCTGGTGTTCACCCAGTTCCGTGAGATCATCGACCCCCTGTCACGCTATCTGGAAGACGTTTTTGGACGGCCGGGCCTGGTGCTGCACGGCGGCACGGCCGTGAAGCAGCGTCAAAAGCTGGTGCAGGCGTTCTCGGCCGAAGATGGGCCCCCGTTCTTCCTACTCTCCCTGAAGGCGGGCGGCACAGGGCTGAACCTGGTGCGAGCGGCTCACGTGATCCACTTTGATCGCTGGTGGAACCCGGCGGTCGAGAATCAGGCCACGGACCGCGCTTTTCGCCTGGGACAGAAGAGCAACGTGATGGTTCATAAGTTCGTCACACGAGGCACGGTCGAGGAGCGGATCGACGCTCTGATCGCCTCGAAGCAGCAGCTGGCCGATGAGCTTTTGAGCGGAGAGAGCGAGGTCAACCTGACCGAACTTTCCGACGAGGCGCTGCTGCAACTGGTGCGGCTCGACGTTGGGCAGGCGTCGCTCTAGCTATGGCTTTTTATGGAGACTATGTCTCGGTCAGCGACCGCAAGGCGCAGGCGAAACGCGAGGTCGAGAAGCTGCGTAAGAAGGGCCAGGAGGTCTCGCCCGTAGTGATCGAGGGGCGAGGGATCGCGCGCAGCTTCTGGGGCAAACGCTGGTGCGATCACCTCGAGTCGTTCTCGGACTACGCCAGCCGTTTGCCCAGGGGTCGCTCGTACGTGCGCAACGGGTCGGTCTGTCACCTGGCAGTCGAGCCGGGAGCGGTGGAGGCTCTGGTCAGCGGCTCTTCGATGTACAAAGTGGCGATCACGGTGACCGCCTTGAGAGACGAGGCGTGGAGCGAGATCAAGGCGCGGTGCGTGGGCGGCATCGACTCTATGATGGAGCTTTTGCAGGGGAAGCTCTCGGACCGGGTGATGAGCGTGGTGGTGGACCGGGAGACCGGGCTGTTCCCCAAGCCCCGCGAGATCAAGCTTTCTTGCAGCTGTCCTGACGGCGCTCGGATGTGCAAACACGTGGCGGCGGTTTTGTACGGGGTGGGACACCGGTTGGACAGCGAGCCCGAACTACTGTTCCGGCTGCGTCAGGTAAACCCGCTGGAACTGCTGCAGGCTCCTCTCGCTTTGCCTGAGGGAGCCGCGCCGGGGGCGCTGCCGGAAGATCGGTTGGAGGAGATTTTCGGCATCGAACTCGATCGAGGCGAGGAGAAGGGGTTGGCGCTGTTCGACCCGTTCGCGGCCGAGAATCTGGGCTCGGTTTTTGCCGAGGTCGAGGACGAATAGACGCCCCTCGGGGCCTGGAGCGGTCGAGTCCTGGGGGCTACTGAAGCCAGCCCTGGGCGAACCAGAAGTCCGTGCGCTCGTCCCAGTAGAGCCAGCCGGTCTGCACCCCTTCGCGGGCGAAGAAGTACTGGCGCGAGAAGGGGGTTTTCTCCCACCAGCCGCCCTGCAAAAGATAGGGCCCTTCCTTGTCCTGCCAGCGGTCCTGAGGAGAGACGGGCAGGGGCGTGGTCAGGTGTCGACGGACTCTGAGGTCTTGCCGGGACTCGCCCGACGGGGGCCCCCCTCGGAACCAGTCGGGGCTCTCCTTTTCTTCCAGGAAGGCAAAGTCGCGCCCGGGCATAGCGTGGTCCTTGAGATGAGCGCGGCGCAGGCAGCCTTCCCCGTACTCGGCGCGGAGGCGTGAGAGCGCCCACAGAGCGGCGTCCCGGTCACGGGGCAGCCAGGCCTCTTCGTCGGCTCCGGTCCAGTCAGTGAACAGTTCGCCCTGACGCTCCGGATCGGGCTCGCCTACCAGAGCGATCACCACTCGTTCGATACGTCGCCCCCAGCGCAGAGGATGGCGCTGGAAGTAGCCTTCCAGGCGTAAGCGTAGAAGCTGGCCCAGCCAGACGGCGTCGACCGTGGGGTACGACGGCAGCAGGCGGTGCTCGATCTTCTCGCCTTCTTCGGTGACCAGCCAGAGCAGAAACTGGCTCACCCCTTCTTCTCGGCGGATCAGACGAGGCAGCAGATCGTCGAGCAGGTGGCGGGCAATCTCTAAGATCGCCTGCAGATCGACGATCGGTTCGGGCAGTCCGAACTGGGCCCACAGCGGCTCGCTTTCGGGTAGCGGTTCGAACTCGGCGAACAGCGCGTCGGCCGCCTTGTCGTAAAATTCGACCAGGTCGGTCCCGAAGCGGCGACGCACCTCTTCGGCCTCGAAAGAGAGGAACTGCTCCAGCGTGCGCACGCCAAAGCGCTGCAGTCGACGCACCTGCTCGGGCGAGAGTCCGAAGGTGCTCAGAGGAAGCTGCAGAGTCTGCTCTTGCTCTTGCTGGCGGCTGCCGAACAGGCGGTAGGGGCGACGCTCGTCCAAGACGTAGGTGGCCATCTCGCAGGCAAAGGGGGTGAAGCCGACGCTCAGCCTGGCCTGCCAGCCCAGCCGAGCCAGGCTTTGGGTCAGCCTCTGAGCCCATCGCTCCATCCCGCCAAAGGCCGAGCTTAATCCGCTGGCGTCGAGCAGGTACAGCCCGTTGGCTAGATGTCCGCTTCCTCGACGTAAAGAGGGCGTGAAGCGGTGCAACTCTTTGACGATCGCCTTGTCCGCGATGGCCAGCTCCTCCCTTTCGGAGGTGCCCGCCAGCAGGTCGGGCACCAGTCCCAGAGCGGTGGCGTAGCGCAGCCCCGGGGAAAGCCCCAGGGCTTTCGCCTCCGGCGAGAGATAGCGCAGCGGAGAGTCCGGCTTGAGCTGTTCGAGCCAGGCCACCGGCTTGCCGCGCCAGTGAGGGCGACGCTGCTGCAGCCACTGGAGAGGGAAGTCCGGGAGGCGCAAGCAGGCGGTGCGGTATGCGGGCTCGTGTTCGGACATCTGTCCATAGAGTAGCGGACATGTGTCTTCGGGATCAACATGACAAAAGTTCAATTTTAGGCCGTTGCGAGCCGCCCAGCGGCAATCCCAGTTGCCGCTCCCGCGAGCGCTAGTGGGGATAGGTCAGGTCGAGCAGGCGATCGTAGACGGCCTGGCGGCATTCGGGAAAAGCGCCGTGCCCGTCGATGATCACGGAAAGCCAGAGGCCGTCGGCGGCGTAGCGCACCAGATGCGCCTCAGGGAACGAATCCGTTTTCGAGTGGCTCGCGAGCTGATCCACCGTCCACTGGCTGAGCCTCGTTTTCAGGTCGAACTCTTTCTGGATAGCCAGACTGAGCAGCGCCACGCTCTCCGTCTCCTCGGCCTCCGACAGGCTCGCGATCGACCTCAAGTAGGCCCGACAGAACCGGCCGTGCGCGGTTTTGTCCTCCTTCATAAAAGCCACCACCCGCTCCTCGAAACGGCCCATCAGGTCGTCGAAAAGCCCCTCCAACAGATCGTTGCGCGAAGGGAAATGGTGCAGCAGACCGCCCTTGCTCACCCCGGCCGTGCGGGCCACGGCGTCGAGGGTCAGCGCCCGCTCGCCTCGTTCGGCGAGCAGACGAGCGGCAATCTCTAAAAGCTGCTGGCGCACCAGCGCGGGCTGCTTCTTGCGCTGGTAAGGCGAGGCGGTCTCGTCGGGCCCGGTCGGCGCCGCGGTTCGACTCAAACCTGCGCCTTCAGGTGGGTCCTGGCCCGGCCCAGCGCCATCAGAGGGAAGTAGTGGCGGTACATGTGGTAACGCAGCATGAAGCCTCGGCTCAGCTCGCGGCCCTGGCTCAGCGTCTCGCCCGCAGCAAGATCCGCCTTGGCGCCCTTGCCGTAGCCAGGGAACCCGGTGCCGGTGAACGCTTCCTCGTCCCAGCTTCCGGCCCGATTCTGAGTCTCCAGGAGGAAGCGCACGCCTCGCTCGATCGCCTCGCGGTACTCTGGTCCGCCCTGGGCGACCAGCGCCATCAGAGCCCATCCGGTCTGCGAAGCGGTGCTCTGGCCACGTCCGCGCAAGGCCGGATCCATATACGAGGCGCAAGACTCTCCCCAGCCGCCGTCGGCGTTCTGGCGCTCGGTCAGGAAGCGACAGGCGCGGTGGATGTAATCGGCCTGCATGTTCTCTCCCACCTTCTCCAGGGCGGGGAGCACGGCGCCGGTGCCGTAGACGTGGTTCACGCCCCAGCGTCCGAACCAGCTTCCGTCCTCTTCTTGCTCGGCTCGCAGGTAGTCGACGGCGCCCGAAATCAGAGGGTCGTTGAGGTCTTTGTCCTGATACGAGAGCGCCTCGATCACGTGCGCGGTGACGTCGGCGCTGGGCGGGTCGAGCACTTCGCCGAAGTCGCAGAACGGGATCATGGTGACCAGCGCTTCGGTGTTGTCCTTGTCAAAGGCAGCCCAGGCGCCGTTAGAGCTTCGCATGCCGATAACCCAGTTCAGAGCCAGCTCCAGAGCGTCGTCGACTCTCTTTTTGAGAGCCGGGTCCTGCGGCTTGATGCGCAGCAGGTTCATCGCGGCCACGGCGGTGTCGTCGATGTCGGGATAAGCGTTGTTGGCATACTCGAAGGGCCAGCCGCCGCCCTTGAGTTCGGGGCTCTTGACCTTCCAGTCGCCGTCTTCGGTGATCTGCTGGTCCAGGATCCAGGTCAGCGAGCGGTCGAATTCGTCGTTGCCGATTCCGATCCCGCAGTCGAGATAGGCCATCTGGGTCAGCAGCGTGTCCCAGACCGGCGAGGTGCAGGCCTGCAGGAAGGTGCCATGAGGCTCTTCCACCGCCCAGGGGGCGTCGAAAGCGCGCCAGCCCTTTTCGAGAACGGGATGATCGAGCGCGTAGCCTTCGAACTTCAGCGCCATCAGGGCGTAGATCCAGGGCGGCTGGATGCCGGCCCAGCAGCCGTCGGCTTCCTGGCGTCGGACGATCCATTCGATGCATTTGGCTTTGGCGGTCTCGCGGTACGGTTTCCAGGGGCTGTGCACGGTGTAAGCCGCCAGCGCTTTGTCGGCCACGTACAGGAACTTGGCGATGGCGTTGCCCTTCGACGGCCAGGGGAGGCTCGTTTTCACCTTATCGCGACCGCCCGGGAACAGTTCGTCGAGTCGGGCTTCGGCGGGGAACGGAACCACCGGTCGGCGGGCCGAAATCAGAGTCAGCGGCACGATGGTGGCGCGGGCCCACGAGGCGAAGTTGTACAGGTTGAAGGGGAACCAGAGGGGGAAATCCACGATCTCCGGAGGGATGGTGGGCGTGCCGCTCCAGGGCCACTCTCCGCACATGGCCAGCCAGATTTTGGTAAAGACGCGAGTTTTGGCCACTCCGCCGTTGTCGAGAATGAAGGCGCGGGCCTTTTCCAGAGCGGGATGGTCGGGGGCGTAGCCGTGCAGACGCAAGGCGGCGTAGGTTTCGACGGTGGCGTTCAGGTCGCCGTGTTCGGCGTCATGGTAGACGCCCCAGGCACCATCGGAGGAGCGCTG
Source organism: Vulcanimicrobiota bacterium (assembly GCA_023447635.1). Classification (GTDB taxonomy): domain Bacteria; phylum Vulcanimicrobiota; class Xenobia; order Xenobiales; family JADMJV01; genus JAEXNA01. Next base: position 44,000 of record JAEXNA010000119.1, on the reverse strand, counting down.
AGTGTTGAGCAGTCCGCGGATGATCCCTTCGCGCTTGGGGTCTTCCTTGATCCCGAGGATATGATAGGCGAGCAGCCACTCGGCCTCCATCGAGGCGTTGGTCTCGAGACGACCGGCCCAGTAGCCCGGCTCGTTGAGTTCGCGCTTCGACCAGGCGACGGCGCGGTCGATCCCCCCGGTCAGATTCTCCAGCAGCGAGCTGGACGTCGATTTTGCGTTGGCTGTCATCTCTATCCTCCGTGAATGGAGGGCTATGCTCCCCCCAAGAGCCGCTTTCCTGCAAGAAACCGTCCAGCCGGTCTGTTTATTTTAAGGAGAGAACCGCTCAGTCTCGAGCCGACCTACCCCGTTAGCTCACGCGATTTGGCCAACGAACTCCGTGAATCAGAACCTCGCGGTGCTTCCTCACATTCCACCTCCACCATCCTGGATTTTCCCGCTTGCCCGCTTCGAAGGCGACAACCTTGCCCACTTCCTAAGCGCAACCCCGCCCGGTCGTTATCCGTCGGCGCGGGCCTTCAGCGCTTCCATCGCCAGAATCAGCCGCTCGCTCTCGCCGATCAGGACTTCGAACGCCTCCTCGCCGCCCTGGACGCTGCCGCCCTTGCCCAGTTTCGCCAGCACTTCGGCGGCCTCGGCGGCGCGGTTGGCCGAGAAGCCCAGTAGCGAGCCTTTTAGCGTGTGCGCCGTGCGGTAGAGAGCGTCGGCCTGGGCCAGGTCCAGCGCCTCGCGTACCTCGGCCAACTGCTGAGGATAAGCTCGGAGGAAGACGTCGACCAGCATCAGCATGCTAGGGCGGTGAAAGCCGACGCGGGCCAGCAGCGCCTCCTCGTCGATCACTGCCCCCTCCGGCTCGGCCGGCTCCTCAGAGGTCGGAACAACCTCCGGCTCCGCCTCGACCTCAGGCGCCGCTGCCTCCACGACCACCGGCGCCTCGAGTTCGACCAGAATCCAGGGACGAGGCTCCTCGGCCCTGGTCACCGGGGCCGCCGAAGCAGAGGGCCGAGGCTCTGGAACTGCCCGCTCCTCCGAAGCCACCGGCCTCTTCTTGTCCACCAGCCGCCCGATCACATCGAGCAGTTTCTCCTCATCAAGCGGGCGCTTCAGGAACGCGTCCATCCCCGCCTCGCGGCAGGCCCCCGGGTCGCCGTGCGCCGTCAACGCCACGATCGGGATATGCCCGCCCGTCGCTTTCTCTCGCTCCCGGATCCGCTGGGTCGCCGCCAATCCGTCCAGCTTAGGCATCTGCAGGTCCATCAGGATCAGGTCGTAGCTCTGAACCTCTAACCGCTCCAGCACCTCTAACCCGTTCTCGGCTATCTCGACTTCGTGACCGCGATTCTGCAGCATCACCGTAGCCAGCGTCTGGTTGATCTCGTTATCCTCGGCCACCAGAATCCGCAGTGAGGCCGACCCGCTGTGATCGCCTCTAGGACCGCTCTGCAGGATCTTGAGTACCCGATTCCAGAGGTCGGTGGCTTCGACCGGCTTGGCCAGAAGATCGACGCCCAGCCGCTGGCAGCGCGCGGCATCTCCCTCTCGAACCTGCGAAGCCAGCAGCACGAACGACTCGCTCCCCGGCTTGTAAGAGGCGATGAAGTCGTAAGCCTCTTCCCGCTCGTGCTCGCTATCTTCCACCGGCAGAAGAACCAGGTCGTACGGCTTCTCTTTCTCCCGAGCCAGCTCCAGCGCACGGGCCGCGCCCCGACGGTTACGGACCTCACGAACCTCCAGCCCCCAGCGTTCGAACTGCTCGGTTAGGGCGACCTCTTGCTCATCCGGGTCGAACAGCAAAACTTTCAGATTCTGCAGCTTGGTGCGATACGAAGTCTGGTCGTTCGACCCGCCCACCCCCAGAGGGAGCTCGAAATGAAAATGGCTACCCCGATCGCGAACGCTTTCCGCCCAGACCCTCCCGTGCATCTTCTGCACCAGCCCCTTGACGATAGCCAGCCCCAGCCCGACCCCGCCCGACGAGCGGGAGATCGAGGCGTCTTCCTGATAGAACGCCTGGAAAACCTCGGCCTCGGTGCCGGGCAGCAAGCCGCGTCCCGTGTCCGAGACCGTGAAACGTAAGCCCACCGTGGTGCTGTCCCCGGCTACTCGAGCGACGGACACGATCAGACCGCCCTGAGTGGTGAACTTCAATCCGTTGGACAGCAGGTTGCGCAGAATCTGGCGCAGCCGCTGAGGATCGACCAGCACGTTGTCGGGCACCAGCGGGTCGACCTGCAGCGAGAGTTCCAGGTTCTGGGCCGAAGCCTGCAGCAAGAACGGCTTGAGCGCCGCATCCAAGAACATGCGGATGTCGATCAGCACCGGCTCCAGGGTCAACGTCCCGGCCCGCAGGCGAGAGTAGTCGAAGGCCGTGTTCAGCACCTCGGTCAGCTGCTCGGCGCTGCTTTCCACCGCCTGCAGGTAGCCGCGCTGGTCGGGCGAGAGATCGCCGCCCAGAGTCAGTCGCGTCATCCCCAGGATCCCGTTCATGGGAGTCCAGATCTCGTGCCCGAGACGGGAAAGAACGTCGAGGTGATGCCCTTGACCGGTTGGGTCGTTGGCCGAGGTCTCCGGCTCGGGGACGGCGGCCATCCCCTCTGGTCCAGAGCTGGCCACGGGGGCGTCGAGCTGCCCCATCCCCTCCAGGTAAGCTTTCAGCTCATCCGCGGCCGCGCGAGCGCTCGGGCGCTCTCCGGCCTCCTTGTCCAGCATCCGGAGCACCAGAGCATCGACGGCCCCTGGGATCTCCGGACGGTGGTTAGAGGGAGGCTCGGGGATCTCCGCCAGGTGGGCCTGCAGCAGGCGAAACTCGGAATCTGCCGCGTAGGGGCCACGACCCGCCAGCGATTCGTAGAAGCAGATCCCCAGCGCGTAAATATCGGCGGCGGGGGTCACCGACGAGGTAGCCAGAATCTGCTCGGGCGCCACGTAAGATTTGCTGCCCAGGATGGTCCCGGCCTGGGTCAGGTCCGAGATAGCATCGAGCCGACGCGAAATCCCGAAATCGGTGATCTTGGGCTGCCCCTTGGCCGAGAAAAGAATGTTGCCCGGCTTGATGTCGCGATGCACCAGACCCTGCGCGTGAATATGTTCGAGACCGCGACAGATGGCCAGATACGCGCGTAAGATCGACGGCAGGTCCCGCTCGAACAGGGCGTTGCGCAGATCGCCGCCATCGACATACTCCATGACGATATAGTCGACCTTACCGTGAGTGCCGACCTCGTAGAAGTGCACCACGTTGGGGTGCGACATCCCCGACAGATCCTCGCCTTCACGGCGGAAGCGGTGAAGAAGTTCGGCCTCGGAGATCCCCTCGCCCAGCACCTTGATGGCGACGTCTCGTCCGTAAGCCGTGTCGTGAGCCTTGAAAACGACTCCCATGCCGCCGCGTCCCAACTCGCCCACCACCTTGAAACGAGGGGGAAGACCCGCCGGGGCGGCCGCGCTGTGCGGAAGGTCCAGCATCGCCTACAGGTCGCTGGCCAGGATGTCCTCGTACTGCTCGTACGAGGCCTGCTTCCCGCCGTCGGTCAGCAGCACGGTGGCCGCCTTGACCAGACGCGGGCTGATCTTCAGCTGAGCCCGGCGCACCGCATCGACGTTGATGCGAAACCGCACATGGTTCTTCACCGTTACCAGGTTGATGCAGCCGCCGCGCTCGGCAAACGCCGCGCCTTCACCCACCGTCAGCACCGTGCGACCCTTCAGGTCCGAGAGCACGCTTTTGAGCTTGGCGTCATTGGCCTTATCGATGAACAAGATCATCTGCTCGGTGGGGGTGGGAGGCTTGAGCGCCGGATAAGTAGCGACCCGGATAGGCTTCCCACGGATCACCTTCCCCTCCAGGTCCTCCAGCGAAGGGCCAAACGGACCCGGACCGACCACGCCGATCACGAAGCTCTGCACCTTGCTCTCGTTAGGCCATTCGATCAAGGTCATGAACTTGTACAGGTAGGCCGCCTTGACCGCGTACTCACGAGTGTCCGAAGCCAGCGCCGATAGGGTCAGGGCCGGCAGAGCCAGACTCAGCGTCAACAGGATGGCGAACCAGCGAATGGGTTTCATGGCAAGGTACCTCTTAGCATTAGGAGTTATCGGCATCGGAAGACGCTCCGTCGGTCTCGATATGCAGGCGAATCGGGATCTGACCCAGGTCTTCGACCTCGAGGTCGATGATGTCGTCAGCCCTCAGCGCCTCGGCGATGATTTTCGGGTCGTTCAAAAAAACGTAGTTCAGCTTGACCGGCAGCTCTTGATACTCGCTGACATCCAGGTCGAGCAGGTTGTCGGCCCGCAGGTTGATCGCCATGATCACCTGGTCGGTGGCCGGGTCGTAGTACAGCGAAGCGTTCACCTCGCCCAGTTCGTTCGGGTCCAGGTCGACCAGATCGTCGGCTCGCAGGTCGTCGGCGCCTTCGATACGGACGTCGACCGCGCTGGGCTGGCCTTCCGACATACCCACCTGGACCTCGCCCATCTCGTCGATGCCCAGAGTGATCAGGATCGCTGTGGTCAGCCCCTGGCCTTCGGCGCCCTCGGCGGCTTCCACCAGTTTGGCCACCAACTGCTGCGTGGGGCTTTCCTCGACCAGGCCGTCGTTTGCGGCGCTTCCAACGCTTCCGTCGTCGATCAGCTGTCCGGCTTGTTGGCCAAACTGATTCACCACGTTGGTGACGGCCGGATTCCCAACTTCGACCACGGCCGGCGGTACGGTGGGAGTTACCGGAGGGGTTGGAGGTACAGGAGGCACAGGTGGAACAGGCGGAACCGGCGGTGGGTTGAGAAGCTGCCCGTTGTAGTAGACCGGACCCGAGTTGCCCGTCACGGTCACGCTCGACGCGGGCAAATTGCCGTTGATCGCTGCGAAAATCGGGTTGGCCTGAGCTAGCGGCGCCCCGCCCCCAACGCTGACCGTCAGGTCGCTGACCGCCTCGATTCGAAGCGGAGCCTCCAGGTCGGGAGTGATGGTGCCGCCCGCCTGTAACCCTATCGAGCCCTGACTGCGGACCAGCGCATCGGTCAGGGCGGTGATGTTCTCACCGGCCACCAGGCGCACCAGCGGACCTCCCGCGACCTGCGCGATGGCCAGGTTCCCGGTCGTGTCGAAGCGCACCTCGCCCCCGGCGGTGACGGTCAGGGAGCTGACGTCGACGTTGCGGTTCGAAATGGTGGCCGCCCCCCGGGCATCCACCACGATGATCTGCCCCTGAGTGTTGACCAGCACGTTGTTACCGTTCAGGGTAATACCCGAAGCGATGATCGCGTTCGACCCGGTGCGGATATCGCCCGTGTTGGTGAGAGTGAAGGTCTCACCGGCCCGGCTCGAGACGTTCAAGCTGGCGCTGTCCGAAAGCACGTCGGTAAAGGTGGCGCTGTCCGAGATCAGGTTGCTCAGCTCGCCCTCCCAGGAGATCTCGCCTTCCGTAGAGGTCGCTCGAAAGGTACCCATCGCCTCCTGGGAGGCGATCTCAACTCGCGAACCGGTCACGGTCAGGCTATTCAGAGGGTTCACGAGCTCTCCGCTCACGATCCCGGTGGCCGTGACGGACAGGTTCGAGACCCCCTGGATCTCCTCCAGGAACACGTCGCCCACGGCGGTGTACGAGACATCGAAGGGAGCCAGGACGCTGAGTTGACGAGAAACCGGATCGAAGTCGATCGACGCCTCGTCGCCGTTCATGCGGATCCAGGTCGTCCCCGTGGGGTTGACCAGGCTCAGCGTCTCCAGCACGTGACTGTCCGGCGTGATCAGCGCCTCGATATCGCCCGTGGTCGATTCCAGGGTCAGATTCTCGACGTCGAACTGCGGGTCATAAGAACCGCCGATGGAGGCGGCCCGAACATCGGCCGTGGAGGCGCGAATCACGGGAGCGCCGGCGTCGTAGCCCGTCAGGCTACCAACCAGGTCGAACGTCACACGGTCCGCCTCCAGGCTCCCGACCAGGGCAAAACCGGTGCCGGTTCCCGTGAAGTTCCCGGCCGTCCCGCGAAGCTGTACCTGATCCGTAGCCTCCACGAACACATCGCCGGTCGCGTCGAGGACCAGGCGACTGGAAACGCGGGCCGGATTGGCCGCCGTCCCGACGTTAGCCGCTCCGGTGATTTCTGAGCCAAGAGGTCCGCCCTGCAGGATGGTGTTACCAACCAGGCTTCCTCCGCCCAGGCTGATGTCGATGGTTCCGAGGCTGTTGTTAATCACGTAGAGGTCGCGGACGTCGGCGCTGTTGCCCTGAACATCCAACACGAAGTCGGCCAGGAAGCCGTTGATCACGATGCTATCGCCGGGATTGGCAAAACTGACAGCGTCACCACCGTCGGAAGGCCCGATGACAAAAAGGTTAAGGGAGACATCGGGCGCCATGGACAGGCTCCCGTTCACCATGGCCTGGAAATCGATGCCGGCTTCCGCCAGCAGCGCGATATGCGTCGTCGTATTTTCAAGAGAGTCCTCGGTTATATAGAACACGTCCGGCGGCGGCTCTGGAGGCAGTCCCGAACCATCCCCCGTTGTAACGAGAACACGGACGGGATCGATCAGCGTCAGACCCATCCTGCCGCCGGGGGAGCTGGTGTCGAACTGCCCGTCGATCCACCCGGTCTTGGAAGAGTATTCGATGAAACCGCCGTCCCCCGCTCCACTCCCCGAAGCCACCACCCGGCTTCCTCGCGGAACGTTCAAGTGACCGTCGGAAAGCAGCAGCACTTCCCCGCCAGCGGAATGGACCCCGTGGCCCGCCGCCGAGGTCAGCGACGAAGGCCCCAGCAGGGTGTGAGCAGTAGAGTCCAGCACCACCTGACCGCCGCGCTGGCCGTTGGCCCCTTCGGCCCGGATCTGACCGCTGTTGACCACGGTCCCGCTCTCGACTTCTAAAAAGGTGCGTCCCCCTCGAGTGACCACCCTGCCGGCCGGCCTGGCCGAGGTCGCTACCACGCTGGCCAGCAGGTCGTTGGTAGCGTCCCGGGTCATACTGACGATGCCGTCGCTGCTGCTGCTGCCGGCCGGAAGCGCCACCTGGATCTTACCCGTGGGGTCGAAACTGACCGTCGATCGCGTGCCGCCGGCCAGAGCGACCTGTCCCGTGCGGGCTAGAATCACCCCTTCGTTAGCCACCATAGGTCCACTCAAGAGGAGGAAGCCGTTGGGGTCCAGGGTGATGTTCCCCTTATTGATGACCGAAGCCAGAGCTTTATCCGGCGCCTGTTCGAAGGTCAGGTTCCCGCGTAAAAAGTTGTCATCACTGATGTTCAAGGTCGAAGCGACCAGACTGCCCACGTTGATCCGTGCGCTGTCGCCGAACATGATGCCGTTCGGGTTGATCAGGAACACCTGCCCGTTCGATCGCAGCGCTCCCAGGATTATCGAAGGGTTCTGGCCCACCACCCGGTTCAGCACGGCCGCCGCCGAGTTCGGCTGCACGAAGTGCACCAGTTCTCCGACGTCGATGTTGAAGCCGTTCCAGTTGATGATCGCCCGCTGGCCGCTCTGGGTGATCGTTTGCGTCCCACCGTTGTTGCGGATCTGCACGTTCCCGTGGGTCACGTTCGCTCCGTCCGGCAGCGCCCAGGCGGCCCCGCAAAGATAGCCCAGCAGAAGCGTCGAGCGGACCAGATGGCGAAGAACTTTCATAGCGTACCTTTCTAGAACCGGGTCTCGACCTGACCGTAAACGGCCGGGGAGCCGCCCTGCTGAGAGCGGGAGGGAGAGATAGGGAAGCCCAGGTCCAGGCGAAGCCGGGTCTGGTCAAAGTTGACGCGAAAACCGAAGCCGGCGCCGGTCAGATGCTGGCTGCCGTCCTCGCCAGGGAAGACGCGTTTGTTGGTCACTCCGCCGTGGTCGATGAAGAACACGGTTTGGAACAGGTCGGGCTGGTCTTCGAGAGGCGACCAGCGCACCTCGAGCGTGGTGTTGTAGGCCTGGTCGCCCAGCAGTTCGGCCTGACTGTAGCCCCGCACGGTGTCGGGACCGCCCAGGGCGAACTGCTCGGCTGAAAAGAGAGGGCTGCCCGTGATCTGCATGGAGCCACGCAGCACGGCCAGCCACTGGCTGTTGAACTCTTGCACTCGGGCCAGGTCCAGGTTGAGCTTGGTGAAATCGCCTCCGGCGCCAAAGCGGCTGGCTAGAGGGTCGTCGGATGAGGTCCCGCCCAACCCTTTGGTCAAGCTCGCCGAGCCCAGGAAGCGACCGCTCGAGTCGCGTTTCTGCGCTCGATAGCCCAGCGAAGCCGAGGTGTACTCGTCCCGGGAAAGCGGCAGACCGAGAATGCGGTTATCCAGGTCGTTGTAGCCCAGACGGAAGTCCAGGTCGGAGCTATAGGTCAGCGAGCGGGTCAGCGGGTGCGTCAGGGAGAGACCAAAAATATTGGCGTCACCGCGAATGTCCAGCACAGCAACCTCTCGACCGGCCGTGTAAGCGCCGTTGGCGTAGAAAAAGCCTAGACGGGTCCCCGAGGTCGAGACGGGAAAGCTATAGTTCCCCTGGGCGAACAGCGTGTGGTCGGACGGGGTCGAGAGTAGCCCCCCCAAGTTCAGCTGATCGCCGGCCGTCAGGACCGAACTGGCTTCGATCCCCAGGGCGAATCGATGCTCTCCGGTCAGCCGGGCGCCAAAGTTGTTGTAGCCGGCGGTAAGGTGAAAATTCTTGTCCTCGTTGGCGCTCAGCACTACCTGGGTGGTGCCTTCCTCGGCGCCGGCCGCGAGCACGGCCGTCATTTCGAGGTCGGGCAGTTCGTTGAGCAGGAACAGCGCGCGCTGGAAGTCGGTGGTCTTGGCGCCATCCGTCGGCACGGCGTCCTGGAACCGGCTCAGCAAAAACTCGCTGGGGTAGCGCTGGTTCCCCTCGACCACCACCTCGCCGATCCGGCCCTCCACCACGCTGATCGTGAGCAGCCCTCCGGTCGCTTCCTGGGTCGGCACGACGGCGCTGACCAAGAGATAGCCACGCGCACGGTAAAGCGCCTCGATCTCGTCGGTAAGCTTCTCCATGTCGGCCAGACTGAGCTTGCGCCCTTGATAACGGGCCAGCACCGGATCCAGCTCTGCCTGAGGGAGCAGACGGCTGCCTTCGACCTCGATCACCTGCACCGGAACAGTCGTCGTGATCTCTTCCGGGTTGGGTGGGTCAGCCAGCACGGGACCCGAAGGTTGAGCCCAGGCCGGTAAAGTGGAAAGAGCCAGTACGGCCGTGAGCAAAGCGTGGGGAAACGAACGGGAGCGTTTCACCTTACAGGCTCTCCAGTTCGGCGCGAAGTTCCCCGTAGCATAGACGAAGGTCGTCGAGCAGCGAGGGCGCCTGGCTGATCTCGCCACTAGCCCCCATGTCTTCCAGCGCCTGGGCCACGGCCGCCGTCTTGTGCGCGCCGAAGTTCAGGACCGTACCTTTGAAGGTGTGGGCGGCAAAACGTAGCGCCTCAGCCGGACCATCGGCCGCGGCCTTTTCAACCTCTTCGAGCTGCGTCAGCGAAGCGCCAGCGAAAGCCTGCGCGATCGCCTTCAAAATCGCCATATTCCCCCCCACACGTTTCAACGCGGCCTCGACGTCGAGAACCTGCTCTCCCTCTTCGGGCTTCGACCCGGCTTCCTTGCCTTCGGTAGGCTTTTCTTCGCCGTTGGTGGATGGCAGCGGCGCCGCCTCACTCCCGGTGTGGCGAGCGAGCGCTTCGAACAGGCGGTCGTCGTCGATCGGCTTGGACAGGTAGCCGTCCATATCGCCTTCCAGGCAGCGCTCTTCGTACCCCTTCAGAGCGTGAGCGGTGAGGGCCAGGATCGGGGTTCGGGAACGTCCCGAGCGGGCTTCGAACTCTCTCACATGCCGGGTGCACTCGAAGCCGTCCATGCCGGGCATCATGATATCGAGCAGCAAGATATCCGGCCAGCTCTCCCCGCCTGCGAGAAGCTCCAGCACCCTTTCCCCGCTCTCGGCCTCCTCCACCCGACAGCCGAACCCTTCGAGCATGATGCGCGCCAGTTGACGGTTGATCGCGTTGTCGTCGGTCACCATGACTTTAAGGTCCGAGAAGCCGCGACGGAGGTTCTGTTCGCTGTGAAAAAGACGCTCGGCGGTGGTGGGGTCCAGCCAGCGCAACATCAGTTCGACCATCTCCTGTCGCCGTAGCGGCTTGAGCAGATGACCGCGAACGCCCAGACTGCGATAGTGGGTCATCTCTTCGGAAAGGTTCGAGGTGCGCAGCAGTACAGCGGTGTTTTCGAAGCCCAACTCTTTGAGTTCAGCAAGCAGGCGCAGGCCGCCGTGCTGATCGCCATCGGCGAGAACCGCTGCCACCTCCGAGAGTGCGGTGGCAGGCAGGGCCGCCTTCAGCTCTTCGCTGGTCCGGAACCGCTCCAGGCGGCCTCCCAGGGCAGCCACCGTTTCGCTCAGCGACTCTGCCTGGCGGTCGTGGTCGCAGAGCAGCCAAACGACGCGTCCGGCCCAGGCTGCGGCTAGCGCCTGCTCGGCCTCGGACACCGCCTCCTCCACCGCGCCCAGTTGCACGGTAAAGATAAACGTGCTGCCCTCGCCCACTTCGCTTTCCACCCAGATCTTGCCACCCATCATCTCGACCAGGAGCGAGGTGATGGTCAGGCCCAGTCCGGTCCCTCCGAAATGCCTCGAGGTGCTGGAGTCTGCCTGGGTGAACGACTCGAAGACCTTTTTCTGGCGCTCTTTAGGGATGCCGATTCCGGTGTCCTGGACCCGGCACTCGAGTTCGCTCTGCCCGTCGACCTGACGCAGCCTTCGGAGCGAGACGGTCACCCCGCCCACTTTGGTAAATTTCAGGGCGTTGCCGGCCAGGTTGATCAGAATCTGGCGAATACGAGAGGGGTCTCCCAGCAGGCGACGCGGGACGTCGCGGTCGACCACACAGGTCAACTCCAGACCTTTCAGGTGCGCCTGCAGAGCGACCGACTTCAGAGCCGCCGAGGCGCACTCTTCCAGGTCGAACGGGATCGGATCGAGTTCGAGATGTCCGGCCTCGATCTTCGAGAAGTCCAGAATCTCGTTGATCACCAGCAGCAGGGAGTCGGCCGAGGTTTTGACGGCAGAAAGGTACTCGCGCTGAGAGTCCGTCAGACGGGTCTTCAGAGCGATGTTCGTCATTCCGATGATGCCGTTCATCGGAGTTCGAATCTCGTGACTCATGTGGGCCAGAAATTCCGACTTGGCCTGAGTCGCGTCTTCGGCTCGGTCTCGAGCCAGCGACAGTTCGGCTTCCCGAAGACGGAGCGATTTCAAGGTCGAACTGAGGTCCAGATCGCGCTTTTCGATCACGTCGAGCATCTCGTTGAAAGCGTCGGTGAGCTCCCCGATCTCGTCCTCAGAGCTCTTCGGCTGGCGCAGGCTGTAGTCGGCAGAGTCCGAGATCTGAGCGGTCTTGCGGGCCAGACTCTTGAGCGGTTCGGCGATCAGCGACTGGAACCGCTTCGAGATCAGGTAGGCCAGTCCGAAGGAGGCCAGGAAAACGGCGGCCAGAAACTTCAAGTGAGAGGCGACCTGGCCCCAGAACTCGGAAAGGTCGGAGCGGATAAAAACCACACCCAGATACTCCCGCCTCTCGTCCGTCACATACTCGATCGGCTCGAAGACCACCAGGCTTCCGTCCTGATAACCGCTGGAGTCAACCTTGAGCACGGTAGGAGGCCGGAACGGTACGCTCTTATTGCGCTGGTACAGCGCCTCGCCGTCCTCTCCGATCTCGTCTTTGATCAACTGCCCGTTCTTGTCGAACAAGGCCGCTTCCAGAATCGTAGGGTTGACGGCGAAAATGTCCGCCATCTCCGAACTCTTGAAGCTCGAGTCCAGGTACAGGTTCACGTTGACCGTATTGGCCACCAAGCGCGCCTGAGATCGCAGGTCGCCCACCAGCGAGCTCTCCAACTGCATCAGGTCGAGCACGATGATGCCCAGGCCCGCGACAAACAGGCTGATCGAGGTGGAAAGCACCACCAGCAAGTTCAGCTTGCGGTTGATAGAAAGGTCGCGAAGGCGCTGGAACACGTTCCCCCTACCCGTCCGTTACAGCGTCCGGGCTAGCTCGGCGAACTCGTCGGGCGAGATCGGCTTGTTCAGCCAACGAGTCACCCCGTGCTCGCGGCAGCGCTGCTTCTCTTCGTCTTCGAGGTTGGCCGAGAGAGCTACGATAACAGGCTCCTTCTGTCCGGCTTCTCGCGCCTGCGAAAGGATCGCCGCCGAGGCTTGGTAGCCGTCCATCACCGGCATGGTCAGGTCCATCAGGATCAGGTCGAAGGCGCCTTTTGCGAACGCATCCACCGCCTCCTGACCGTTACCGGCCGTCGTCACCTGGTGACCAAGATAAGCCAGAGTGCCCTGAGCCATCAGCAAGTTGATAGGGTTATCCTCGACCAGGAGGATCTGCAAAGGAGCTTGACCGTTCAATGTTGACCTCGTTTCCCTGGCGCCCTTTCGCGCCGAGAGGCTAGCATCCTTGAGGATGCATACTTCGTGCTTCGCCTGGCCGGCTGACCTGGGCGCAGCGGGGGTTAGAGCCGGACGTCGCTGGCAGGACTCGCCCTCGCCACGCGCTAAGCGGCCGCTTCACGAATTGTTAGTCTAAGGAGCGACAAAGATGAGTAAGCTTGTAGTGATCGGTTTCGACAAAATCGGTGAGGCTGACGAGGTGTTGGCTAAACTGGTCGACCTGCAAAAGGAGCACCTGATCGACCTCGAGGACGCCGCCGTGGTGGTGCGCAACGAGAACGGCAAATGCCAGGTGAAGCAAGCCGTCAACCTGGCCGCTGGTGGCGCCGCCAACGGCGGCTTCTGGGGCCTCTTGATCGGACTGCTGTTCATGCACCCGCTCCTCGGCTTCCTGGCCGGCGCCGCCAGTGGGGCCGTCTCGGGTTCGCTGATGGATTTCGGTATCAACGACGACTTCATCGAAGAGCTCAGCAAGAAGCTGCAGAACGGCACCTCTGCCCTGTTTATCCTGGTGCGCAAGGCCACTCCCGACAAGGTGATCGCCGAGTTCGAAGGCTACAACGCTCAGGTTCTGCACACCTCGCTGTCGATCGCCGAAGAAGCCGAACTGCGGGCCGCTCTGGAAAAGGCCCACGAAGCCGCCACCGCTGCCGTCTAGGCTCCTTCAGAGAAAACGGGCGCTCGGTACCTGCCGGGCGCTTTTTTTTAGGGCCTGTGGACAGGCCCTGAATTAGCGAGAGTCGGACGAAGCAAACAGCCGGCCCAGGCAGCTCAGGATCTCTTCCCCGATCATCGGTTTGTTGAGAAAATCGTCCATCCCGGCTTCCTGGCAGCTGCGGCGGTCGGCTCCCGTTCCGTGGGCGGTCAGCGCCACGATCGGCACGCGGGGTCGAGACCATCCGCCTTCCCGGGCTCGAATTTCGCGGGTCGCCTCGATACCGTCCATCACCGGCATCTGCAGGTCCATAAAGATCAGGTCGTAAGGATGCTCTTCGTCCAGCATGTCCAGTGCGATTTGACCGTTATCGGCCATGGCCACGACGTGTCCCCAGTCCGTGAGCATCCCCTCGGCCACCATCTGGTTGATCATGTTATCCTCGACCAGCAAAATGCTCAACGGCGGGATCTCTTCGGGCCGGTAGCTTCGGCCGTCGACCTCGCTTTCGGTTGCCTGGGGAAGCTCGAGTGTGAAGGCGAACTCGCTTCCCTGTCCCGGAACGCTCTCAACCTCTAACGTGCCCCCCATCAGGGTGACCAGGCCGTGGCAGAGCGCCAGGCCCATCCCCAGTCCGCCGTAGTCTCGGGTGCTCGAACTGTCGCCCTGGCTAAACGGCTGCATGACCCGCGCGACCTGCTCGCTGGAAAGACCCGGACCGGTATCCCGGACGGCAAAGCGAACGCCGCCCTGGGAAGGCTCGACCCAAAGTTCGACTCGACCCTGCTGGGTGAACTTCACGGCGTTGTCGAGCAGCTTCAGCAGCACCTGCTGCAGTCGCTGGTCATCTCCGTGAAGCAACAGCGGTAGGCCTAGATCCAGGTGGAGGGTCGCCTGGACCTCCTCGCTGGAGAGGCGGTCGGCCGCCCTGCCCAGACAGCCTTCGAGAAGCTCAGGAAGCGAAAAGTCGCGAGGGCAAAGCTGCAGCTCTCCCGCGCCCAGACGGGTAAAGTCGAGCAGGTCGTTGATGATTTCCAGCAGGTGCTCGGCTGACGAGGCCACGATGGACAGGCAGTGCTCCTGCTCGTCGTCGAGTTCGGTGGCCATCATCTGACGCGTCATGCCCAGGACCCCGTTCATGGGGGTCCGGATTTCGTGGCTGACATTGGCTAGAAACTGAGTCTTGGCCAGATCGGCGGCTTCGGCGGCGCGCCGCGCCTGAATCAGTTCGGCTTCGTTCTCTCTCATGATAGCGTCGAGTTCGGCTCGCTCGATAGCTGCGGCGGCGATGTCGGCCATGATGGTGACCATCTCGAGATCGGCGTGAGAAAAGGCCGAGGCGATGTCCGAATTGTCCATGTAGACCAGCCCGAAAACCCGCTCTCCGTCGCTGAGCGGCACCGCCATCACCGCGCGTGTTCCCAGCAGGCTAATGCTCTGGCTAGGCCCAAGCTGCTTGTCGCCGCGAGCGTCCAGACTGAGCAGCGGCTCTCCTCGTGAGAGCACCTTGTCGGTCACGCTGTCGCTGTAGCGAGCCTCCTGAGCCCCTTCCGCGCTTCCGTTCAGGGAGACCACGCTCACACCGTCATCCTGACGCAGCAGCACCATGGCCCGTTCGGCCGCAAAGGTCTGGCATAAAAGCTGAGTCAACTGATGTGGCAACAGGGCCGCCGGAGAGCGCTGCAGCAGCCGGCAGATCTGCCCCAGGGTGCCCAGACGCTGAAGCTCGCTCTCCGATAGCCCCTGCAACGAGGCGTCGCTGCTCAATGGGAGTGGGGATGGACCGTGGCCAGCCAGCATCGCTTCTGTGGTTTCGGGAGCCTGCTCTTCTTGAAACTCTAACCCGAAGTGGAAAGAGCCCGACAATGAGGTCTCGCGTACCCAAACGACACGAGCCTCGGTCGTCAGGGAAGTGCCGCCGCCGTCGGCGTTGAAACTCAACCCCCAACGAGAGCCCAGCGCCACCGGACTGTGAGCGGCAGCGTGAACGCCCCCAGCGGAGACGTCGATCACGAAGAGCGGGATGGAAGCTCCTTCTCCCCTCAAGGTGGCCCCCAAAAGTTGGGGCGTGCGCTGGTGCCGGCGACGATCGTCGAAGTTATCCAAGGGCTTCATAGGATCGCGGCCTTCTGCCCAAAGCCGACGATACCCTACGAATTCAGGCGGGCCGCCGCCGGGGCAAAGGCGCGGACGGAGGTAGTCCTTCGGGGACGCCGCAGCGCCACTGCCACTCTCTTCCCTCCCCGGCCGAGCCGCGCTTATCCTTGAGCACCTTGACGCGAAGAAGAGAGGGGTCGCCGGCCTCGGCCTGTACCCCCAGACGCAGCCCAACCAGACAGCCCAGCGACGGCTCGTCCTCTCCTTTGGCCGTCAAGATCAGCACGGCGGCGCGATGGTGGCGCGCCATAGCGCCCAGGCGGGCCAGCAGGGCTACGGGCAGACGGGAAGGCGGTTTTTTCCAGGAGGCCAGGTCCCAGACCAGCAGGTCGAACCCTCCCGAACTCAACAAGCGCGTGGCCGCCAGCGCCGCGTCCGCCGGTTGAGGGAGAAAAAGCACCGGTAGCCGTTCGAGATCGACGCCGGCCGCCTGCATGTCGGGAGGGTAAAAGGTTTTACCGTCACAGCCCAACCAGAGGACGGTTTGCCCCCGTCCTTGAGCGCGCCGCAGAAAAGAGGCGGCTAAAGTCAGCCCTGCCCCGCCCCCGGCTCCGGAAACCTCCGTAAGCCGCCCCGTGGTCAGCCCCCCCAGTTCGTGCCCGTAGCGAAGACGGGCCAGAGGACGCTCCTCCCCCACCAGCATGGCCGGACGAAAGGTCAAGCCGCTCTCGGTCAGGAGAGGAGAGTCGTCCCCAAAGATGTTCACCGCTCGCCATCCTGGATCAGCGGCGTTTCATAATAGCGGCGCACCTCGATCACCTTGCCCAGCACGGTGACATCGTCCGGACGCAAGCGCAGGGGCTGGAACTCGGGATTCTCCGGGCACAGCAGCACCTTTTTGCCCGAGAAACGCAGCCGCTTCACGGTCGCTTCCTCTAACACCATAGCCACCACGATATCGCCCTCGTTGGCGGTGTTCTGGCGACGAGCAATCACCATGTCGCCCGGTAGGATACCGGCGCCAAGCATGCTCAAGCCCCTTACCCGAAGGGCAAAAAGCTCTTCGCCCAGGCGCGACCGCTCGACTTCGAGATAGCCTTCCGGCTCCTCCACCGCCAGCGTCAGAGCCCCTGCCTGCACGGCTCCCAGGATAGGGATGCGAGAGGACTGAGAGGCCTCCCACACCTCGGGCGGAAGAGCGTAGGATCGCGAGGCCGTGCCGCGGCGAATCAGACGCCCTTCTGAAACCAACCCTTCGAGATGATTGCGCGCCGTTTCCACGGCCTTGAACCCCATATGAGCCTGGACCTCGCGAAGGGTCGGAGGGTCGCCCATTCTCAAACGCTCGGCCACATACTGATAGACTTTATCTCTTCGACTAGACATCTGTCCCCATAGTACTGGACACCTGTCTCCAGAGTCAAGCCTCATGGAAAATCTGTCCCAGAGTGGACTTTTCAGGGGGTAACCCGCTCCCGGCCTGCGAACCCGGCTCGCCATGCGACGCTCTCTTTTGCTGCTGGCGCTCTGGCTGATCGCCTCGGCGGGACCGGTCTCCGCCCGCCCCCGCCATCTCTATCTGACCTGGGACAACGCGGACACGGCCCACACTCAGACGGTCGTCTTCCAAACGACCGGCAAGGCGGCCAACCCCAGAGTCGAAGTGCTGCTCGATGGGCCGTCTGGGAAAACCTCTTCCCTGGGTGTCAAAAGCGTCATGCTGGCCGGCACCGAGCGACGGGTTCACTGGGTCACTCTCAAAGGGCTGACCCCGTCGACCGTCTACAAGTTCCGGGCCGGCGACGACAGCTTCGGTCTATCGCCCTGGAAAAGCTTCCGCACTCTGGCCGAAGACCGTCCCCTGCGAATCGCGGCCGGCGGCGACATGTACCGTCATCCCGAAACGGTGCAGCTGCTCAAGGCGATCGCCGTCCATAAACCCGACGTGGCTCTGATCGGTGGAGATATCGCCTACGCCGACGCCGACCTGGAAAAGTTGGGTTTCTGGGACGACTGGTTCGATAACTGGGCCGACTACCTGGACCCGAAAGACGGCCCCATGGTGGGGATGATCCTGGCCATCGGGAACCACGAGGTCGGCGGCTCCTTCGACCGACAGAAGAAGGACGCTCCGTTCTTCTTTACCTTTTTCCCTCAGGGGGGAGAGCCGTATTTCGTGCGCCGCCTGGGGCTGGGGACCGAAGTGGTGGTGCTCGACACCTCTCACGTCACCCACCATAAAGCGCAGGTGCCGTTCCTGGAAAAAGCGCTGAAGTCGATGAAAGAGCGCTCCGTCCCCTACCGACTGGCCCTCTATCACGTACCGTGCTACCCCACGCACCGCCCCTTCGGCGACGGCTACTCCGCCCGAGGGCGACAGTACTGGGTTCCGCTTTTCGACCGCTACAAGCTCAGCGCCGGCCTGGAGAATCACGATCACACCTTCAAGCGAACCCACCCCCTGGTGGGAGGCAAGATCACCGCCGGCGGCACGGTCTACCTGGGCGATGGATGCTGGGGCCGCACCCCGAGGACCGTGGCCAGGACCCCCTATGCCGCCAAAGCGTCGTCGACCTACCATGTCTGGCTGCTCACCCCGGAACCCCAGGGGATGAAGTGCGAAGCGGTCGGTCGCGATAGTAAGGTGTTCGATCGCACCGTCCTCCCCGGAAGAGGTCGAGGAGAATAGCTCTGCCCTCCCACTCCTCCCAGGACAACGTCATCGAAGAGGTGCTGGTCACCGCCTCGCGCGAGGTCGAGGTACGGATCGCTCAATTCCGAGCCTTCCTCGCCTTACTTTTGGCGATTTTCAGCGCCCAGAACTTCTTCTGGGCCGGCTCGGTCATGAGGGGACCGTTCTTGCCGCTCTCTCTGATTTCATGCTCGCTGGCGCTGATGTTCTCGCTCTACATCCTGATCAGCTACCGGCGGCAAAGGGACTTCCCCGTCACCCCGCTGGCCATCGCCTCGATCGGGATCGACGCCGCCCTGGTGGTGCTTCCGATCAGTCTGTTCTTCAGTAGCGGGTCCGAACTGCAGGGCGGACCCGCCGTCCTCAATCAGCCCTCGGTCTTCGCCATGTACCTGCTGGTGATCGCCTCCGGGCTACGCTTTCGCGAGGTGGCCCGACTGGGGATCGCCGTCAACGGCTGCGTTCTGCTCGGGCTGATGCTCACCGAAGCCGTCCGTTCGCGCACCCCCGACGGAATCGATCCGGTGGCCACCCTGGCCCTCCGTCAGCATCTCCTGCTACTGGCCTCTTCGGCCCTTTTGGCCTGGCTGATCTCGAGCCACATCCGCAGCACCACCTTGCTGGCCGCGCGTACCGCCGAACAGGCGACGGTCGACGGACTGACGGGCGTCTATAATCGCCATCATCTGCGTCAGCGGCTGGACGCTTTGTGCGCCAGCGAGCACGGAGGGTTCCATCTGCTCATGACCGACGTCGACCACTTCAAGCAGATCAACGACCAACGCGGGCACGGGATGGGCGACCGGGTGCTGGTCGAAGTCGCCCGTCGTCTGCAGCAGGCGTTACGTCCGGGGGATCTGCTGGCCCGCTACGGTGGAGAAGAGTTCTGCGTGGTACTCACCCGCCTGGAAGACACGCAAGCGCTGCTCATTGCTGAACGACTGCGCGAGAGCATTGATCGTCAACCGATCGAGGCTCGAGCGGTCAGCGCCTCCCTGGGAGTCTCTCGCTGGGACGGGGAAGAGCCGATCTCCTCGCTGCTCGAGCGAGCCGACAAGGCGCTCTATCAGGCCAAAAGCGAAGGAAGAAACCAGGTTCGCTACCTCTGGCCGCCGCCGGCCGCGGAACCGAGCGACAGCCCGGAGAGTAAGCCCGCAGGGCAACTCGGGTAAACTTTCCCCCGACCGCGGGAAACCGGGTCCGGGCTGCGAAGAGGCGGCCATGGCTTGGAGTTGTGGCTTACAGTTTCGCATTCGTACCGGTCCCGATCGCGGGTCCACCCACCCTATCGATTCGCCGGTAGTCAAAATCGGACGAGCCAGCCAGCCCGGCGAACGTCTGGTCGGCTGGGTCAAAGTCGCCGACGACACCGTCAGCCGCTTGCACTGCGAACTGTTCTGGCAAGAAGACCGTCAAAGCTTTCGGCTGCTTCATCGTTCGACCACCAATTCGACCTACGTCAACGGCGAAAGTGTGGAAGACGCTGAACTGTTCGACGGCGACCTGCTCGAGGTTGGCTCGATCTCGATGGAGTTGCAGAAGGCTGACCTGCGATGGTCGCGTGCCGACGACAAGGCGATCAAAGACTGGCCCCAGCGCGACCACGAGGGCAACAGCGGCATGCCGCTCTCGCTGCCCAAGACCCAGGGGCAACCCGAACCCGTGCGCATCCCCGGCGCCACCGTGGCTCCGGTCTCGGCCGTCGCCGGAGCGGGGCTGAAGATCGCTATCGGGCCCAAGGACCCCTACCTCTTTTCCACTCACGACGGCCAGGAGTTCGCGCTCAAAGACAATCGTATCCGCTTCGGCTGCGAAGCTGATCCCGACGACGATCCGAACGCCAACCCGCCGAAAAAGAAGCCCCATTTCGACGTGCATTACGTGCTCGACGGCGCCGACTACAGCTACTACAACCTGATTTTACGCTACGACGAACTGTATCAAGGCTACAAGGCCGTGCGTATCGGTCCGCGCGCTCAAGAGATCAGCGTCTCTCGCTTGCAGGGCGGCCTGGTCTGGCGCTCGTCCTTTCCCGAAGGCGTCGAAGTCGAACTGATCGCCGGCGACCAACTGCTGCTGGGGAATATCGAACTCACCTACCAGAAGGTCGAGGCCGGCTCGTGAAACGGATCCTGATCACCGGCGCCTCCCAGGGGCTGGGTCAGGCCATCGCCGAGGCGCTCGACGAATTAGGACATCGTACCGTCCTCAGTGCGCGCAACGCCGAGCAACTCGACGAGGTCGCTCGGGCGCTGCAGGGGGCGAGCGTGCTGCCCGCCGACCTTGCGGACCTGGACAAACTTCCCCACCTGGTGGAGGGAGCCCGACAAAAGATGGGAGGCCTGGACGGCCTGATCAACTGCGCCGGAACCATCGATCCGATCGCGACGCTGCAAGATTCCGACCCCGCCACCTTCGGGCGTGCTATCGAGGTCAATCTGACCGCACCGGCCCTGCTGATGAAGGCTGCCCTGCCGCACCTGCGAGAGAGCCAGGGGCGCATCGTCAACGTCAGCAGCGGCGCAGCGATCAAACCGATGCCCGCCTGGGGCGCCTACTGCGCCTCCAAGGCCGGACTGCTGATGCTGACCTCGCTGGTCGCCCTCGAAGCGCCCGAAGTGGGCTGCTTCTCCCTGCGCCCGGGCGTGATCGACACCGCCATGCAGTCGGCCATCCGCCAGAGCGCAGGGATGAAAGAGAGCGACAAACGGCGCTTCCTGGACCTGCACGAAAAAGGTGGGCTCGAGCCGCCTGAAGTGCCTGCCCGAGCGGCCTCCTGGCTGGTCCTCGAAGGCCCCCTGACCCTCAACGGTCAGCTGGTCGAATACGCCGATGAAGCCGTCAAAGCCGGTGTTCGCAAGCTTTTCTCAACCGAGAAACCCGAAGCACAGGAATCGCTCTAAAGAAAAAGGGAGGCCCTATCTCGCAAGCGAAGGGCGCCCTCGTTCAGCGCCTCCGCGCTGCCCCCTTTGGGGCAAGCGACAGAGGTGACAGAGAAAGGAAACTCGGGATATGTCCGACCACTTTGATGAAGCGCCCAAGAACTCGGCGATCATGCTCCTTCCCGTCGTAATGTTCGGGATGCTGGTGCTGATGACCATCATGTACTTCGGTGGCAGCAGCAGCGGCTTCTACGCCAACTAGGCTCCTGCGTTTCTCCGCCGTATGGCGCGTAGTGAGTTCCATCAGCTAGAGAACTTTTTGGATTGGGCCGCTGTGGCCCCATCCTTCGACCAGGCCGTTCTGCGCGGCCTGGACTTGACCGGGCAAACCGACGTCTTCCACGGACGCTCGGTGTCCGGTCTTGTACTTTTAGGCTGTGAGGGCGAAGCCGAACTGCTGGCCGATCTGACCCGCCGGGGCGCCCTGCTCTTCCCTTCGCTGCCGGGCCTTCCGTATCAGGCGTTCCGTACCGCCCTTTACACCGTCGAAGAACTTTTCGAGCCCACCGCCTTCCTGGCCCGCTGGCGGGCCGGCGAAGCGGACGCCTACGCAAAAACCCTCGACAGTCAGGTCTACGAACACTTCTGCCGAAGTGGGAAGAGTCGACCCAACGACATCGTCGAGTCGCTGGCCCAACGCCTGCACGACCACAGCATCACCGATGGCATCGAGAGTATCATCGCCGGCAAAGCTGTGGTCGGAATCATGGGCGGGCACGCTCTGCTGCGCACCGACCCGTCCTATCGGATGGTCGCCCTGCTCTCCCGCGACCTTTGCCGGGAAGAGTTTTTTCTGGTCTCGGGGGGAGGCCCCGGCGCCATGGAGGCCTGTCACCTGGGCGCCCATTTCGTGGACCGACCGGAATCCGATCTCGAGCAGGCGCTGGAAATGCTGGCCTCGGCTCCCGACTTTCACGATATCGCTCCGTGGCTGGCCCGAGGCCTGGAGGTCCGAGAGGCGTTCGCCCGCCCCGACCCCAGACGAGGCTGCTCTCTGGGCGTTCCCACCTGGTACTTTGGGCACGAACCGCCCAACGTCTTCGCCTCGCATATCGGCAAGTATTTTTCGAACTCGGTGCGCGAAGACGGACTGGTCACCATCGCCCGCCACGGTCTGGTCTTCGCCAAAGGGTCGGCCGGCACGATCCAGGAGATCTTTCAGGACCAGACCCAGAACTACTATCTGACCGAGGGCGAACCGTCGCCCATGATCTTGCTGGGCGAAGACTTCTGGAAGTGGCGCCGCCCCATCTATCCCCTACTCTGCTCCATGGCCAGCGGACGTCCTTACGAGCACCACCTGCACATCACCGACAGCCGAGAGCGGATCGTGGAACTGCTCGTCCACTATCGGGCCCATCACCGCCTGCTCGAAGGCACCCTGGGCGGAGCGCCGCTTCCCGACGCCCCCACCGCCTGAGGCGCCTGCCCCGGCAACGTCTCGAGGGAAAGGGGAACCTTCCTATCGTTGAGAACCCTCTCAGGTGAGTTCACCGCGACGAAACCTCTACCTCATCGGCTTCATGGGTACCGGCAAAACCACCATCGGTCGGGAACTGGCCAAGGTGATGGGCCGCAAATTCCTGGATACCGACCACGTTCTGGAAGAGCGGTTCGGCAAAACCGTCAACGAGATCTTTGCCAGCGAAGGAGAGACGGTCTTCCGCGCTGCCGAGCAAGCTCTGGCGATCGAACTCTCGGGCGCCGAGAACAAGGTCGTAGCGACCGGCGGCGGCACGGTGGTCGACCCGGTCAACTTTGAAGCGTTTCGCACCAGCGGCCTGATGCTGCGCCTCTACACCCGCGAAGGGAACCTGATCGGCCGTTTGCAGCGCACCGCCAAACGGCCCCTCCTCCTGGGTCAAAGCCCGGAGGAGGTCGAGGAAAAGATCCGTCGCCTGATGAGCGAGCGCGAGGCCGTCTACGACCGGGTCAATCTGCGCCTGGACACCACCGATCTGACCCCGCTGATCGCGGCGCGCAAGGTGCATGACTTCCTTCGCTCCCGCCCGGAACTCTTCACTCAGAGCCCCGACGTCCCGATCGAACTGCGCTGAAAGCCCTGCCCGCTTAGAGCAGTCCGGCCAGGCGCTGTCGAGCGGCCGCCAACATCCCGTCGGCGGGGATATCTTCCAAGGGGCGGTCCAACCAGATCGCCAGACTTTCCGCTGCCTGGTAGACCAGCATCGGCAAACCGCTGTAGACCTCGCCGCCCAGACCGCGAACGGCCGAAGCCAGCGGTGTGTCGCATCCGTAGATCAGTTCGGAAAAGAGCGCTCTTTCGGGCCAGTGCTGAGGCAAAGAAATAGGCGACTGTTCCCCATCCAGGCCCGCCGAGGTGGTCTGCGCGACCAGGCAATCGGCTTCGAGATAGCGTTCCCAATCGGCCAGGGAGGCGACCTCCAGACGACTCTCCGGGGCCTTCATCTCCTGGGCCAGCGCCTCGGCTCGGGCGGGGGTGCGGTTGAACAGCACGATCTCCGGAACCCCTATCTGAATCAAGCTGTAGAGGATGGCTCGGGCCGCTCCCCCGGCGCCCAGCACCAACGCCCTATGAGGCACTCGATCGTGCAGCCGCTCGCGTAGCCCTCGAAGCCATCCGGCCCCGTCCGTGTTGTCGCCCAGGACCTGCCCGTCCACAAACTTCAAGACGTTGCAAGCGCCCATGGCCCGAGCCCGCTCACTGACCGAATGGCACAAGCGAAAGGCGGTTTCCTTATGAGGCACCGTCACATTCGCCCCCAGCGCCCCCAGCGCCAGCAAACCCGAAACCGCTGCCTCTACACCCTGGGGGGGAACACTGGCCGCAAGATAAACCAGGGGCAACCCGAGAAACTCGAGCGCTGTGTTCTGGATCAGAGGCGACATCGAATGCTCGACCGGGCAGCCCAGCAGCCACAACGTGCGCAGGTCAGCGCGATAGAGAAGGGACATCTCCGGCCTACTCGTGCCGTTCGACCGAGCCGGGGTAGACGTCCCAGAACTCGGGGAACGAGACCGAGGCCCAGCCCGCGTTGTTCAAGGTGGTCGGCCCTTCGGCCACCAGCGCAGCCACCGCCAGGCTCATCTCTAGCCGATGGTCGTGATGACACTCGACCGAAGCGCCGCGAAGCCCGCTCGGCCCGTGCACGGTGAAACCGTCCTCGTGCTCGACGATGCGCGCGCCCATTTTGGAAAGTTCGCCCACCACGCTTCCGATACGGTCGCTCTCTTTGACCCGAAGCTCTTCCGCGCCCCGCACCACGGTGGTGCCTTCGGCCGTCGTAGCCACCACAGCCAGGAGCGGGAACTCGTCGATCGCGCTGGGGACCTCTTCAGGAAGGATTTCCGTCGCCTTGAGTTGCGAACTGCCCGCCTCGATCACACCCACAGGTTCGCCCATGCGCTGCTCGGTCTCGGTAATGGTCAGGTCGGCTCCCATCCGACGAAGAATTTCGAAGAAGCCCAATCGGGTCGGGTTCAGACAGACCCCTTCCAGACGGACCCGACTTCGCGCGCCCATCACCGCAGCGGCCACTAGGAAAGCGGCCGACGACGGGTCGCCGGGAACCTCGTAGCTAAATCCGTCCCAGGAAAACGGTCCCGCGGGCAGATGCACATCAAGCCCGTCGCTGGTCAGCGGCACGCCCAGACCCCGCAGCATGTTCTCGGTGTGGTCGCGAGTAAAGCCTTTCTCCCGCAGCCGAACTTCGGCGCCCGAGCCTAAACCGGCCAGCAGAATGCAGCTCTTGACCTGCGCCGAAGCGACGTCGGGCGCTCCTTGATAGCCCTGCAACCGTCCCCCACGCAGCACGACCGGCGCAAAGCGATCGTTACCGCGCGCCATCACCTGGCACCCCATCGAAGCCAGCGGCGCCAGAACGCGCCCCTGGGGGCGCTTGCGCAGCGAGGCATCGCCGTCGAGGATAGCAAAAATCGGGTAAGCCGCGATCAGACCGCTGAGCAGCCGCAGCGAGGTGCCCGAGTTGCCGCAGTCCAGCGGACCGCCGGGCTCGCTAGGGCCTGCTGCTCCCCACCCTTCGACGGTCGCCTTTCCCCCACCGTGGATGGCGATTCCCGCCCCCATAGCGCGCAGGCAAGCCGCCGTGCTCATCACGTCCGCTCCCGAAGAAAGACCGCTCAGTTCGGTCGCACCGTTCCCCATCGCTCCGAAAATTAGGGAGCGATGGCTCAGGCTTTTGTCGCCACACAAGGGCAGAGTGCGCTGCCAGGTGGCGCCGCCAGACAGGGTGATCTTCACGAAATCAGACCCACCTCGCGCATCACTGCAGCGACGGCCGCTTCCTGCTCGGGAGTGGCCTCCCACAGCGGCTGGCGGACGGGTCCTGCGGGGCGCCCCATCAGCTTCAGCGCGACTTTGACGGGGACGGGGTTCGAGGTGATGAAGAGCACTTCGAACAGCGGGAACAAACGCTGGTGCAACTCGGCCGCCCTGGCCACCTGACCGGCCGCGTGAGCCTGCAGCATCTCCTTGATCAAAGGAGCGGCCACATGGCCGGCCACCGAGACCACCCCGACGCCGCCAACAGCAAGCTGAGGCAGGGTCTGGCTGTCGTCGCCGCTGTAGGTGTCGAAGCTCCGTCGCCCCTCTTCTCCCAGACGACCCAGCAGTCGGCTCACCGGGTCGATCGGCAGGCTCTGTTTGACTGCCGTCACGCGGGGCAAGGCAGCCAACTCCTGCAGCACTTCCACCGGGATTTCGACGCCGGTTCGGCTGGGGATGTTGTAGAGCATGATGGGCAGCGTCGTACTGTCGTGCACGGCTCGGAAGTGCTCGAGCATGCCTTTACCGGACGGCTTGTTGTAGTACGGAGCCACCAGCAGCAGTCCATCAGCGCCGGCTTCTTGAGCCTTCTGAGAGAGAGCGATGGTGCTGCGCGTGCAGTACGATCCCGTGCCGGCAACCACCGGAACCGAAGGACCTACCGCCTCTTTGACCGACTTCCAGAGGTCGACCTTCTCTTCGCTCGAGAGCGTGGGCGCTTCGCCCGTCGTCCCGCAGATCACCAGACCGTCGTTGCCGTCGGCAACCAGGGTTCTGGCTAGCTCCTGGGCCCCCTCGAAATCAACCTGGCCGCCCTCACGAAAGGGCGTCACCATCGCGGTCAGTAGTTGGCCAAATCCAGCCATGCTTTACCTCCAGAGGAAATCTCCCCGAGCGGTTCTGCCCCAGACTCAGCCTTCCCCCCAGAATCTAACGTTTTTCAAGCCAGCGTGGGGATCTCTTGACAGTCCGTCGACCGCTCCGAGCACCACGCCCGCAGGCCCTGTTCGACCAGGTCCCGAGCGGCGGGAGCCGCGCTGGTCGCCCAAACCAGAATCAGGAAACGACCAGTCTCGGCCGAGATTTTGCTGCGCTGGGCATCCTTGACCGGGCTTCCGGTCGGGCCCGACTCATCGGCCAGCAGCAGGAGACCCTTCAAATCCAGTTCCTGGCCCGAGGGGTTGAAGACGTAGCTCTCGCCGGGTTGCCCGATACGAACCCGAAGGTTCCCCTGCAACAGGTCGGCGTCAAGCGCCGAAATCGGCAGCCCGCTGGCCAGACTTAGGCGGTTGCACTCGTCGACCAACGGGTGGATGGAGGGCCAACGGCCGTCCTCGACGGCTTTGGCTAGCGACTCGGAAGCAGGCCGCCCTCGACCGGACGGCTTGTAGCCGCCGAAACGCAGCAGCGAACGAACGGCAGCCTTGACGGCATCGTCGATCGACGGAGCAGCCGGTGGGTCGAGAGGGGGATCCGTGAAGGTTCCCTCGACAAGATAAGCCGAGGGGCTAAACTCTGGGGCCAGCGCCCCTTCCAGGTGGATGGCGGTCATGCGCGCCGCGTTCGCCTAGGAAGGAGCGTATACCTCGAACAGGTCGCGAACCCGCACGCCCTGAGCAGCCAGAACTTCTCCGACCCAACTCTCCATAATCTCGTGTAAACGTCCACAGAACTGCACGCCAACCCGAGCGCCGTCGTTCCAGCGCACCTGGGCTTGGACGGGCGGAAATCCGTGTAACCCCACCGTGACACGGCTACCCAGAGGCAGCGGCGTTTCACCGGGTGGACGCTGAAAGCCCAGCCCCAGAAGGGACAGGTCGAGAGCTTCGACCTCTTCGGTGAGAGCGCGCTCGTCGTGCCTCTCGAGTTCGAGGTCCATCAGACATTCCACGCGAGAGAAAATGCGCTTCTCTCCGACGTCCTTTTCCGCGCGCACAGGCGCGGTCGCGGCGCGCTGCCGCATTATCCGTTTAAGTGCCATATCGATTCCCATTCCCTATGGAGTCCAACCCGCTGCCAACGGACAAGTCTCCCTGACGCCACGATAGCGTGGCGCCGGCCTTTGTTCAGGTCCCCCCCCACTCCCATAGGGGCTCGACGGGACCTCTACAATTTATCCATGAACAAATATTCCCAAACGCGCCTCCAACTCCTTTCGGACCGCGATCTTTCGCTTACAGGACTCCGTCCGGGCTAGAAAGGTTCCGTTGCAGCATCACCTCTACCGAACGCAAGGCGGTGTGGGCTTCCGTGCGGCAGAGCAGCGCGTCGAGTTCTTCGACCTGCAGCGAAAAAGCGTCGAGATAGGTCTGCCGGGCGGCCGTGGAAGGGTCTTGGGCAAAAACGCGCTCGAGCAGATAGAGACAGCCCAGGCTAAGGTCGAAACATTTGAGGTAGGCTCGACTGAGAGGGTCATCGCCCTCTCCCCTGGATGCGAAGTGCACACGCAGAGCCTGGTAGTCCTCGCGCAGTCCATCGAGGTAGCGCGCCTGCTGGCCGCTCAGTTGGGTCTCGGGATAGGCTTGCAGCAATCCCGTCAGCTTGCCCACCAGGGCGGTGAAATTGTGGTTCATGGTGTGCCTCTTGCTCCCCAGGGTGGGGCCGGAATCGACCCCTCTAGCGTGGGCAACCGACGAGGCGGGATAAACCTTAAGCCGCCTTGAGCAAGAAGATTCCGGTCACTACGAAAGCGACCCCCAGAGCGTTGCGCCAGGCCATCGTCTCCTGAAAAAAGAGAACTCCGGCCAGTACCGCCAGCGCCGCCTCCAACCCTAAAACCAGGACGTAGCCGACCCCCAGCGATTCGTAGCGCATGGCGTAGGTTTGCAGCGCCGCCCCTAAACAGAAAAAAGCGAAGACGCCGACCGTGGCGGGGATATTTTCGAAGCCGGCGGACCATTTCATGGCCATCCCGCCTACCACGAAGGAGCAGGCTGCCAGGGCCAGCAGAAGCAAAGTCATCGCGCGGAGTCTAAGCTCTGCCGTCGCCGGCCGTAAAGACCCTCGGACAAAAAGAAAAGGACCGCACGGGCCAGCCGGGGTCCTCTTTGACCGTCCAAGCCCAGGTGGGGCGGGACGGTTGCGCTATGCGTTTGTTTCACCTGAGCGTCTCCCCCCACGCGGTGGAGAGAGAGTTCATGGATTTCCTTTTGATGTGCCTGGGAAGTCTCTGCTTCGCCGGTGGCCCGTGCTCAGACTATGCCACGCGAAGGCCTTGGGGTCCATTCTGCAAACGCGGCCTGTCGGGGCAGCCCAAAGAGGCTATCCCGGATAGCGCGAGTGAGGAGAAGTTCGCAGTGGGAGACCTCGGGGGAAGGGGATCCCTCTCTACCCCGGCGAAAATCCGCGGCCAGGAGAAAATTCAACTGTGTCTGCAACCGAAACCAGCCAAGAGCTCAGCAAAGAGCAACGACTTTACAACATCCGCCACGGACTGGCCCACGTCATGGCTCAGGCCGTGCTGGAGATGTTCCCGGAGGGGAAGATCGCCATCGGCCCGCCTATCGACAACGGCTTTTATTACGATTTCGATCTGCCCCGCACCCTTAACGACGCCGACCTCACGGCGATCGAAAAACGCATGGGGAACATTCTCAAGAAGAAGCACCCCTTCAGCTACCGCGAGCTCTCGGTCGACGAGGCCAAGGAGCTGTTCGCCAAGCAGCCTTACAAGCTCGAGCTGATCGAAGGGCTGGCCGACAACCCCGAGCCCCAGGTGATCTCCACCTACAAACACGACACGTTCGAAGACCTTTGCAAAGGCCCGCACTGCGGAAACCTGGGCGAGATCGACCGCAAAGCGTTCAAGCTGCTCAGTGTGGCCGGCGCTTACTGGCGCGGCGACGAGAACCGGGAGCAGCTGCAGCGTATCTACGGGACCGCCTGGGAGAACCCGGAAGAGCTCAAAGATTATCTCACCCAGCTGGAAGAGGCCAAGAAACGCGACCATCGCAAGATCGGCCGGGAGCTTGACCTGTTCTCCTCCGAGTCCGATGAGATGGGCACCGGGCTGATCCTTTGGCATCCTCGGGGCGGCCTGATGAAGCATCTGATCGAAACCTTCTATCGCCAGACCCATCTCGACAACGGCTACGACCTGATCTCGACGCCTCATATCGGCCGGGCCAACCTGTGGGAGACCAGCGGACATCTGGATTTCTACAAAGACGGCATGTACAGCCCCATGGATATAGATGGCCAGCCGTACTATCTCAAGCCGATGAACTGCCCGTTCCACATCCTGATCTACAACAACGGGCTGCACTCTTACCGCGAGCTGCCGATCCGCTACGCCGAATGGGGCACCGTCTACCGCTACGAGCGCAGCGGAACCCTGCACGGCCTACTGCGCGTACGCGGCTTTACCCAGGACGATGCGCACCACTTCGTGCGTCGCGACCAGTTGGCCGCCGAGATCGACTTCACCCTGGCGTTCTCGCTGTACACCTTGAAGTGCTTCGGATTCGATCAGGTCAAGGCGTACCTGTCGACCAAGCCTCCGGAGAAATCCGTCGGTGACGAAAAAGACTGGGAAGATGCCGAACACTATCTGGAAGAGGCGCTCAAACGGGCCGGCCTGGACTACGGCGTGGACGAAGGCGGCGGCGCTTTCTACGGGCCGAAGATCGACCTCAAGATCAAAGACGCCATCGGGCGTGAGTGGCAGCTTTCGACCATCCAGGTCGACTTCAACCTGCCCGAACGCTTCGATATGACCTACGTCGGCTCCGACGGCGAGAAGCACCGCCCCTACATGATCCATCGCGCTCTGCTGGGATCTCTGGAGCGCTTCTTTGGCGTCCTGATCGAGCACCATGCGGGCGCCTTCCCGCTCTGGCTCTCCCCCATCCAGGCCCGCTTCATCCCTATCACCGACCGCCACGTCGAGCACTGCGAAGCGCTCTGCGCCAAACTGAAGAAGGCTGGCTTCCGGGCCGAGGTCGACGACAGCAACGAGCGCATGGGCAACAAGATTCGCAAGGCCCAGAACCTGAAGGTGCCCTTCATGCTGGTGGTGGGCGACGAAGAGCAGGCTCAGAACGGAGCCGCCGTGCGTCTCCGTTCTGGTGAGGACCTGAAGGTAAAGACGGTCGACGAGATCATCGAACTGATGCGCCAGCAGATGGTCGACGAGGTGCCTGAGCCGCCGGAGCTTCCGGTGGTGAAATAAGACCTCGAAAAGAGCGCCCTGCCCGGGGCGCTCTTTTTCTGAGGATAGGGTCGGCTGGTATGTGGGGAAGGACCGCCTCCGGGCCTTCTCGGGCCGCGGGTTCTCTCCTAAATTGTGGGTAGGGTATGTCGGCGTGTCCAATCTGGCCTTTCGAGGAAGGCCCGCGAGGTGACGACTATGCGATCCATCACTATCATCCTGGGCATCCTTTGCGCCTTTCTGTTCGGCGCGCTGGGATCCCAAACAGGGTTTACCTACGCCACCACCCTACCGTTCCTCCTGAGCTTGTCCGTAGTCGCCTACGCCGGGCTGTCAGGGCCCCGGGTGGGAGAGCCAGGGCCCCGGGTGGGAGAGCCGATCACCTTCGACCGGATGACTCAGTTTTAAACGAAAGAAGCAAGGTGCAGCGCCCGCGGCTCCCGCTCCAGGGTTAGAGGGGTGAGGGGAGTGATCCCCGTGCCGATCAGCACCGGCTGAATCCCTACCCCAAGCGCTCCCCGCACGTCCGTTTCCAACTGGTCCCCGATCATCGCGACCCGCTCCCTTGGAACCCCCAGATGGCTTAGCCCCAGTTCGTACAGATAAGGTTGAGGTTTCCCGATGGGAGTGAACCGGAAGGGGCGACCAAACAGCCGCTCCAGGGAGGCCTCGAACATCAGCGCCAGGCTGCCCGCCGTGAAGCCAAAGCCGCGCGCGCTGGGGTAGATCAGGTCGGGATTGACCAGAATCAGGCGGGGGTCCCGCCCCGCCTCGATCGCCTTGACCACCAGAGACAACGCTTCATCGCAGCGGTGCATCACATGGTCGTCCACTTCATCGGCGATGACCAGGGCGTCCATCGCTTCGGCCGTATCGACGAGTTCGCCCCCGGCCATCCATAGCATCATCCGGCTCAGCGGTGTGCCGATGAGAAAGCAGCCCAGCCCCTGGAGGGAGACCGGGGTCTCCTCGGACTGTAGCACCTGCCAGGGAGTGATCAGACGCTCGGCCTCGAGATAGAGGCCCCGCCCGGCCCAGCGCTCGACCTTGGCCTCGGGCGTGGTCGAAGCGTCGTTGGATATGATGCGAAACGGCTTCCCGAGGTCGCGCAGCCGACGCAGAAAATCGTCGGCGCCGGGTAACACCCCATCCGAGTCGACCAGCACCCCGTAAGCGTCAAAAAGAAATCCGTCGTAGCGCTCGCTGAGCTGAGCAGCGGTGATCCAGTTCATAGTGATAGCTCCTGTGGAGGAGAATCTAACACTCTTCTAATGATCCTCCCCTTTCCCTCAAAAACTCTCCCGATTATTATCAGAGCCGCTACCAAGGAGAGATTTATGCCCATTTATGAGTACCGATGTGAATCTTGCGGCCACGAGCTAGAAGCTCTGGTCCGAAGCGGCAAAGAGCCGGCAGCCTGCCCCGAATGCCAGGGATCGCTGGCACGCAAAATCTCGCGAGCCGGCATCATCTTCAAAGGCTCCGGCTTCTACGTCAATGATTCCCGAGGCTCGAGCTCGGGCGGCAGCAGCAGCGCTTCGAAGTCCTCCTCGTCGTCCGACTCTTCGAAATCGTCCTCGACGACGAGCGAAGGCAAATCGAGCAGCGACAGTTCGTCCTCGAACGCGTCCTCTTCGACCTCGACGGGCCCGAGCAAAAGCAGCGACTAATTTCCCCGCTCTTCCCAGGAAGAGATCCGGGGAATGAAGAGAAGCCTCCCTCCTGACGTCCATGAGACTGTGGGAGGGAAGCGATGAAAACCAGACTTGACGAAGATTTCGGCACCCGGCTGCTGCTACTGCTGCTGACCAAAGGGCTGCTGAGCGGGGAACAGCTCGCTTCCGCCCAGGCTAACTGCGAGCCCGAGCAGCTTCCCGAAAGCTATCTGGTCGAGAAAGGCTGGCTGACTCGCGAGCAGATCGCCCAGGCCACCGCAGCTTCCTTTGGACTCGAGGCCGTCGCTGCCAGTGTGCAGCCCCGCTGGGACCTGCTGTCCCGCGAGTTAGCGGTCGAGCACAACGTGCTGCCGGTCGAACCTCGAGGCGACGCCTTGCTCCTGGCCGCCGCAGCTCCCACCTCGTCGACGGTCACCGCCCAGCTTTCGGCGGCCTACGGCGGTCCGATTCATTTCATCGTTCTCGACCGCCTGACCCTCAACGAAAAGCTCTCTGCCCCGGTGCCGGCCGACCAGCCGTCGGCCCCTTCCTCCCCGCCCGCCGCCCCGGCTCCCAGGCCCACCCTGCTGGCCTCGGTGGACGAAGCCGACCCGCTGATCGCCGGACGATACCGAATCGGCGACCGCTTCATGGACGGCCGCTTCTCGATCCTCTACAAAGGGCGCGACGAAAAGTCGGGGCTTCCCGTAGCGATTCGTCACCTGGAAAGCTACTTCACCAGCGAAGACGCCCGAACCCAGACCTTGCGGGAAGGTCGCACGCTGGCCAGTCTTCGCCACCCCAATCTGCCCCGGATCCGCCACCTGGTCTCGCATCAGAACGACATCTATCTGGTGGCCGACGAGATCTCCGGGCAAACCCTGGCCCAGGTGGTAGAAGAGGAAGGCGCCTTCGATCCGGAGCTGGTGCGGCGCTATCTGAAGCAACTGCTGCAGGTGGTCGACTTCTTGCACACCCAGCCGCAGCCGATCATCCATCGCGACCTTCGGCCGACCTCGATCCTGGTCACCACTCACGGCAACCTGCGCCTGGCCGAATTCGGCCTGGCCAAAATGGGCGAAGCCGCCGCCGGCACCGCCGCTACCTCGTTCCGTTCGGCGGGCGACCCGGACTTTGCCGCGCCCGAGCAGCTTCTGGGAGACGCCTCATCGGTCAAGAACGACCTGTATTCGGTTGGCGCCCTGGCCTACTACATGGCACTCGGCAAGCCGCCCGCTCCCTCTCTGAAACGCTTTGCCGGTGGTACCGTCATGGCGCCAATGCCGGCCGAAACGGACCCGAAGGTGGTCGAGGTGGTCAAGCTCTGCCTCGAACCCAAGCCGGAAGACCGCCACGAGTCGGCCCGCCAGCTGCTGGCGCTGCTGGAAGGCAGCGAGGTTCGCCTGCCCAAGCTGTTGCTCGCCCCGAGCGGCCGCTCGGCGGCCGGCGAACCGGACCCGTTCGCCGAAGACGACGACCTCGGTGCCCGATCTCTTGATTCGAACAGCGCCTCTGAGGCCGACTATCTGAACCAGCAGCCTCCGACCCTTGAGAGCGAGGCGCCCCCCCTGATCGAACGGCCACGCGCCGCCGAACCCGAAGCGGAGGCGCCGTCCACGAAACGCTCGATGTGGCAGCTTCTGTTCGGACGAAAAAAGGCGGTCGAGGTCACCGATGCCGGCCTGGGCAACTCTTATCAAGAACAGCTCGACTCCTTCCCCTTCGCCGATCTCTCCTCGATGGACCTCGACCGCCAGGCCTGTCGGATTCTGCCCGAGTCGTTCTGTCGCAACATCGGCGGCATCTGTATCGGTCGGCTTAGCGACACCGACATCACCATCGCCTGCAAAGACCCCACCGACATCTACATCTACGACCAACTCGCCCTGGTGGGAGGCGGTAAGTTCAACGCGACGTTGATGCGAGCCGCCTCGGACCTGATCGACCACGCTCTCGAGTACGTCTACAAAGGCGATCATCTCGGGGCCGAGACCACCTGGTCGAAATTCCTGGACCAGAAGCGCCTCAACAACATGGCGCTGGAAACCACCAACGAACAAGCCGTGATCACCTTCGGCGACGAGGCGCTGGAAGGCCCTATCGTGCAAGCGGTGGACCGCTTGATCAAGGAAGCGATTTCGGCTGAAGCTTCGGACATCCACCTCGAGCCGTTCGACACCGGCATGAGCATCCGCTACCGTATCGACGGCGTTCTGCGCGTGGTAGCGCACCACAGCCGACAGGACTCCGGCCCGATCGTCAAACGTCTCAAGGTGCTGGCCAACATGGACATCGCCCAGGAGCGAGTGACTCAAGGCGGTCGTATCTCGCTGAAGGTCGGCAGTCAGGAGTTCGACCTGCGTGTGTCCATCGTGCCCGTTCCGGCCGGGGAAAGCGTGGTTATGCGTATCCTGAAGAAGGGCGCTTTCACCCTAACCCTGTCCGACCTGGGCTTCGGATCCGAAACCGAATCGCGCTTTCGCAAAATTCTGTCCCAACCTCACGGTATGATCCTGGTCTGCGGGCCGACCGGTTCCGGGAAATCGACCACTCTTTACGCCTCGCTCAAAGAGATCGCGCGTCCCGACCGTAAACTGCTGACGGCCGAAGATCCGATCGAGTATCAGATGCCCGGCATCATCCAGGTGCAGATGAACACCGCACCCAAGGAAGAAGAGAAACGCGTCACCTTCTCCAAAGCGCTCAGAGAGTTCTTGCGTCAGGACCCTGACGTGATTCTGGTCGGTGAGATCCGCGACCAGGAGACGGCAGAGATCGGCATTCAAGCCGCGCTTACCGGTCACTTGCTGCTGTCGACCCTGCACACCAACGACAGTGTAGGTATCATCTCACGTTTGCGAGACATGGACTGCGAGCCGTTCCAGATCGGATCGGTCTTGCTAGGCGGACTGGCTCAGCGTCTGGCTCGTCGTATCTGCCAGGACTGCAAAGAGCCGGCCGAAATCGCGCCCGAATTCCTACCGCTCTTTGCAAGCCGCGGAGTCGAAAACCCTCAGGCGTTCCGTGGCCGAGGCTGCCGACGCTGCCACCAGACCGGCCACCGCGGTCGATTGGGCGTCTACGAACTGCTGGAAGTCTCTCCGGAAGTTCGCTCCCTGATCAACCGCAGCGCTCACGAAGAAGACATCAAGAAGCAAGCGCTCGACCAGGGCTTCCGTGACCTGCTGGCCGATGGACTGGACAAGGTCAAAGCCGGCCTGATCTCCCTTGAAGAAGTGCTGCGAGTCTGTAAAACGATCTGAGGGCTCGCCCCTTCGACCACGAAAAAGGCCGCCTCGACGAGAGGCGGCCTTTTTTGCATCTGAGCAGATTTCTGACGGAAACGATCAGTAGCGTGGAGCGACGCGGAACTTGATCTCCATGAAGTTGGGACCGCTTTCCTCGAGGGTCCTGAGAACGACCTCGATCAAGCGAGTGTTCTCTTCCGGCTTGGTCGAATCGCGTGGATTCTCCCGAGAGATGGTCTCGGCTGCTCCGGACCGCCGCACAAATCCGACTTCCAGGCCCCCAAACGAAGTCGCTGGCTGCCACTGCCCCACGGCCTTCATCGGCGGCAGGGCGTCGTGCATCAGCGACTTACCGCCGCCGTCGCCTCCGGGGGACGGAGTAGGAGCCAGGGTCGGCAAGTAGTCCTTCTCGGCCATACTCTGGGTTGATCTCACGACGTTCCCGTCGGCGTTGAGCAGATAGTAGACGTGCTTCTGCCAGTGGGGGGTGCCGTAGGCGCCCAGTTGGAACTCGCCGTCGTCATCGTAGGCCGAAACACAGGAGAAGCCAGGAGCCTCTCCGGACTGCGCGCCGTAGACGGTGACGCTGGCCAGCGAGGTTGCCTGCAACTCCTTACGGATCATGCGCATCGTGGTCGGCAGATTGCCGGCCACCAGATACTGAGCATAGGTGTGGTCCCCGGTATTTCGAGCGACTCGCACCAAAGAGGCCAGGATGCCCAGAACGGCGACCGACAGGGCGAAGTAGACGACCAGTTCGATGAGGGTGTGTCCCCTCTTCCCATTTAGCGCCATACCGGCATCTCCACCCTTAGCAGTTTGTTGTCCTCGGCGTGACCCGTGGGCGCGCCGGCGGCCTGGTTCGAACCGGCCAGCTCTCTCCAGGTGATGGTCAGCGTGAGCTTGTCTCGATCGCGGTTCTGGTCGTCATCGCCGATAAAAGCGCGGGTCTCGTATTCGAGCTTCTTATGAAAGACGAACTTGGTTTCCCGGTCCTTGATCACCATGCGAACAGGAGTGTCGGTATCCTGACCCCACGACGTTGGGGCCGGCGCCCCGAACGTGTGGGCTCGGAAATCGTCCATGTAGCTCTGCGCCAGCATGTTGGCTGCGGCCCGGTTCTGGGTCTGCACCGCGTGCTGGGCCGAGGTCGAGAAGACCGAAAAGAAGGTGAAGAACCCGACCAAAATCAGGCAGAGCGCCACGATCAGCTCCATGATGGAGAGACCGCGCGGTCGTCGAGCGATTTTCATCGGTTCCACCCTTCCGTGGTCACTTGCCAGACCCCGGTTTGTACATCGACCGCCTGGCTGCTGTTGAAATTCTTACCGTACTGGTACTGAATCACTCGGCTGTAGGGGTCGGTGGCCGTGGCCTTGGGGCGATACAACGAAGCGCGATTGAACATCGGAGTGTAGTATACCTGACCGGCCGTGATATTCCCGTTGAAAGAGGTCAAAGTGCCGACAAAGGACTCGGTGTTCACGTTCAGAGAGTTTTCCGCCACCAGCATCCCCGCCATCAGCAGAGGGGGGTCGCCGGCGTCGCCCACGTTGATGGTGTCGGCGTAGATCAGCGGCCCGCCGACCTCGCGCAGGTAGGCGTCCTTGAGCCCGTTCTTGATCTCTGTCTCGATCTTGTCCTTCATCGCCTCGAGTTCGTCAACGATCGGTCCCACGGCGGCGTCGAAGATCGTCTTTCGAAGGTCTTCGAAGGCGCTGTCGCGGGTGTCCACGGCGTCGAGCACCGCGTTGAGCGCCTCGCTGATGATCGATCCTCCCGGCGCTACGGCGGCCATGGTCGCCGTGATCAGCTTTTTGCCGACCTCGGTGACCGCAAACTCTGCCGCGCTTTTCAAGACGGTGGTTGTCAGCTTGGTCAGGTAGTCTTCGAAGTCGATATTTGGCTTCAACCCGTTCAGGTTGAGGTTCTTGATCGAGTTGAGAGGACCCAGAGGGTTCAGTTTGATACTCACCGGCACCACGCCCTGGCCAAAGGCCCACCAATCCGTGTGGGTGTAGAGATTTTCCCCCAACGCTACGTTCAGCTGACCCGAGTAGACCATGGTCAGAGCTCGGAAAAGCGGAATCAGGATGTTTTTCTTGGGCAGCGGGATGGGGGTCGGAACCGGAATCGGGCCAATCGGCGTCGGCACGATGGTCAACTGGAAGGTCGTGGCGTAAGAGGCGAAGTAGGGCTTCCGTTCGTGGAACGGTCCGGCGATCTTGGCCACGTTGGGAGAGATGTCTTGGAAGAAGATCTCCAGGGCGTCTGCCACCGGGTCCAGACCGTCGATGGCCCTGGCGATGTCTTCGAGAGTGGTGGCGGAAAACGACCCGTTGGGAATCGTGGCGGTCCCGCGTACGAAGATGGCTGATGTCACCGGCGAGACGTGGGTCGGCGGGGTGCAGACCCAGATGCTACCAAACCGAGGGTCGCCCGCGCAGCGGAAATCGCCGTCGACGATCAGCGTCGCACCTTCTTCGAGGACGACCTTTCCGCTGGGTTTGAGCGGGTTGGTGCCAGGGTCCGGGTTGCTCACGATCAGATCGCCACCGACGTGCATCACCGAGCCTTTCTGTAACCACAGGTCGCCGGAGACTTCCATCTTACCGTTGTATCGGAACGAGCGCCCTCGCGGCACCGTGAACGTGGCCTCGCAGAAGAAGCCGTCGTCGAACCTGAAGCCCGGGTCCATGTCGTTGTCCTTGGCTCCGAAATGGACCAGACGCACCTCGGCGACAAAGCTCTCGGCGATCCCCTCGAGGTCGCCCGTGATAACCGAAGTCAGCAGGTTCAGCATGTTGCTGAGAAGCTTCCCGTAGGCCCAACCCTTGATCCCGGTCTTGGGGATGCCCTGGTCTTCTGCTCGGGTCTGGGGAACGTTCTTCGGGTTGCTGTTATTTTCGATGTTGGCCTTGGCGTTGTCCGACTGCTCCTGAATCTGGTCCTGTAGCGACTCGGCCTCGTCGTAGAGGTCGTCGAGATCGTCCTGCTTGTCGTCGATCTCGTCCTGGATATCCTCTTTGTCATCCTCGTCGGAGGTGTTCGCCTTCTTGGTTTTGAGATCCGCGATCTCTTTCTCCAGCGCCTTGATCTTCTTATCGAGGTCAGCCGCTTTCTGTCCAGCGGTTTGGCCCGAGCCGTCGTCCTCAGATTCGGCCTGGTAGAAGTCGGGCGGGTACGGCATGTGAAACCAGAACTCGAAGAAGACGCCCGGCACCGTGGCCGAGAATCCCGGAATCATCGGGAAAGGGAAACCCATGGCTTGTTCGAGACTGACGTTGAGCTTGCTGGCGTCGCCGCTCACGATCATGTCGAGGATCCCCCCGACTCCCTGCAGGGCGCCACCCTTGATGTCGTTCGTCTTGTTGCCCGATTGGGCCGCCCCCTCCATGGATGTGCGAGCCTGCTCCAAGCTCTGCTTGAGCCGCCCCTCGTAGGGACGCAGCGGAAGAGGGCCGCGAAAAGAGACCGCCAGGTCGCTATCGTTGTCGCCCAGATCGATAGGCCCGTCGATCGAGTAAGCGTTGCCGTAGGGCATATCCGCCACTTCGACCGAGCCTTTGCCAGCGACGTTGAACGGAACGCCCGAATAAGCTTTGGCCATGATACGGTCGTCGGTGAAGCCAGGGTTGGCCCAGCCGACACCGCCTTCGAGTTTGACCGTTCCGTTGGGCGCGTAGACCGCGTAGCCGCCTTCATTATGCGCGGCCATCCACATGAACTTGCCGGCAAAAACGTTCAGCGCCTGGTCGTTGGTCGAGGGGTCGAGTTTGTAGGTGCGATGGCCGGGAGGGAACTTCACGTCGTCGTGCGGTTCCCAGTCCGGGAGCGTTCCCCAGAGTTTGTTGGCGAAGAGGTCGGGCATCATCAGATCACCCACCAGTTCGTCTTTCGCTTTGACTTTGAGAGCGGCCGGAGCGGCGCTCTGCCCGAGCAAAAGATTGGCCGTGGCGAACTCTGTGGCCTGGCGATATTGTAACTCTGCCTCGGCCTGGGTCACGTTGCGCGTGGCCCTGGCCTGGCTGGTGTGCATAGCGATCACGATGGTAACGAGGATGAACATGAAAGCCATCGCCATGGCCAGGACGTTCCCCCGTCTCCCCTTCCGCCTGTTCAAAATGTTCATACTCCCACCTTATGAGCAGTCTCTCCATTCTGCAGTGTTTAAAAACACTTCAGAGGGGATTCTTTTAGGCGCGCGAAATCCGATCAATGATTTTATATCGATACAACGCTGTGGGCCCCGACGGGAAGCACCTCAGCGGTACCCACAAGGCTGCCGACCGGGACAAACTTGTCGAACATCTCAAGTCGCAGGGCCTTACCCCGGTTAGTATCGAGGTCGTTCCCGCAGAAGGCGCCCACAGCAAGGGAGAGGGTAAGAAGAGTGTTAGCCTGGGGCGCAGTATCACCCAGAAAGAGTTGACGGTCTTCACCCGCCAACTGGCGACCACGCTCAGTGCAGGTCTACCGCTGATCCGGATCGTCCATGTGATCCACCGCGAAAGCACCAACCCGCGACTCGCTCGCATGCTCGAAGGCGTGGGTACGGCGCTGCAGAAGGGGAAAGGGTTCTCTCAGGCCCTGGAAGAGTATCCCCAGTACTTTGACTCCATGTATATCAATATGGTCAAAGTCGGCGAACGCTCGGGAAGCCTGCCCGAGTGCGTTCTGCGCCTGGCCGAACTGATGGAACGAGACATGGTCCTGCGGCGCAAGATCCGGTCCGCCATGACCTACCCCATCTTCGTTCTCTTCTTTACCGTCTTCGTCACCTGGGCGATGATGGCTTTTCTCATGCCGAAGCTGACCCCCACCTTCGAAGGCTCGGGGCTCAACATCCCGCGTGACTATCCCCTGACCCAGTGGCTCATGGACGCCAGCAAGTTCGCCACCTCGTGGGGCAAGATGGGCGGCCTAGCGCTACTCGGCGTGCTGCTGTTCGTAGGTATCAAGCAGGCGGGGAAAACAGAAAAGGGACGCCTCTTCATCGACAGCTGCAAACTGA
The DNA here is from genome assembly GCA_023447635.1 of Vulcanimicrobiota bacterium. Taxonomy (GTDB): domain Bacteria; phylum Vulcanimicrobiota; class Xenobia; order Xenobiales; family JADMJV01; genus JAEXNA01. The sequence goes on along the minus strand of JAEXNA010000119.1, from coordinate 3,851 downwards.
ACGCTCCGTTTGTTCGCGGCTTCATTCTCAACGTGGTCGCAGCGCGCTTCTCTCGGAGCTTCTCCTTGTTGCTGCAATCCGGCATCCCGCTGGTCGACGCCCTGGGCTTGGTGGCTCGCTCTTCCGGCAACGAAGCGGTCAGTCGTAAGCTCAGTCGGAGCGCTCGAGAGATCGGAGAGGGCTCGGGGATCACCGCGACCCTGCGCACCACGGACGTGTTCCCCGACATGCTGATCCAGATGTCGGCGATGGGCGAAGAAGCCGGCTCGCTTCCCGAAATGATGGGAAGGGTGGCCGACTATTACGATGAAGAGGTCGATTCATCCACGGATGCGATGACCGCGCTGCTCGAGCCATGTATGATGGTCCTGATCGGCGGTATCGTGATGATGTTCATTATGGGGGTTCTGCCTCCTATCCTGGGAATTTCCGCCGGTGTACAGGAGCAGATGTGATTCTCTTAGACAAACTCAGCAGCGCCTCTAACGTCTCCGACCTTCGACAGCTGTTAGGCCGCCACGCCCAACAGTGGCAAGCCTCCACCATCCACTACCTGACCTACGACGATCTGGGCCAGGAGCTCCGGCACAGCGGCGGCAGTCTCTCCCTGAGCAGCGACAGCCAGCCCGGCCAGGCCGCTCTCACCCTGAGAGCCTGCGAAGACCAGGCCCTTTCCTGGCCTTCCGGCCTGGCTAGCGACGAGTATCGACTGAGCCTGCCGATCCTTCACTGGGGCAGCCTGATGGCCGTGCTCATGCTCAGTTTCCCCAGCGCTCCCGACAGCGCCACTCGCGACGCCATCCACGGCGCCGTCGAGCTTCTCGGGGTAGTCGGCCACACGGTCACCGAACGCGAAAAAACTTCCGAATTCGTCCAGCGGACGCAAGAGCTTCTGGTCCACGCTGTCGAGGCGCGAGGCAACTCCGGCCACGTCGGACGCTGCTCTCGGGTGGCCGGAGCGCTGGCCACCATGCTCGACTGCTCGGCTCAGGCACGGGGAGAGCTGATGCAGGCCGCTCAGTATCACGACATCGGCCTACTCGCCTTCTCTGACCATTCCAATCCCACCGCCCAGCGCGAGCACGCCGCTCGCGGAGCTCGACTTCTGGAATGTCACCCCGACCTGCGCTCGGTGGCTCCCCTGGTAGAGCACCACCACGAGCGCTGGGACGGCAGCGGCTTCCCCCAGGGTCTCAAAGGCGATGAACTCTCGCTGGAAGCCTGTATCATGGCGCTGACCGAAGACCTGGTCGAATCTTACGAATCGGCCGAGGGCGAATACGTCGACCGTCTGCGCAGCTTCTTTCACGAATCAGCCAAGCATCATCACCCGGACGTGGTCGACGCCCTCTGCGGGCTGGTCGACTCGGAAAAGCTCCAAGGCCTGCTGAACTGAGCGCCCGCTCGACACGGCACCTTCCGGTAGTTAAGCGGAATACAGATCACTCTCCCCGAGTTAGGCTAGCCTGGTGCAGAAGCGAGCAGGCTTTCTGCTATGCCCGACCAACCTTATCAGGAGAGGGAACATTATGAAGACTAGCGCGAAATTGAGACACGGCCTTTTCGGCCTCTCCCTGGCTCTCTCTGGACTGTTCGCCACTCCTGCCCAGGCCGACGCCCCCTGGGAAGCGGGTAAGCGTTACGCTTTGCTGGTGGGCATCGACGACTATCAGAACGACTCGGTCACCGATCTCAAATGTGCGACGTCCGACGCCAAGCTTCTCAAGGACACCCTGGTCAAAGCCGGCGATTTTTCCGAAGACAACATCTTCTTGCTCTCCTCGGCGGCGACCGGTGAAAGCGACCAGCCCTCCTTGACCAACATCGTCTTTCGTCTCGAATGGCTCAAAGAGGTGGTGGGCCCTGCCGACACTCTGGTCTTCTACTTCGCCGGCCACGGCGTCTCCATGGACTCCGAGACCTTCCTGTTGACCATGGAAGCCGACCAGCGCAGCAAAAACACGCTGATGGTCTCGTCTCTGCGCGGCAAGACCCTCAACGAGATGCTCAAGCAGACCGGAGCCCAGAACACCCTGGTGCTGCTCGACGCCTGCCGCAACGACCCCACGGCGGGACGTGGCGACGTGAACAACACGCTCAACGCCAATCTGGCCCGAGGTCTGGTCTTCAAACCGCTACCGGCAGCGGCTCCTTCGCTCGAGCGCAACACCGCGACGGTGTTCGCCTGCAGCGAGGGCGAACGCTCCTGGGAGTGGGGCGATAAAGGGCAAGGGTTCTTCACCTACTTCTTGGCCGAAGGGCTGCGTAGCGGCGCCTACGACAGCAAAGGCGTCGCCACGCTGCAAAGCCTGGTCGGCTATCTGCGCGAAAAGGTCAGCGGTATGGCGCAACGCGAGACCAATCAGAAGCAGACTCCGATGCTGACCTACGAAGGGCCGGGCGCCGACAAATGGGTGCTCACCCGTAACATCGCGATGAGCTCGCCCAAAGAGCAGATCGAGACCCAGAGACTGGCTGCCGAGATTCGCTCTCAGCAGCTTGCCGAACGGGCCAAGAAGGACGCTGAGGTACGCAAAGCCGCCGAGACGGTGCTGGGTCGCGCCCAGGCCGAGTACGACAAAGCTCAAGCGGCTTTAGCTCAGGCCCAACAAGGCCACGGCGACCTGAAGAAGGCCCAGGCCGAGCAAGAGTATGCCTCGGACATGCTGAAACTGGCCCAGCTGAGCTTCGATTCTTCCAGCGACTTCGTAGCCTCGACAGGGCGCCTGCAGGAAGAGTCGAAGACTCTGGCCGACGCTGCGGGACTGGCCGAGAAAGTAGCCACCTTCGGCGCCGCCGGAACCTCTCCCGAGCTCGATAGCCTGAAGAAGGAGCTGGCCGAGCTCGAAGGTCGACTGGCCCGTATGGACACCGAGCGGAAGGCCGCCGTCGAACGCGCTTTGAAAGCCGAAGAGCTGGTCGCCTCGCTCGAGCTAAAATTGCAGGAGAAATGGAAAGGCCGCATGCGGGGCAAGCGGCCCACGCGGCGAATGCAAGAAGACGCCTTGATCAAGATCGTGACCTCCGACGAAGAGGCCGAAGAGGCGATCGAGGAAGACATCCCCCAGTAGACGGCCGGAGCGAGCACACCCCCCTTGGCAGAGACGGAACGATACGACGCAACCACCAGACAGATGGAGGCGGTCCCCAGCGGCGCGCGCTCTGGGAAACTGCCCCCTCGCTTCGAGATTCGCGGAGAGCTTGGCCGCGGCGGAATGGGGGCGGTGTTCTGGGCTTTTGACCAGAAGCTGCAGCAAGAGGTCGCGGTCAAACTGCTGACCACCGATGCCAACGACGAGCAGATGACCGCGCGCTTCCGTCAGGAAGCCAAAGAGCTCTCGTCGTTTACCCACCCCAACATCGTCACGCTGCTCGACTACGGCGAGTTCGAGGGCGAGGATTACATCGTGCTGGAGTTCCTCAAGGGCGGCAACCTGCTCGACTGGATCTCGCGTAAGCCCGAGGTGTCGGAAGTCGTCAGCGCCTTCAGCGCCATCGCCCTGGGGCTGGACTACATCCATAACCGCGGCATCGTTCATCGCGACCTCAAACCTGAAAACATCCTGCTCACCGAGGATTCCCAGCCTCGCATCACCGACTTCGGCGTCGCCCGGAGAATGGAAAAGAGCACCCGTTTCACGGCGGCCGGCACCATCCTCGGCACCTCGACCTATATGGCTCCCGAGCAGATCATGTCCAGCGAGGTCGGACCGGCAGCGGACATCTACTCCCTGGGGGTTTGCCTGTTCGAGGCGCTGACCGGGCAGCCGCCTTTCGTGGCCACCCAGCACTTTGCGCTACTGCAGGCTCACCTGACCGAGACCGCCCCTTCGGCTCGCTCGAAGCGAGCC
>JAEXNA010000091.1 GCA_023447635.1 Vulcanimicrobiota bacterium | reverse complement strand
TCTTCTTCGCGACGCTTGGCGGCTTCTTTTTCCGCGCGGCAGTTGTTCAGGTCGCGCTCGAGGCTGCTTTCGCGGCTTTGCAGCGAGCTGACGTCGCTACGCAGGCGCGAGTTGCTGCTCTCTTCGCCGTTGGCGCGGCTCTCGTAGGAGCTTGCCTGGGACAGCAGACCGGGAATGTTGGATTCCAGACGGCTGGCTTCGTTGCGCAGGCTCTGCGCTTCGTTGCGGTTGGTCTGGGCGGCGCTGCGAGCGTTGCGGGCTTCGTCGCGCAGGGGCTGGAGTTCGCGCTGGACCTGCTCGTTGGCGGTCTGGTCGATGCGCTTTTCCTGACCCTCGAGGTTGTCCTCGCGACCTTCCAGGCCGGTTTTGCGGGTGTCGTAAGAGTTCTGGTTGGCGGAGCGGTGAGCTTCGCGGCGACGGGTGGCCTCGTCCCTGGTCAGGGTGGTCAGGTTGGCTTCCTTGCCGGTCAGGCGGCTCTGCTCGCTGTCGAGGTGAGCCTTGTCGGCGTCGAGCTGTCCTTCGTATTTGGCCAGACGGTCGGTCTCGTTGGTGTAGAGCTCGTCCGAGCGCTTCTGGGTAAGACCGGGTTCGTTGCCCAGCTTGTTGGAGAGTTCGCCCTGACGCTCGCCCAGCTGAGCGGTGCGTTCGCCCAGGGCGGATTCGCGACCGGCGATGTTGGCGTTGCCGGCGGCCTTTTCGCGGTCCAGGGCGGCCTGGTCGTCTTTGAGGCGGGCTTCCAGTTTGTCCATCAGGGTGCCCTTCTTGTCCAGCTCGAGAGCTTTCTGACCGAGGCGGGCGCCGTCGACCATTTTGGAGAGTCCGACCTGGACGCCCTTGGTGGCGGCGTATCCGCCGACGGCGCCGGTGACACCGCCGATGGCGCCACCGATACCGGCGCCCCAGAGGGCGGCTTTGGTGAAGGTTGCGAGCGACAGGTTGCCCGAGAGAGCCGAGGTCAGCAGTTCGGTTCCGGCAGCCACACCGGCGCCGAGGATACCGCCGCCGGCGACGCCGGAGAGCAGGCCGAGTCCGCCGAGGCCGTAGCCAGCAGCCTTGACGATGCCGTTAGAGTCGGGGACGGAGGGAGCGGGAGCTTCTTTCTGTTCGGGAGCGGGCTTGGCGGGCAGAGCGCCGGCTTCCTGACCGATGTGGCGCAGGGCGCCTTTGACGCTTCCGGTGACCAGACCGGCGACGGCGGGGATGGGCTTACCGGCGACTTCGCCGATTTTGCTGCCGACGACCCAGCCGCCAGCGGCTAGCGTTGCGACACCGACGAGCATTCCGATTTTACCGCCGGTGTTGACGCTCTGGAAGCCGGTGGTGATGAAGTCCCAGCCGCTCTTGCCGGTGAAGGTGGCGATAGGTCCGCCGAGGGCGGCGCCGATGGCGCTGCCGACGACCGCGCCGCCGACCATTCCGGCGTAGGCGCCGCCGGTGGCGCCGAGGATGCCGCCGGCGCCGGCGGTCCAGTTCGAGACCTTGCGAGAGAGCTCACGGGCTTCGCCGAACGCTTCGTTCTTGACCGACTGAGCGAAGCTCTCTTTGGGAGCGGCGGCTTCGTTGGTCTCGCTCAGGGTGACGCTGGTGCGATTAGGCACGGTAGCGTTGTTGCGAGCGATGTTGGGCTGGTTGTTGGTGAGAATCTGCATGATCTGCTCCGTGAAAGTTTGGGCCGGGAAATGCGGCGGCTCACCAGAGGCTGGTGAGGGGGAAGAAGGGGGAGAGGAGCCGCCTCGGGTGGGAGGCGGCTCCTCTCGGGTTGGGCCTAGCCTAGCGGCAGCTGTTCAGCTGGCTTTCCAGCGAAGAGATGCGGCTTTGCAGGCTCGAGATGCGGGAGCGCAGCGAGGAGCCTTCGCTCTCGGCGTTGCGCAGGCGGCTCTGAGCCGAAGACAGGGCGCGCTCGGCGCTGCTGTGGCGGGAGTCGGCGGCGTCGCGGCTGTTGCGGGCGTCGGACTTCTCGCGCTCGGAGTTGGCTTTTTCGCTGCGAGCGTTGTTCAGTTCGCCGTCCACACCGGGCTTCTCGGAGTTGATGCCCTGGCGGTAGCGGTCGGCGATGCGGCTCTTGATGTCGGCTTCGTAGTTGTTCAGCTTGGTTTCGAAAGCGTCCAACTCTTTCTGCAGACCGGCGAAGTGCGAATCGATGGGCTTGCGCTCTTCGCCGAAGATGGCGCCGGCGTCCTGGTCGATCTTGGTGTCGAGCTTCTTCTCCCAAGACTGCAGTTCACCGCGGAAGCCGTTCAGCTGTCCCTGCCAGCCGGTCAGCTTCTGGTCCCACTGGTCCAGGCTGCCGCGCTGGCCGACGATGCCGTGGTTGCCCTTGGCGTCGAGAGCGGCGTCGGGGGTGGCCGAACGCTTGTCGTAGTCGGCGTTGGCGTTGGTTTCGATGCGGGTGTCGATTTCGTTGAGGTCGGCAGAGACGCGCTTCTCGTCAGCGGCGGCGCGGTCTTCGCGAGCGGCCAGGGCTTCGGAGTTGGCTTTGTGCTCGGAGCGGTAAGCTTCGGTGTCGCGACCGATGGCGTCGGCCTGGCCGGTCAGCGCGCTTTCCCGAGCGGCCAGTTCGGCTTCTTTCTTGGCGATGCGCTCGCCGATTCCGGGCTGGCCGGCGGTGGCTTTACCGATGGTCTTGTCGTAGGTCCACTGGCTGGCGCGGGCAATACCTTCGCCGCCGTAGCCGCCGACGGCGGCCAGAGCGACACCACCGATGGCGCCGCCGATCAGCGCCTGGCTGCCGACCTGGTTGATGAAGTTGCTGAAGGTGAAGTTGCCGGAGGCGGCGTCAGCGACCAGCGAACCGGCGGCGGTGAGGGCGGCTCCGCCCACGAATCCGCCGACCGCGCCGGACAGGATGCCCATTCCGGAGAGAACCTTGGCTTCGGTGCGGAACGGTCCGCGCAGTTCGGTGCGGTGCTGAGCTTCGCCCTTTTCCTTATGGATGGGGGCGGGCACGCTGCCGGGCTTAGCGAAGCCCTGTACGCTACCGGCCACGAAACCGGGGACGAAGGCGGCGCTGCGAGCGACGGTGTCGCCAACCGACTTGCCCAGCATCACGCCGCCGGCGAGACCGACCACGGCGCCCGCGGTAGAGCCCAGCTGGATGGCGGTGCCCAGGTTAGAGAAAGAACCTTTGATGAAGCCCCAGGCGCCGTCGTTGACCAGGGACGAGATGGCGGGGGAGAAACCGCCGCCGACGATTCCGCCGACTACAGCGCCACCGAAGGCCAGAGCCAGTCCGCCAGCTGCGGCGAGACCGATGGCGGCTGCGCCACCGAGGGGCTTTTCGAGTTTGTTGCCCCAGTCGACACCTTTGCGAACACCGCCGCGGAAGGCAGCGGACATCCGGCTTTCGCCTTCCGCCTGAGGGGTAAAGCTTTCGCCGGGAACAGCAACGTCAGCGGGCGCGGTCTTGGGTTCGGCGCTCACGGCTTTGTTGGTTTTGATTTCCATCCCGGTTCTGGGAGAGATGGCGGGTTGAATGTTCACAGGTTCCTCCAGGCGAAGCGTTGACGGCCTCGGTTTCGTTTCTCTACCGTCAATCTACCGAAGGGCAGTGAAAAGACCCTTAACGAATTCTCGTTCAGGCCTGAAACAGATCAGCGTTAACGAAAGGGTAACAATCGAGCCAGTTTGTGCACGGATTTGGAAACATGTGCCGGCGGGTCGGGGGGAGGGGAGGGTCGTGGGTTGCGCCAAGCCGAGTTTGGCGGTTTCAAACCGACGAACTCCGGTTTCACGCCGGGGTTGGCGGGCTTGCACGCCGGGATTCGCTGGTTTCAAACCGGAAAAGGCCGGCGTCACGCCGCGCGGCGCGGTTTGAACGGCTCGCGGGTCTCGGCAGGGTTGCGCTGCGGGTCGCGGATCGCGTCAAGCCGAGTTTGGCGGTTTCAAACCGACGAATTCCGGTTTCACGCCGGGGTTGGCGGGCTTGCACGCCGGGATCTGCTGGTTTCAAACCGGAAAGGGCTGGCGTCACGCCGCGCGCCTCGGTTTAGAGAATTTGGCGCGAAGTTGGAGCGCGAGTTGGAGCGCGGTTTGGAGAATTGGCGCTAGTCGAACTGATAAATGTTGCTGACCACGCCGGGCTCGACCTTGCTGAGGTCTTGCACGAAATAAGCGATTCGAGCGGCGGCGGGCTTGGAGAGTTCGCGGAATTCGGCTCCGACCAGGAACTTGTCCCCCTCGGGACGGCAGCGCTTGACCCGGCAGACCACGTCGAGTTGGGACAGCGTCTCGTCGTCGAACTCGATGCGGGCCTCGAAGTCCTCGTCAGGTACCATCGGCCCCTCCGCCAGCAAGGCCAAACCGCTGGCCGAAAAGTCGCTGGTGATCGCTACGTAGCGCGGGATCCGCTGCGAAGTGACGCGCAGGCCGCGCTTCACTCGTTTGGCGCTGCGCTTCTCCTGACGCGAGAGCGGCTTGGGGAGCAGCACGGCCAGGTGGGCTCGGGCGTCCTTGGGCTCCAAGAACTCTCCGTAATACATGCCCGCTTCCAGCGAGTCGACGCGGATCTTGCAGCGCATCTTGTGGTCGCCCACCACCGCCTGCAGATCGTGCTCGCCAGCGCTGAGCGCCTTCTCGCAGGTGAACAGAATGGAGTGGTCGTCTGCATCATAGGTGTGCAGCGCGACCTCCTGACGGCCCCCGAAAAGCTTGTTGAACAAAGCCATATTTTCAGCTTCTCCACCGCCCCCGGTGACTACTGCCTTAAGAGCAAAACTCCCAGCCCGTCATCCCCCCTCCACCATCTCCTCCGGCCAGGCAGCGGTAGCCGTTGCAGGCTGTTCGAGGATCGCTATTCTGATTGGGGATCGAAGACGACGCGGCGGTAGACCTCGCTGAGCGGCAGTTCGATGTCCAATTCAGGGATCGGGATTACGGAGTCCAGACCTCTCCAATCTTCTCGAGAAAATCCGCTTTCCGTTCTTCGATAGACAATCGCTTCGGGAGCGTCCGGCTCGAGCAGAAGGTAGAGATCAAGAGTAGGGATAGAGAGATAAGCTTCTTTTTTCTCGTGCAAGTCGGTGCGTCGGGACGACTCCGAGAACACCTCGACGACAAGAGTCGGTTGATCTTGGAAGAGCTGATCTGCAGCGTTGGGCCGGCAGATGACCGAAGCGTCGGGATAATAGAAGCGGGTGTGCCCCGGCAGCCGGATGCGGATTTTGACGTCAGAGTTCATGGCCTGGCAGGGGCCGTCGGGAAGTCGACTCCACAGCGCTGCCGTAACGTTGCTCGAGATAGTGGCGTGAACGTTCCGGCCACCGCTCATCGCATGAACGACTCCGTCGATGTACTCGTGTTTCTGAAGCGAGCAAGACTCGGCCTTGAGGTAATCCTCGATAGAGACTTTCGAAATCTGCCTTGCTGTGCTCACGGGTTCAGTTTAACCGTTGCAGGCTGACCTCACAATCTTCGGGGCGCCCGGGGAAGAGTCTCGATGAGTGTTATCCAGGAAGCCCACCAGGCATCCAGAAGCGGTGAAGATGCAAAAAGTAGCCGTGATAGGCGCGGGGCTTTCCGGGGTGGTGCTGGCCAGACACCTCGGTTCGCGCGCCGACGTGACCGTATTCGAAAAGTCGCGGGGGCCTGGCGGTCGGCTTTCTACTCGCCGCAATGCGGGGTTCGAGTTCGATCACGGCGCGCAGTTCTTCACCGCTCGTGACCCTCGTTTCCAACTCTTCCTGGAACCCTACCTGCGGAGCGGTTTGGTCCAGGATTGGAGTCCGCGACTACTGACCCTGTCTCGCGACGCCAAGCCGTACAAGCGCGATTGGTTCGAGCCACACTACGTGGCCGTGCCCGGCATGAACGCGCTGGTCAAGGAGCTCGCTAAAGACGTCACGGTCAGGGTGGGAGAAGAGATAGTGCAGACCGGCTTCCACGACGGCCTCTGGTATCCGAGGGGCGGGAGCGGCGAGGTCCACGGTCCCTTCGACTGGCTCGTCTCGACCTGTCCGGTGGAGCAGACTCGAACGCTTTTGCCTGAGGACTTTCAGCAGGCCACCGAGAGCGTCAAACTGCAGGGCTGCTTTGCTCTGATGCTGGGGTTCGAGAGGCAGCCGAAGACCAACTGGCAGGCCGCCGTATTCAAGGAGAGCTGCCTGGACTGGGCCGCCTGGAATGGCAGCAAGCCTGGGCGCTCCGGGCGGGCCAGCTTAACGGTGCTCAGCGACAACGCCTGGGCGGAGGAGCATCTCGAGGATCCGCTGGAAGTGGTACAAACTCGTATGCTCGAGGAGCTTTTGGAGGTGGCCGGGATTGCGGTTGGAGACGCGGCGGTCCAGCTTCACCGCTGGAGGTATGCCAACGTCTCGACGCCTCTCGGGGAGTCGTTCCTGATCGACCCGGAGCGGCGGGTTGCGGCTTGCGGCGACTGGTGTCTGGGCAATCGGGTAGAGGCGGCTTTTCTTAGCGCGGCTCGTCTGGCCAACCGGATGTTCCAGCTGATCCCTCCCACCGGAGAGTCCCGTGCTGCCGGGCGCTGAAAGGCTGAACGCGCTGGTGGTCGGGGCGGGCCAGGGGATCGGTCTGGGGTTCGTGCAGGCGCTGCTGGCGGACACCAGGGTGCGGCGGATCTACGCCACCTATCGCCGGTCGGAGTCGGCGGGGGAGTTGCTGGCTCTGGCCGGGGAGCAGGGGGAGAGGTTGAGCTGCCTGCGCCTTGACGTGACCGAAGAGGAGCAAATCGGCGAGGCGTTTCGCACCATCAGCGGCGAGGTGAAGTCGCTGGACCTGGCGCTCTACTGCGTTGGAGTACTGCACGAGGGCGAGATGCAGCCGGAGAAGAGTTTGAGCCAGCTGAACTCGGAGAATCTGTTGCGTTCGTTTGCGGTGAACAGCGTTGGCGCGGCGCTTGTCGCCAAACACCTGAAACCGCTGCTGAGGCGAGATTCGCCCAGCATCTTTGCGAGCATCTCGGCCAAGGTCGGCAGCATCGGCGACAACCGCCTGGGCGGCTGGTACGGCTATCGCGCCTCGAAGGCGGCGCTGAACATGCTGGTCAAGACCATCGCCATCGAGTACGGACGCTCTCACCCCGCCGCCATCGTGGTGGCGCTGCATCCTGGCACGACGGACACAAGACTCTCCAAGCCTTTCCAGGCCAACGTGCCCGAGGAGCAGCTGTTCCCCGTCGAGCGAACCGTCGAGCTTCTTCTTGGCGTGATGGCTAAACTCGAGCCCTCGGACAGCGGAGGGTTCTTCTCCTGGAACGGCAGCCGGCTGCCCTGGTAGAGGCTCCTTAGTGCGCCTGTCGATGAATCTCTTCCGCGAAAGAGTCGAGATCTTCGGACTCGACCAGGCGTGTGTGGCATTGGCCCAGGACAAACTCAACCCGGCCTTTTACCTCATCGCTGGAGTCCGGCCCGAAATGGGCTACGACGATCATCTGTCGGCCGGTTCCTTCTTTCTTGCACGGCTGGGCTATCGTAGCACGGTCATCTCCGCTAGCCCAGACCGTGAACGACACGAAGTCAAGGGCGGAGTCCCAACGAGGAAGGCGATTCCGGCTCCCGTGGCGGATTTGCCCTTATGGATCGATTGAGCAAGACAGCTCGACTTGTTCACTGCCTGGCCGGCCAAGAGGCCAGCGCTCTAGGCTTCGATGTAATCGAGCCCAGCCATATCTTTCTGGGTCTGTGCCAGGGAGCGGCACTGACGCCAGCATTCCTTCGGGAGTTTTCCGAACTGGTGACCGGTTCGGGTCCGTCACGGGACGAGTTGATCGAGCGGTTTGGCCAGATCGGCGCTCTTCTTAAAGGCTGCCGACTCGAACCGCAGATTTTGAAAGAAGAGTTCGCCAGCTTTCTCGGACCGGGGCTCCTGGGCAGCCCGTCTCTGCTCACTGACCAGGTGTTCCAAGTCGACGCCGAGAGCCTGAAACTGTTCCGGCGGGCCGGCCGCCTGGCCGTTGACTGCGGCAGTGCGGAAACCGAGCCCGTCCATCTTTTCTGGGCCCTACTAGCCCGGGCGGGCCTGGTTCGAGCCTTTCTATCGGAATTAGAGGTCGATATCGCAGCGCTGCAGGCCGATTGCCAGAGTCACGCCCTCTCGACGCGGGGCTCCGTCCTCGCTGCTATACCGTTGTTGCCGCGCGAACGGGAGGTCCAGGCGCTGGCACAAGCCCTGGTGAGGATGGATCGTAAGGCCGTGATGGTGATTGGAGAAGAGGGCGTCGGTCGGACCTCTCTGGTGAACAGTTTCGCCCTGGCTCTGTCCGAAGGCGACCTGCCGCCAGGTCTCTTGCGGCATCTCGAGGGGAAAGCGGTCGTGCAGGTCGAGCCCAGCGAAGAGATGGAGATTTCGCCTCATTCCATTCTTTTCGTCGATGACTTCCATCATTACTGGCCAGCATTCGGGCGACATTTGCTGGAAACGGGAGCGCCTTTGATTGGGGTATCGACTCCCCATGACTTCGAACGTGTCATCGGAAGCGCGCGAGGACAGTTCGAACAGGTCTGGCTGAACGAGCCGAGCCAGGATGAGACAATCCAGATGGTGGCAGCGAGAGTCCCGATGTTGGAGGACCACTACGGCCTCCGCATCTCTAGCGAGGCGCTAGAGGCCGCTGTGCGCCTCCCTCACAAGTTCCTCTCCGACTCGGCCTTGCCGGGGAAGGCGTTCAATACCCTTCATCAGGCCTGCGTGGCGTCGCTGTCGGACCTCCCGCCAGTGGTGACGCCCCAGGTCGTCGCGCAGATAGTGGCCGCTGGTGCCAAGCTACCTTTGGAGCGAGTAACCTTGCAGGCCGGTCAGGCTACGGCCAGGTTACGGCGTGAACTGGAAGAAACGATCATAGGTCAAAGCGAGGCTATCGGGACTGTTTGCGACACTCTGGCACGAGTGGAGCAGGGCCTTTCGGATCCGGAGAGGCCGGACGCGGTATTCCTGCTGCTGGGCCCTACCGGAGTGGGGAAGAGCGAACTGGCGCGGCGGGTTGGAGAAGGTCTGGTCGGAGACAGGCGCTTCTTCTCTTTCGATATGTCAGAGTACGGATCGGCCCACGAAGCCTCGAAGCTGATCGGCGCGCCGCCGGGATATGTGGGACACGAGCGAACTGGACGGCTATGCGACGTCGTGATGAAGAACCCGCATTGTGTGCTGCTGTTCGACGAAATCGAAAAGGCTCATCCCACCGTTCTGGACCTTTTTCTACAGGTTTTCGATGAGGGTCGCCTGGTCGATAATCTAGGGCGCAGGGTGAATTTTCGGCATGCCACCATCTTTATGACCAGTAACCTGGGAGCGAAGCCCTTCAGCGACCTGGGACTTCGTCACCGGGAGACCGCTCGCGAGGACGAGATGCTGAGGGACGCCAGGAAGTCGTTGCGGCCGGAACTCTGGAACAGGATCGACGAGGTGGTGGTATTCCGCCCCCTCGATCAGGATGCCGTGCGCCGAATCGCCGAGAACCTTGTTTCTACCTGGAACCGCCGACTGAGGGTGGGGCGAAATGTGGGCATCGAAGTGACGCCAGCCGCCCTGGACCTGTTAGTTGAACTAGGGTACTCGCCCGATCTGGGAGCCCGCGAGATGCGGCGTGCGATAGAGCGCGAGGTGGCGGGTCTTGTCGGTCGATGGCTAGAGCGCGAAGCGGTCGGGTCGGGCACGGTCCTGCGGTTGGATGCGGCCGGGAAAAGTTTGGTGGTTCGGTGAGCTCCACGGTCGAGGCGAAGGCTACTTTCCAAGCTTTGGTCGCCGAGCACCAACGTTTGCTGCTCAAGGTTGCTTATGGGGTTTTGCTTGATTGGCATGAGGCGCAGGACGCCGTTCAGGACACCCTGGTGAGCTGCTACCACCGGCTCGAACGGCTGGACCTGAGCGATCCCAAGGCGATCAGGGCCTATCTGCTTCGATCGACTCGAAATTCGGCTATCGACATCGCTCGTCGACGGGCTCGGACGGTCGACGACTCTGTTGCGCTGTGGGAGGAAACCACCAGCGATTCTCACCGTGCTATCCTGCTGAGCTGTTTGTCTCGTCTGACCCCTCTGAACCGGCTGATCATGGTACTGCGGAGTATCGAGGAGTTAAGCCCGGAAGAAGTCGTCGCACTGCTGGACGGTTTCGACCTGGACCCTTTGGAACGGCGACCAAAGATGGAAGCGATGTTGAACTACACCCGCCGGTACGGGGTGAATACGGTTGGAGCGATCGGGAACCGTATCAAGACCTCCCGCAAGTTCCTCAAAGAGTGTTTCGAGGAGGGCTTGAACGATGAATGAGTTCGAAGCAGCTTTCGACGCCTGGGTGGCCGAAGGGGCTGCGGCCCAGGAGAATCTTCTCCCTAAAGGGGACTGCCTTTCTTTCGAGGCGCTGTCATCTCTCGAAAGTCTGCCGCGAAAAGCGCTAGAGCATCTGGACGCCTGTGTCTGGTGTCTGGGGGTGCGAGAGCGATTTTCGAACCTGTCCTCGAGTGTACAGGTCGTCAGTGCTGAGGCGACGTCGCTGAAGCTGGAGCAGTCTCCGTCGACACGCAGGCTCTCTCTGGTCGATGCCGAGAGTGGCGCGCGAGTTCAAAGCCTGGAAGTCGAGCACGAGCCGGAGCCGGGACGGCTTCGACTGCGCCAGGCTCTTGATTCGGAGACGATCGAGAAATTGAAGAGTCACCAGTACCTTATCGGACTGGAGTGAATGGGCCCGGTTTAGGCCAGGATTCGAAGCATTCGTTGGGTAGGCTGGTCTCCTGGCGCCAGGTTGGCGATCTGAAGAAACGAGCTTCTCGCGCTTTCGAAATCGCCCAGCCGATAGCAGAGTAGGGCGTAGTTGTAGCGAGCTTCCAGATAGGTCGTGTCGAGTTCCAGGACGGTAGCGAACTGGTCTCGGGATTGCTCTAGCATTGCGTCGTTGGCCGCCAGACTCAGTCCAAGCGTAAAGTGAAGTTCGACCTGCTTCGGGTCTTTTTTGCTTGGCGGTCGGGTTCGGCCGGTCAGTTTTTCCCAGAAGCTCGCGGGCTTTTTCTGGTCCTGACTTGACTTCAGGGGCCTTCGGTCCCGCGGGGCCGGCCTCAGTCGGAAATGCGGCTGGTTGTCATAGGCCTTTCTTTTCTCCCGGTCGTTGAGATGGCTGTAAGCATCGACCAGCTCCTTCATTCGCTGTTCCGCGTCGGCTGCGGGGTTTCGGTCGGGGTGGTATTGCTTGGACAAGGCTCTGTAGGCCTTTCGAATGGTGTCGGGGGGCGCTATAGGTGCCACCCCGAGAACCCGGTAGAAGTCTCTTTTCGTCAATCTCGTCGCCTCCGTTCTATTTCGCAACTAGAACGACGACCGAGTCGTTTTTTTCACGGCTCTTCGCAACAAACTCGCCTGGACAGCCGTCCGTCGCTGCACTTTTTAGTCGGGGTGCCGTCCCCACGGGGACGCTACCCCTGGTTAGAGAGGGCGTATCCCGCTCTGTTCGGCGGTCGAGGGCTTGGGAGCTTGCGGTCGCTGACGGCGCCGTCTTCCGAGTTGCTTAATAAACAACTCAGCGTGCCTTGAGATTTTCCTCAGACTGTCCTCATAGAAGCTGACTAGGTTGGGCTGGTATGCATCACCCCTCCGGAAAAACGTCACCTTTCGTCCGGCTCCTCCGGCTTATCGTCGAGGATCGGAGGGAGCTTTTCGGCTCCATCATCTTTGCTCTGCTGAACTCCTTGCTGCTGCTAGCCGTGCCGCTGGCCGCTCAGGGACTGGTCAACGTCTCGGCCGCAGGCCTGGCCCTGCAGCCGCTGCTGGTGCTGGCCGGAGCGCTGATGATCGGGCTGCTGTTCGCCGGAGCGCTGACCTGCCTTCGCTTCTGGCTGGCCGAGATCATGATGGAGAGGATCTTCAGCCGGGTGGCCCTGAGGGTGGCCGAAGCGTTGCCGAACGTGAGGAGTCGTCATCTCTGGAAAAGCGGCGGGCCCGAGTTGATGAACCGCTTTTTCGACGTGATCAACATCGAGAAGAGCTGGTTCAAGCTGGTCTATGACGGTCCAGGCTCGGTCCTGGAGATCATCATCGGGCTGTCCTTGCTCTGGCTTTACGGATTCCAACTGTTCTTCGCCGCCGCGGCCTTCGTGGTGCTTGGCGCCCTGGTCGTAGTCATGGCCGGGTTTGGCGGTCTGGGAAGCGCTATCGATGAATCGGCTCAGAAGTATCGGGTAGCCGAATGGCTGGAAGAGATGGTGCGCTGCCAGGACTCGCTGAGACTGAACAGCCGGCCGGGTTTCTGGGCCGAGCAAGCCGACCAGCGAGTGGTCTCCTACCTGCTGCTGCGTCGCCGACACTTCCGGGTGTTGCTGCGTCAGGTCTCACTGCACTACTTCCTCTCGGCGATCGGCCTGGCGGGGATGCTCGGGATGGGAGGTTACCTGGTATTGGAGGGGCAGCTAAGCCTGGGCCAACTGGTAGCGGCGGAACTGGTGGTATGGAGCTTGTTCAAGGCCACCGAGAAGCTGCTGCGGACCTGCGAAGCCTACTTCGACCTGCTGACCGGACTGGACAAGATCGGCTACATCACGGACCTGCCCATGGAGTCGGTCGGAACGACCGAGTATGCGGCCGCAGGACCGTCCGTCCAGGTCACGGCCGACGCGGCCACTTACACTTACGGAGAGTCCTCGAGTGGACTGCTGCGAGACATCAGCTTCTCCCTGTCCCCCGGCGAGAGGGTCGTGGTACTCGGAGCGACCGGCGCTGGAAAGACGACCCTTCTCCGCATGCTGGCGGGGTCTCTCCACCCCCAGTCCGGGGCCATCGAACTGGGTCTTGTCGACCTGCGCGAACTCTCTCCCGAGAGTAAGAGCCGCAGCATCGGCTACTTCTCCGAGCGCAACGAACTGTTCGCCGGTTCGCTCCTGGATAACGTGGCGGCGGGGCGCGAGTGCGATATGCACCAGACCCGCGAGTGGCTGATGCAGACGGGCGGACGGGGGGCGTTGAAACGCTCGATCGGTGGAGAGCTAAGCCAGCTGACGTCGGCGGGCAGCACCCTGTCGGCCGGAGAGGCCAAGAGCGTCCAACTTAGCCGCGTGCTGCTCGGTCGCCCCCAACTGCTGCTGCTCGACGATCCGCTGTCGCACCTGTCGGAACAGACGCTCGACGATCTTCTCAAATCGACTTTCCTGGAGTCCGACCGCCCGACCATCGTCAGTACCAGCACGCTGCCGCAGATCGTAGCGGTCTGCGACCGGGTCCTACTGATCGAGAACCAGACTCTGCAAGAAGAGGGGAACCCGCGGAAACTGGCGGCGGACCCGACCAGTCGATTCGCGACTCTGTATCCCAACCTGTCCCAGTTCCTCAACGCGAGCGGAGGCAAAAATGTCTGAGTCCAAGTTTCAAGCCGCCCGGCTGACCAAACCGCCGCGCTTCATGCTGTGGCTAAGCCTGCTGCTCCTGATCCTGGCGGGAGGCGCCACGCTGGGAATGCTGGTGGTTCCCTGGAGGCAGACCGTGCTGGCTCACGGGCAGGTGGCGATCTTCGACCCGATGCAGCGACCGCAGCCTGTGGACGCTCAGATCAAAGGCCGCCTGCTGGAGCTTGCCGTGGTCGAAGGCCAGGACGTAAAGAAAGGCGACGTGATCGCCGTTCTCGAGGATCGCGACAGTAAATTCATGGACCCCGAGCAGCAGCTTCGCTGGCAGAAACAGCTGCAGGCCCTCTCGGAGAAGGCTGCGGCTGGAGAGACCCAGATCCAGGCCCTGGTTGGCCAGCGCGAGGCGCTGGCGCAGGCGGCCGAAGCGGCCATCCCGGCCGCTGGCGCCAAGACGCTGCAGGCGAAGCAGAAACTGGTCGTTTTTCAGCAGCGGCTTCGCCTGGGCGAACAAGAAGTCCTGACCGCGAAGCTGCAAAGAGAGCGGCTCGACACCCTGTTCGCGGAGGGGTTGCGCTCGAAGCGCGACCAGGAGCTTGCCGTGCGGGGTCAGGTCGAAGCGGAGACCTCGCTGCAGAAGATGCAGGGCGAGGTTCAGCTGGCCGAGACCGACATCGAGGTGGCCAGTCTGGAGCGGAACAAGATCGTCGCCGATCTGGCCGAGAAGCAGCAGAAGATCTCCGAGAGCATCGCCAAGACCCAGGGCGACCTGGCCGAGCTGCGAGAGAAGATGCAGAAGATTCAGAGCGAGGCCGCCATTCTTGACGTGCGTCGCGAGCTGCAGACAGTTCTGGCCCCCATCGACGGGCGAGTGGTCAAGCTTAGTAAGGTCGGACCGGGTCATATGATCAAAGAGGGCGACACCCTGGCTACCGTGGTGCCGCCTCAGCAGGAGCTGGGGGTCGAGCTCTACGTGCGCGGCCTGGACTCTCCCCTAGTCGAGGTCGGCCGACCGGTCCGGCTGATGTTCGAGGGGTTCCCGGCGGTGCCGTTCGTGGGCTGGCCGTGGGCCGCGGTGGGCACCTTCGGAGGTCGCGTGATGGTCGTCGACCCGGTGGCCTCAGCGGCCGAGGAGAAGGGAGGGTTCCGCATCTGGATCGCTCCCGATCCCAAGCAGCCGGCCTGGCCGACCCCCGACCGCCTGCGCATCGGAGCCAAGGCGAGCGGCTGGATTATGCTCGATGACGTTCCGGTGTACTACGAGATCTGGCGTCAGCTGAACGCTTTCCCTCCTCGCCCGGCGTTAGAGAGCGGAGAGAAGATCAAGGTCAAGCCGGTGATCCGTCGATGAGGTCGCCACGACGGGTGGGGCGACGACATTGGATGATGCAGCTGGTTCTCGGTGTGGCGTTACAGGGCGCGGTAGTGGCCCTGCCCCCGGCGCCCGGGGCCAGGCCAACGGCGGCCGAAGTGACGGTTCCGCTGCCGGAATCTCAGCTGTTACGCAACGAGGCTGATACCGGCGAGCTGCTGAGTCTGGATGGCGTTCTGCGCCAGGTCGAAGAGAACGCGCCCAAGCTAAGAGGCGCTGAACTCGCCCGTCGGATCGCTGGAGCCAAAACGCTGGAGAAGAGCGGCGCTTTCGACCCCGAGCTGGGCATGAACTCGACCTACCAGCGCTACAACAGCTCATCGACGCCCGGCAAACCGCTGGACTACGTGAGCAACGGGATCGTGGTGGCCCGCACCGACCCCAGCGGAATCCGCTGGGAGGGCGGATGGATTAATACCCAGGGGTTCCCCAAGTCGCCCGCCTCGTCGACTGGCGACGTCGGTGAGTTTTTCGTGGGCGCCAAGGTCCCGCTGCTGCGGGGAGCCGGCATCAACGAGAAGGTGGTGGCCCTACGCCAGGCCGAGATCGTGGAAAAGCAGGTCGAAGAGGACTACCGCGCTCTGCGCCTGCTGACCAAGTTGGAGGCTGGAGCCACCTATCTGCAGTGGAATGTAGCCGTGATGCACTGGCGCATCCTCAAGGAGAACGAGACTCTGGCCGTGGACAGGGCTCGGCAGGTCGCGACGCGGGTCGAGGCCGGTGACCTGGCGGCCATCGACAAGGTCGAAGCCGACGGAGAGGTGTTCAAGCGACGCGACCTGCTGCTGAAAGCGGGACGCGAGGTGCAGAAGGGCGGGCTGAAGCTGGCGCTTTATCTTTGGGATAGCAACGGCGAGCCCGACAGCGTGCCCTCTCCGGACCAGGCGCCTCAGACCCTGCCCGAAGTCGGCCGCTTCACCACCGAGCAGGTGTACGAATTTCAGCTCGAGGCGCTGACGCGGCGCCCCGAGCTGCGCCGCCTGGACCTGGAGCGTTCGGTGGTCGGTTGGGACCGCGATCTGGCCGAAAACGACCGTCTGCCGCTGCTGAACCTGGGGCTCTACCCGGGCTACGACGCGGGAAGCCAGGGTGTGGGGTTCACCGTGAAGGCCGGCCTGGAGCTGGTCATCCCCCTGGCCACTCGAGGCCCCGACGGCCGTCGTCAGGCGGCGCTTTTGAAGCTGCAGAAGCTCGACATCGACCAGGTCGAGATGATCCGGCGTATTCTGGTGCAGGTTCAGGACGCCGCGAGTCAGGCCGAGGCGGCGGGAAGCCGGTTGGAGCAGGCGCTGCAGTTCTATCAGCAGAGCAAGCGGCTGGAAGAAGCCGAACGAACGAAGTTCCGCCTGGGCGACAGCACGCTGTTCCTGGTGAACGCCCGGGAACGAGCCACCCTGGAGGCAGCGACCAAGGTGCTGGAGCTGCGCTACGAGCAGTCGGAAGCCTGGCTGTTGCTACAGGCCGTGGTGGGGAATCTGTGAGGGGATTCGACGGTCGCGCCCTTTTCCGGTCGAGACGGCTCCCTTCGCTGGGGTCGCTGTGGACGCTGGGGCTACTGTCCGCGCTGCTCGTGCTGCCCGCCCGGGCCGACCTGCAAGAGCTGGTGCGCTGGCAGAAGCAGGGAGACGGCGGAGCCTACGTGTCGTCCGGTTTCCACGACTGGAGAAGCGTTTCGATCTACCGTCGCCGGCCGGGTCTGCACGCCGGCTACGACATCGCCATGCTGGCCGGATCGCCGGTGCGAACCCCGTGGGCCGGGACCGTGGTCGCGGTGACCCCCTGGTACGGCGCCGAGATGGGCGTCACGGTCCAGCTCGAGAACGGCTGGGAAGCGACCTTTGGCCACATCACCTGCGCGGTGCGAGTGGGCCAGCGAGTGCGCGCCGGAGAGCTGCTGGGGAGAGTGGTCGTGGACCACGTCGACGTCAAGATGCGGGGCCGCTCGGGGGCGTTTGTCGACTTCGCCGTGCACAAGGTGCCGGCCGGGGCTGCGGGCCTCGGGGAGACCTCCCCTCCGGACCTCCCCCCTCCCACCGACCAGGAGAAGAGGGCTGCGGCGGCCGCCTTTGCCGAGTACGACCGGGTGGTGGCGCTGCTGGCCCAGGAAGAGGCCAAAATCCGCCTGGGGCTAAGCTCACGTAAATCCGTCGGCGCCTACCTGAAGAAGCTGGACGCGCTGCGCCCTCTGGCGCTGCAGCACACGCGCTGGAACGGCGGCGAGCTTCCGGGACGACCATCCATCCCCTTGGAAGAGTCTGAAGCCGGTCGTCCGGTCGCCGACTTCTTGCTCGGAACGCTCCCGACAAGCGACGACATCTAAAGGGCGCCGTCCCCAGCCGGGACGTCGCCTACTGGGCCAGCAGGATGGTGGCTTTGCGGTCGTCGAGAATGGCGACTGGCTGGCCGGCGATGGTGGCTGGATCAGAGAGTCGAGAGCTCAGGTAGCGTTCGGCTTCGTCGCTGCTGAAGTCGGGGTTGGCGAGATGAACGGCGCGCAGGGCGTTGGCCACCTTCGGAGCGGCGTACGAGGTGCCGAAACGTCCCTGGTGGTCGCCGTTGGCCAGCACGTCGACCTCGGGTCCGAAGCTGGAACTGCCGGAGAAGACCAGACGCCCTTGATTGTCCACGGCGGTGGCTCCCACCGTGGTCACCTCGGGGACGGCCAGCAGGTTCAGGTCCTCGGAGCCGTCGACGCTGAAACCGGCCCGGGCCAGACCTTTGATGGCGGTGCCAGAGTTGCCGGCCGCGACGACCACGGAGTTGTGCCCGCTCTCGAAGCTGCGCACGCTGTCCCTCCAACCTTCCACTGACTTCTGAACCTCCGGATCCCCCTTCAGGGTCCCTTTGATCAGCTCGAGCGTAGCCTGGTCGGTACTTTTCTCGTCGCTTCCCGGAGCAAGGTTCAGCGCTGCGCCCAGGTTGGTGCGATAGGTCTGCTGAGCTTCGGAGCTTAGCCGGGACTTGGGGCCCAGCGCGGCTTTGCTGAGCTGCAGCAGGACCAGGGCGTCGATCCCCTGGGAAAGATTTACCACGGAGTTACGGTATCCGGTGGCCTCGATCTGACCCAGCAGGTTGGAGGCCAGGTCCAGGTTGCCAGCGGCCGAGTCGCGCACGAACTGCTGCAGAGTTTCAGCGGCCTGGTCCGGGGAGAGGGGCTGCGCCGAGAGGGCGAGTTGCAGACGGGTGGTGGCGCGGGCGTGCGGCATGGTCACCTGACCGTCGATCATCTGGCGCTGGTTCTGGCGCACCGTCGGACCGGTGGGGCCCAGGCTGGCGGCGGCGCCTTCCACGTAGTGGCCGTGCGACTCGCTGCTTTCGAAGGAGTCGACAAAGATCGAAGCACCCACGGTAGGAGGGGCCGAGGCCTGGGGCCGGCTGGAGCGGGGCGAGGTGTCGGCAATCCTGGGTCCGGGGGAGACGAGCATACCCCTAGTTTAGGCCAGGGGATTGAAAAGACGCTGAAAACACGGCCCGATCTGGGGGCGGCTTAACCGCTGATCAGCCACTCCATCGGGACTAGTCCAGTTCGTCGATACGAAGTCCGGTCGCCTGGTAGATGAGTTCGGCTGACTGACCGCTGGCTAGAAGATTCTTAGCAATAGCCCTGGTGGCCAGAGCTTCGCCACGAGCTTCGCCACGAGCCTCACCACGAGCTTCACCACGAGCTTCGCCTTCTTCTACGGCGATATTCAACTCGGTGATACGGTCTCTTTCCCACTTTCGACGGGCTTCGATGGCCTCGCGGACCTCATCGTCAGAGAGAGCGTTGTGGGTAGCGCGCATCGCAATATCCATCCCTTCTTCTTGCTGGAGCGACTCGGGCATATCCGTGACGTCGTCGTAGCTTGTGGCTGTTCTTATGAAGTAAAACCAACGTTCGAGTGAGCTCGAGAGCTCCTCGTGGTCGTCTTTGTGGAACTTGGGCATCTCGAAGTAGTGAAGCTCGAGGAGATCACCCAAAACACAGTTGTGCTTGCGGTCATAGAGGACGTAGCTGCTATGAAGATCTTCGATGTCGGGGAAGAGCACGAAATCCGTCAAAGAGATATGAATCGTTTTACGGAGAAGGCGGTAGTCCTGACCGGCCTCGACCTGGCTACTGATCAGGTTGGCCGCGTAGAACAACGAGCGCTCCCGATAGGCAGTCTGAGCCTGGACCTGAACTTCAATGTTGTATATGCTGCCTTGTCCGTCCCGAGCTTTGACGTCCAGGGCGGTGCCCTTATCGTGGAGTCTTTCTTTTTCGCGCAGCGGGTTCAGCAGGGTGACTGTTTGTATGCGGTTGCTACCTTCCAGGCTTAGAATAGCGTTAAGCAAACCCCGCAGCGCTTCTGCGTTGCGCTGCGTTCCGAAGACGACCTTGAACAAGATATCGTCGAGTAAAGTCAGTTCCATCCTGAGACCAGTATACCTCAGTGCGGATATCGAGCGCACCTCTCAGACGGCATCAACGGCATAGGTTGCGGGATGTGCCTGTTTGTGGAAATTGTCGATTCACAAACGGCTGTGCGGTGGTTCTCGAACGGAGTTTCGTTCCCTCGTGGGGACAAGTTGGCGCACGGGTTTTTGCCTATCACCAGAGGCTGGACTAGCGGCTTTTTCTCATCTCGCGTTGTCGCCTGGGCATCGCGTCGATCAAGCTGCAGAGGGCGTTGCGCATTGACGCGAGGAATTTACAGGACGTGGATATCGTAAAACTTGAGAACCAGATGCCCCTCGAGCTCGAAGATCTGAACGGGTAGGAAGCTGGGCGGCGATGCTAGGCGCCGGTGGTCTTGCCGAGATTGGCTTTGAACTCTCGGTAGAGTTGGTCCATCAGGCCTTCGCTGCCCGCCGTGCCTAGTGCCATTTCCCGCTCATCGAAGTCGTCGTCCTGAGGGTTCGTGAGGAAGTTGATGTCTACGGAGTCGACGGGGTTCGAGGAGAAGGCCTCCGGGGGAGTGGGCGCCCACGAGGACGTGCGGGTGGGGAACGAGCTATCGCTGACGTTGTAGTAAGAGAAGGGTTCGAGGACCATGAGCGAGTCTCCTGAGCGCGGTGTTCCGTCTGTCTGTGTGTGTACCACGATGAAACACCAAGGAGCTGAAAGGCCGCTGAAAGAGAGCCCGCGAACCAGTCCGGTAACTATGATGGAGTACCCTGTCGTCTCCTGACCAGGAGCCGTTCAGAGCGGACTCGCGAGCCTTCCCGGAAACGAACGACGTGTCGAGCCAGCCGTAGCGGCGGTGGGTGACTTTGACCGAACCGGCGTTTAGTAGCCTTCGGCGCTGCGGATGTAGACGATCTGGCCGGCTTCTTTGAGTTGGACGCGCTTTCTGGTGGTCGTGTCGTCGGCCCAGGTGACGGTGATGTCGTACTCGCGGCCGATGGTGCCGTCTTTAAAGCGGAACTCCTGGCGGTTTTCCTGGTAGGAGTTTTCGCCTTTCTGGTAGTCGTAGTTGTTGGCGTCGTCGATACGGATGTCTCTGGGTTTGACGCCGTCGTAGCGGTCGCCGGCGATCACGCGCAGGTCGCCCTTCTGTCCTACGGTCGCATTGGGCGTGACTCCGTAGATGCGGCGGACGGCGCTGATGGTGTCGAGGGCGTCTTTCAGGTACTCCATGCCGGTTCCGGCGAACGGGTTGTTGAAGATGTCTTCGATGGACTGACCGTTGGACATGGTGGGAGGCTGGTTCGGTCGGGTCGGCGAGGTGCCGAAGACGCCGCCGCCGGGCCGGGGGATCGCCCCGAAAGAGGGGGGAAGCGTGGGGGTCGCGGGCAGCGTAGGCAGCGCCGGTGTGGTCGACACGGGAGGTCGGGGCAGAGAGGGTCGGACGGAGGGCGGAGGGCGTCCGCCGACGGTGACGGAAGTCGGAGGCGTGGACGGCCGAGTCGGAGTGGTGGGTCGAGGAGTTGTGGGACGCGGAGTCGGCGCGGGGGTGGGGGTCGGCGCGGGCTGCGGGCTCTGGGGCTGGGCGCCGTGATAGTGGTAGTGATGATGAACGTGGACCACTTGCGGAGACTGCTGCTGAGGAGGCTGGCAGTTGCCCCATTGAGGAGCCTGGCTCTGCCCCTGGCATCCGCAGAACTGCTGCCAGCCCTGGAAGAGCGACTGCTGAGCCTGCATGATCTGCGACCAGTAAGAGCTCATCCCCGAGAGAGGGCCGCCGCCGCTGAGGCCGGGAGGGCAGATGGACGGCGAGTAGCCGAACGGCGGCACGCCGAAGGAGGGGCCGCTGGGACTGAAGCCGCCGAACGGCGTCGCCCACGGCTGGAACTGCATCGAATTCATGCTCTGCTGAGACGGGAAAAAGTACAAGCGACCTGACCTCACGTTTACTCTGGCCCGTATCTTACCAAATGGGGGGCGGGCCGTCCCTAGATATGGAGGTCGGCTTTGTAAAGAATTTGTTAACCCGGTCCGGGCGGGGGGCGGCGGGATGTTGAGCTCTGGTGGGAGGACCGCCCGCGCCCTTTCTAGCCGAAGAAGCCTTTTTTCTTGGGGGGCGGGCTCTCGAAGGAGAGGTTAGAGGTGTCCATCGCACCCATGCCGCCCATCGTGGCCAGCAGGTTGGGGTCTTTGACTTTGCCGCGCGCGACCTCGAGGCTGACCTCTCCGCTATCGACCAGGCGCTTGATGTCGCGGTCCATGAGCACCATGCCGACGTCGGCGCCGGTCAGGATGGCGTTGGGCACTTCCTGGGCTTTGCCGGTGCGGATGAGGTTGGCGATGGCGTAGTTGACGATCATGATCTCGCGGGCGGCCACCCGGCCCCTCCCATCCTGTCGGGGCAGCAACTGCTGGCAGACCACGGCCCGCAGCGAGTTCGAAAGCTGAGAGCGGATCTGCTGCTGCTGGTGGGGAGCGAAGGCGTCGACCAGACGATCGACGGTGGACGCCGCATCCGTGGTGTGCACGGTGCCGAAGACCAGGTGGCCAGTCTCGGCTGCGCTGACGGCCAGGCTGATGGTCTCGAGATCGCGGAGTTCTCCAACCAAAATCACATCCGGATCCTGGCGCAAGCCGGCCCGCAGGGCGTTTTTGAAGGAACGGGTGCTCGAGCCGACCTCGCGCTGATTGATGAGACATTTGCCGACCGGGAAGACAAACTCCATGGGATCTTCGATGGTCAGGATATGCCGGGCCTCACGAAGGTTGATGCTGTTGATGATAGAGGCCATGGTGGTCGATTTTCCGGAGCCGGTCGGCCCGGCCACCAGGACGAGGCCGTTGTGCAGATGTCCCAGGTTGATGATGGCGGGCTGCAGACCGAGCTCTTCGGCGCTGGGCAGCACTGACGGGATGACGCGGGCCACCATCGCCATGCCTTTGCGTTCGAAAAAGGTGTTGACGCGAAAACGGGCCAGGCCGGGGACGTCGTAGGAGAAGTCCAGTTCGAGCTGCTCGGTCAGGCGCGCTTTCTGCTCGTCGTCGATGAGCTTGAAGACTTCGTTCTGGATCTGCTGGCCGTCGAGAAGCTGGTCGTGTCCAGGGACGGGAGCGACTTCGCCGCGGACGCGGATCAGAGGCGGGCGGCCGCCGGAAAGGTGCAGGTCGGAGGCGCCGGCTTTGACGGTGGCGTCCAGCAGAGTGAGAATGTCGTTGCTCATCGCCGCCTGTTCTTCAAGCTCGATAGATTCCCTGGAGGAGCGTAGAGTGGCCTGTGCTCGAACAATGTTTCGCTTTCTGCGGGTATCCCGGCAAATTTTCCAGCAGAATCGCAGCAAAGAGCTAGAGAGTTCTGTCGTGGTGGTCTCGCCGTGACTGGCCTTAAGGTTCGAAGGCGGCTGAAACTCTGGACCGAGAGGGCGGGCGGAACTGTTTCACTGTTCTTTCATTGTCGGTGGTCATGATGGAAAAAACGAAAATTGGGACAACCAAAATGCTTATCCAGAATCTCACCTCTCCTTTTGCTCGCGGTTATCAAGAGTCGCGAGAGCAGTTCTTGTCCTGGCAGGGCAAGGTTCCCGGAGCTATCGCCGACAAGGTGATGGTGCCCAACGAAGACGGGAAGGACCTTTCCGTGGATATTCTGACTATCCCGGCCGCGGAGACGGCAGAGAACGTGCTCGTCATCAGTTCGGGCGTGCACGGCGCCGAAGGCGCTCCTGGCTCGGCGATGCAGGAGCTGTTCCTGAAAGAGTACCTTCCCGGCCTGAACCGGAAGAACTCTACCGTGGTGATGGTTCATTCCGTGAACCCCTGGGGTTTCGAGAACAACCACCGCTACACGGAGAACAACGTTGATCTCAACCGGAACTCCGTCAAGGATCCCAAGACGCTGAAAGAGTATCCCAACGAAGCGTACAAAAGCGTTCAGGGCCTGATGACGGCCTCGAAGCCTCGCGCGATTTACGGTCTGAGTCAGGCGAGAATGGGGCTGGGTCTGGTCGGCCGTCTTATCGGCAGCGGCTTTGACCGAGGTGCGGTGACCCAGGCTGTGGCGGGTGGGCAGACCATCGACCCTCGCGGCGTGAACTACGCGTCGACGGAGCACGAGCCTCAGATTCCGGCTATCAGAGATATCCTGAAAGAGCGCATCGGGTCGGCCAAAAACGTGGTGCACTACGACATCCACACGGGACTGGGCGCTCGCGGCCACCTGCATATGATCGATAACTCCGACCCGAAGTCGGTGGCGGCCAGTGCGAAGTATATCACTCCGCTGACCGAGGACGCGACGGACACGATCTGGCACAACACCAGCTCGGACCCCGGATTCTATGATGTGTCGATCGGCGATTTCACCAACGTCAGTGAGGTCGCCGCCGCGCCATCGGCCACCGTTATGACCTATACCGCCGAAGTGGGAACTCTAGGGAAGGGTCTTCTGCAGCAGATCGATTCGGCCACGCGATACCACGAGCGGAACTCTCTGGAGTTCTTCGCCGACGACCTGTCGGAGAGGAAGAAGCAAGCCATCCTGGACCGCTGTACGGAGATGTACAATCCGCAGGACGACAGTTGGAGAGAGCAGATGACGGGGAACTTCCGGAAGCTCTTCGGTCATACCGTAGAGGCGTTCAACAGCGGCTTGGGCAGCGCCGGCGTTTGAAGGCGGCCTGCCTTTCAGAGGTTCTGTCGGAGCAAACTGAGAACTTCCGAAGATGTCAGACTTCGCTCAATTCGTAGCATCTCTTACCCCAGGCGATGAGAATGATGACGCCATACTGATGGCTTTGAATGCCTATCGCGAGGCTTTGGCGGACCCCGTGGTGCTTGCGGCTCTGCAAGAGCAGAAGCAGCGTGAAGCGGAGAAAAGTGCGCTCGAGCGAGCTGCTTGGGAAGCCGGCCGTTCAGAGCTTGAAGATGCCTCGCGCCTTGACCCTGGAAATGCCGAAGCTTACGCTCGAGCTGTTATGGATGGTTGGCAGGCGAGCCATCCCTTTGACCATCCCGAGCCGCCGTGGCAAGAGTTCTGGGAACGACAGGAGATCGCTGATGTCTTGCAATGGGCGAAAGGCTATGAGAGGGCCAAGGCCGAGCGATATTTTCTTGTCAACGGATTATACAACCGTCTTGTCGATAGGTACCGCGCAGGTGCCGAGGGGAAGCCGTTCGACGCCCCATCGTAGGGTAACTTGATCGTGGGCGACTTAGTTTAGGCGCCTTGCTCTAGCTTGGTCCGCTGCACCGCAGCCGCTATCATCGGGGCACGGTCCGCCAGTCCTTCGAGCGTGAGTTTTCCCTCCAAATAAAGCTGGTACCAGGCTTGGCGTTGCCTGATCACGGCTTCGCCGTCCCGAAGCCGCAGCCGCTGAAGTACGAAGTCGGCCCGTTCCCGATGTTCCTCAGGAACACGGTCCGTTGCCACCATCTGAAGAGAGGGTAGAAGGATCTCGAACCAATCGTCCTCGACTTCGAACGGGTCAAGAATCTGCACGGACCGAAGCGCTTGCTTACTCGAGTTGATCCAGGCTGAGGCGAAACGATAATTTGACCAATCATAAGCCCGGGATCGATTTTCGTCGCAGCTCACAAAGTGGTCGACGGTGCCTACCGGCTCCCATATGGCCGAGTACGCGCAGAGATTGCGGAAGGCGTCTGCTAAAGCCGAACGGAACTCGTTCCAGTAGCTGCTAGGGCGCCCTACTGGATGGGATTGCAGCCAGGCTGCTCCCCTAAGCTCGACCCGCTCGGTAAATCCGTCGGGTTTTGATGAAGGCGCGAAGCGGATCAAGAGATGGCCTCGGCCGTGACAATCCACCTAGGCCAAAAAGGGTCGTGGCCAGCCAGCACCCGGACCAGTTCTCCGTGAATCGCCTGCTTGTTCGAGAGGTGAGTCGGGAGGGCATCGCGGTCGCCGCGCATCCACGCTTCGGCTGCTTCGATCGCGACTTCGGCCTCGATGGAACGTCCCTGATGAAGTCCAAAACTATCGGAAACCAACCAGTTGATGACATCTCCTTGCTTGGCCCAGGCTTCTTCTCGAAGCGCGACGGCACCATCCTGGAAGTCCAGTGTGAATAGTTTGTCTTTCGCCGTGTCAAACTCGGGCTCGATAGAAGCAAGGACGAGCGGAGAATGAGTCGCGGCTACCAGTTGGACTGACGCCGCGTCGTCGGCCGTGAGGATGTTCATGACTTCCAGCAATGATGGAACGATGGCTCGTTGCCACCGAGGGTGAAGGTGGGCTTCGATCTCATCGAAGAGAAGGACGATCTGCGATACCGGCTTGTTCGCGACGAGGTCGGCAGCAATACGATGCTCCCTCCAAGCCCAGCACAGGATGTAAGCGAGCGCAGCGATCCGCCGTACTCCCAGGGACGCATAGAGGATCGGAACGTTCTCGCTATAGCTCATTCGGACCGTGGGAATGTCGCGAACGTCGTAAACGGATAGCCGAGCAAAGTTGGGCCCGGGCTCTAAGGGCCTCCCACCCACAACAGGTCCCAGTTTCGCCAGCACGGCGGCCATCCGAGCAGCGTCATCGCCCTTCTCTCTGATCCAACTGGCCCAGTCAGCCAGAAGCCCGTTGCAGACCCGGGTGGATTTGCTAGAAACGTCCGCGTCCAATCCGTCCCACACCTCTCGGCTGCTGAAAACGTAGGCGGGCAGGTGCTCCGGAACCTCGACTCCGCCCTCTGTGCGCTTGCCGTTGCGATAGGGGTCCCATACGGCGAAGCCGCCGTCCGCTAGCACGTAGATGACCAGCCCCGAGTTCCAAGCCTCGGACCGGGTTCCGGTCCAGACTTGCTCTGAGGCATCGTATTTGCTGCGAAAGCTGCTGGACTCGGGGCTGCGCCGTGGCCTGGATTGCGTGACGGTGGACTCGATGAAGCCCGGTTCGTGACGGTTTGTCGGTCTCGCGGGATATCCCGACGTTAGGTCGACGTTCAACTCCCTTGGCCATTTCTTGGTCAGGGTCCACCAGGCGACGTCGAGAAGAAAGCTTTTGCCTAGCCCGTTATCGCCCGTGATGATATTGAGCCTAGGGCCCAACTGCATCGACATCTCGGGCGCTGGACCGACGTTTTCCAGGTGAAGGGATTTAAGCATATCTCTCCGTTTCTCGTCGATGAAAACTGCCGAGCGACTTGCTGTGCGATAGACGCAGCCTGCAGCTGGTGTGCTCGACGGTTTCCGTTTTCACGCTTTCCTTCTTCTTGATGGGGACCCTTTCTCAGGCGCGCAGTGACGCGCCGAGGAGTTTTGGTCGTGGTCGGAAATAGTTCAAACATCATCCGTGGGTTGGAAGGGTCTATGAATCGGTATCTTTTTCTCTTTATCTGTCTTTTGGGCGTGTCCGGGTGCGGGAGCTCCGACCGGGACCCGTATTTTCGCGCACCAACAGTACCGGCACCACCGGCGGCGCGGACAGCGACCGTAGAGCTTCGGAGTATCCTGGCTCAGACGCCGGTTCCCAGCTATGTCACTACGGTCCGAGGTAGCGGTCTGGCCGCTTCGGGCGAGCGGATTTACGGGCCCGAAGAGCAGGCCCTGGCGGCAACGATCCGATGGACCGGAGTGCCGGTAGAGACCAGAACCTTTCTCTTCGAGTTCCTGGGCAGCAACGGCCGAGTGCTGGGCAACGCCACGGTTCCTGTCCAGCTGACAGAGTCGGAGACCTTTGTGGTGAACGACCTGACGGTGGCGTTTGCTCCCGACCCGAATCCTGATCCCACTCCGGAACCGACTCCGGAGCCGGAGCCCGATCTGCGCCTGGAGACGGACCAGAGCTATCAGTTCAACACGGACACCGGGGTCATTTCGCCCCCTATCGAGGGAAGTTCGAACCCCACCGGATGGAACAGCGAGACCAAAGAGTTCGAACTGAACAGCTTTACCTTAGAGCCCGGCGCGGTCCTGAACGTCACCGGCAACACGGCGCTGGCGCTGAAGGTTCAGGGCGACGTGGTCGTCGATGGAACTCTGAGCTTTGTCGGAGCCGACGGCGCGGCCGGGGAAGACACTGAGGTCGCCACCACCACGCTGATGCGCGCTGTGTCGGTCAACGCTCAGGCCACGGCGCTGGATCTGACCGGGGCGGCGGGAGTCAACGGAGCCGACGGCGGCGTCAGGGTGACCGCGTCGGGTCAGATCAGCGGTAGCGGCACGATCATCTCTAACGGCGGCAACGGCGGTCAAGGCGGGAGCATCAAGTTCAACGCGGCCAACACGACGATCACCAGCGTTGTCACGGGCGGCCGTGGAGGCAACGGTGGAGCCCCCGGTAGCGTCACTTTACAGGGAGCCCCTGGTTCGGTGCTGGTCTCTTTGACGATCCAGACGGCGGCCGGTCACGGAGGAGACGGCGGGAGCATCGAACTCGCCGGGGAGGGGTGCCTGGTCGACGAAGGTGGCGAGCTTTATGGTGGCCGCGGCGGTGACGCGAGCGGGCAAGGTGGCATAGCCGGCGATGGTGGAGACGTAACCTTCTCTGCCGAATACGGCACCAACACCACAACGGTTGTTGGAGGGGCTGGGGGCACAGGAGCGTTCCAGGGCGGCGTGGGCGGTGATGTGACCTTCGCCGAGTTCAACGGCAGAAACATTGGCACGATCACAGGCGGAGCCGGAGGCGCCAGCGACAACTACGGTGGACAAGGAGGGAGCGTTCAGTTCTCTGGACAGTACGCGACGAATGAGAGTCAAGGTTCGCTCCGGGGTGGCGATGGGGGGAGCGGAGGCCTGCAGGGTGGCAACGGGGGTGGCGTCGTTCTCTCGGGCGAGACCAGCAGCAGCTATGGGCTCACCAGGGGCGGCAAGGGAGGCAACGGCGGGACCGTCGGCGGAAACGGCGGGACGGTGGATTTCTCCGGCCGGTACGGCTTCAACAACACGAACGCCACAGCCACCGGCGGCGAGGGAGGCTCGGGCGGGCTGGCAGGCGGAGACGGCGGCGACGTGCATTTCTCTGTGCGTAACCAGGGCACCGCTATAGGCGGAGCAGGAGGTAACGCTACCCAACCTGCTGGTGCCGGCGGGGCCGGCGGAGACGTGGTGTTCGAGGCCGGGGCTGCCGCTAACGGCACCAAAACGGGCGGCGCCGGCGGCAATCCTGGAGGGTCCGCAGGAACCGTCATCGGACCCTGAGCGGCTTGTCGATTCAGCGTTTTCGAAGGACGAAGGCCCGCCGACGCGGGCCTTTGTCATTTCCTGAGAGAGGCATCGTGGGTGCGTTGGCGCG
>JAEXNA010000053.1 GCA_023447635.1 Vulcanimicrobiota bacterium | reverse complement strand
ACCTCGGGGAGTGTGCAGGACCTGTACGCTCGGGGTCTGAGCCGGAAGGTCGAGGCGGCCAGCGGGGGGACCGTGACCGTGCAGGTCTACCCCTACGGGACGCTGGGCACTTCGGACCAGCTGACGGAGCTGCTCTACAACGGCTCTCTGCAGCTAGCGATGGCCAGTCCGGGCCATCTGGGGAAGATCATCCCCGAGGTTCAGGTTCTGCTTCTGCACTACGTTTTCGACAGCGACGAGCGGGTGAACCGCGAGGTGTTGGCCAGCCCACGACTGCTGGGCGCGTTCGACCGGCTGTATGCCGAGAAAGAGTTCCAGTTGCTGGCCATGTTCAGCGAAGGGTGGCAGGTCTGGACGACTCAGCGTCCGGTTCGGCAGCCCGCAGATTTTCGGGGGATGAAGTTCCGAGTGATGACCTCGCCGCTGCTGCTGGCCGCTTACGAGGCGTACGGAGCGAGCGCCACGCCGCTGCCCTATTCGGACGTGTATTCGGGGCTACAGCTGAAGATGATCGACGGGCAGGTGAACCCGCTGTTCGCTATCGAGGAGATGAGTTTTCACGAGGTAAGTGAGGTGCTGACGGTGGCGGGTCAGGCGCCGTTTTTGACTTCGTGCGTAGCGAATCGGGATTTCTATCAGGGGCTGTCGGACGAGCAGCGCGGCTGGCTGGACGGGGCAGTGCGAGAGATGGACGGGGAGATTTTCGAGATTCAGACGCGGCTGAACGCGGAGCGTCTGCAGACGATTCTGAAGGAGAGGCCGGCCCTGCGGGTGGTGACCTTGGAGGAAGGCGAGCGGGAGGCGTTTCGTCAGGCCAGCCTGCCGGTGCGGGATTTGTACCGTCGCGCTGCGGGGCCTCGGGGCGCTGCGCTTTTGCAGATCCTGCTCGACGAGGTCGAGCGGGTGCGCGGAGAGGTAGGGGAAGAAAAGTTGAAGAGAGAACGGTCGCAAAATTAAGGGAGGGTAGGATGACCAAACAGATTGTAACGGGCCTGATCACGGCCTTGATGTGTCTTTCGATGACGGGTGGGGCTGCGGCTCGCCCCGACCTGAGGGACGGCGCCCTCGTGGCGCAGACGGCGACCTTGAAGAAGATGAAGTCCCCGATCTATCCGGGGGTCGAGCCGGGATTCGAGTACAACGTCCTGCTCGAGACGGACAAGGCGATTGGCGGCACTTCGATGCACACGATCCTTCTAGAGTTCGTGAAGGTGTCGTTGACCGACGCTTTACAGCGCCTGGACACCAATCTGGTAGCTCAGGGCTTCAAGAAAAACCACGAGCAGATCGTGAAAGGCAGCACCATCCGTAACTACCTGAACGCGGCGGGGGACTCGGTGCACGTGCAGGTCAGCGCCTACAAGCCGGGCGCGGCTGGTAAGGTGGCGGGCAGCAAGGGGACCATGAATATTACCGTTCGGAAACCGGAGAAATAGAAGATGGATAAGATGAAGTTTTCGCGTCTGGCGCTGGCGCTTCTGGTTTGCGGCTGCACCGCGCAGCAGCCGGCCCACACCGCTTCGACTCCGGCTTCGACTTCGGCGGCCTCGACGCCGGACGCTACGGCGGTCACGGGGAGTCCGGCCCCGGTCGCCTCGGACACTCCGACCGGTAGTCCCTTGGGAGACCCGGAGCTGCCTGCCGACGCCCCGGAATATCTCGTTCCGCTGCCGGCTTTTCTGTTCGAAGAGAAGGACCGCTACGAATGGTGGTCTGCGACCGGCATCAGCGACAACGGACTGCGCGTCTTCGTGAGCGCCCTGCCCGCCGCCGAGATCGAGGCCAGGGCAGCAGCCTATCTGCCCGGCGCCGAGAACAAGCGGACTTCGAGTTTTCCCGGGGCCACCTTCGTGGACGTCCAGGGGTCTCGCGTGGCGGCCTACTCGGAAGACGGAAGCTACGGCGTGGGGATGATGATCTCTCCTATATCGCCGACCCCTCCGGCGGCCTGGGCGACCATGCTGTTCCCTCCCATCGACTGGGCCAGGCACGCGGAGCTTCTGAAGGACAAAGCTTCGATCGTGGTCGTTGCGTCTGGCTACGGCACGGCCGGCGTCTTCCACGACAAGGCCAGCGCGGGCGGCTCGGCGGCGCCTGCGGCCTCAGCGACTCCTACCGCCTCGACGACTCCTCCCCCCTCTACTCCTTAGACCCTGGGGGAGGACCTACCGGGTCGGTCCCTAAGATAGAGGGACACCCCGTTTCCCCTCTGGCCGCTGCATTGCTTTTGCGCGGCAGGTGGCCCTGGCTTTGCCTTGAGGGGAGACTCCCAAGATAAGGATGGTGAAGCCATGAGTTCAGAACCCTCGGAGGTCGATGTCTACGAGCGCGAATTGCGCCGAAGCTACCGACGCAACTCCGACCGGGAGCTGATCGCCGACAAGGTGGAGAGTTACCGTAAAGCGCTCGAGGACAGAGTTCTCGAAGAAGAATCCCGGTCGGCCGACAGCGTGCGCGCGGAAGAGTCGGCCAACATCGACTTGAACCTGTGGCTGTCCCTAGCCGTCACGCTGCTGTTCACCGGGTTCGCCTACGCCTACTCCGAGCAGATGCTGGAGATCAGCCGGGCGGTGAAAGGTTTCATCACGGGCTACCTGGGTTGGTTCTTCGTTCTCGTGTCGACGGGCGCGCTGATCTATCTGGCCTGGCTGGCGTTCTCTCGCTACGGAGACGTGGTGCTGGGCGACCCGGATCAGCAGCCGGAGTTCTCTAACCTGGCCTGGTACTCGATGCTGTTCTCGGCTGGGATGGGCGTGGGGATCATGTTCTGGGGCGGCACCGAGCCGATCGTGCACTATCTGGCCAACCCGCTGGGCGAAAGCCAGACCACGGC
>JAEXNA010000097.1 GCA_023447635.1 Vulcanimicrobiota bacterium | reverse complement strand
CTCCAACCCCTTCCGGAAGAAGGGGAGAGGGAGCTAAAGCGACTGGTCGAGGACGCGCTTACTCTTCGTCTTTGACGATGCGGGCCGAGGTGATCATAGTCGGCTTCTGCTCCAGGTTGTCGACCAGGCGGGTGTTCGCCCACAGTTCGTCCTGGTCAAGGCCCATACGCTCGTCGCCGACCGAAACGAATTTGTCGGCGTTGTCCATCCCTTCGACCACCTGACCGAAAGTGGTGAAGTTCAGTTCGGGGGCGGCCAGACGGTTGTTGTCGCGATAGTTGATGAAGACCTGAGTCGAGTTGGTGTCGGGACCGGCTTTGGCAAACGCCAGGGTGCCGCGGGTCAGCTGATAGTAGGTCGGGTCGTCCTTGAAGCTGTTGTTTTCCCACTCCTTGAATTCGGAGTTGATGCCGAACTGGGCCACGAACGGCTCGGGCTTGCTAACCACGCGGAAGATAGGCGTGTTGTCGTAGAACCCCATTTCGACAAGTTCCAGGAACCGCTTGGCGGCGTTGGGGGCGGCTTCGGGGTAGACTTCGATATCCAGAGGCCCCTGGTCGGTTTCGAACACGACGTGCACGATCTCGTTGATGGCGGGGGCGTCTTTGCCCGGCAGCGGCTGGGGCAGTTCGGCCAGCGTAGGGGCGCAGAGGGAGAGGGTCAGCAGGGTGGTGGTAAAAAGCTTTTTGAGCATTTGGGGCCTTTACGCCGCCCGGCCTGACGGACCTTTCCCCCTGCTTCGAGTGGTCTTCGTAAAGGCCAATGCCAGCGTTTGGCGGGGAATGGGGGTGGCGACGCGAAGGGCGCGCCCATGAAGAAGACTCTTTCCGCCCTTGTCCTGTCCCTGACCCTGGCCTGCCCCGCTCTGGCCGAGCCGCTGACCTACCCGCAGACGGCGAAGGGAACGCACGTCGACACCTATTTCGAGGTGCCCGTCGAAGACCCGTACCGCTGGCTCGAGGACGACCGCTCGGCGGAGACCGCCGAATGGGTGAAAGAGCAGAACAAAGTCACCTTTGCCTTCCTGGAAGCGATTCCGTTCCG
Source organism: Vulcanimicrobiota bacterium (assembly GCA_023447635.1). Lineage (GTDB taxonomy): Bacteria > Vulcanimicrobiota > Xenobia > Xenobiales > JADMJV01 > JAEXNA01. Next base: position 30,640 of record JAEXNA010000097.1, on the reverse strand, counting down.
CAACGAACTGAAGGCTCGCCTGAAAGAGCTGATGAACTACGAGCGTATCTCGGCGCCGTTCAAAGAAGGCCAGTGGCAGTACTTTTATAAGAACGACGGCCTGCAGAACCACTCGGTGCTGTATCGCGTGCCGGTGGCGAATCCGAACGCCGCCCCCGAAGTCTTTCTGGACCCCAACGGCTTCTCGAAAGACGGCACCACCGGGCTGCGCGGGATCACCTTCAGCAAAGACGGCAGCCTGGCTGCTTACCAGATCACCGAAGGCGGCTCGGACTGGCGTAAGGTGGTTGTCATCGATACCGCCACGGGCAAGCAGTTGGGCGATATCTTGGACGACGTAAAGTTCAGCGGTCTGTCCTGGCGCGGTAACGAAGGGTTCTACTACTCGAGCTACGACAATCCGGACAAGGCATCCGGTAGCCAGCTTTCCAGCAAGACCACCGACCACAAGCTGATGTGGCACAAGCACGGGACCCCGCAGTCGCAGGACGTGCTGGTGTTTGGCGGGTCGAAGCGCCCCACTCGCTACATCGGCGGCGAAGTCACCGAAGACCAGAAATACCTGGTGGTGACCGCTTCCCAGAATACCAGCGGAAGTCAGATCTGGATCAAGGACCTGAGCGACGCCAAGGGCGACTTCGTGATGGTCAGCGACGACTACAACGCGGACTGCGGCGTGGTCACCAACAAGGGCGACAAGTTCTACATGTCGACCAACATCGACGCCCCCAACTATCGCGTGGTGTCGTTCACCCTGGCGGCGCCCACGGTGTGGACCGACGTGATTCCCGAGAGCCAGAACGTGCTGACGGCGTCGACCGGTGGCGGGAAGCTGTTTGGTAACTACCTGGTCGACGCCAAGAGTAAGGTCAAGCAGTTCGACCTGAGCGGTAAGCTCGAGCGCGAGATCACTCTGCCCGGGATCGGCACGGCGGGCGGCTTCTCGGCCAAGGTCGAGGAGAAGGACCTGTACTATGTCTTCACCTCGTTCACCACTCCGGCGACCATCTATCACTACGAGATCGCCGATGGAAAATCGGATCTGTTCCGCCGTCCCAAGGTCGATTTCGACCCGGAACTGTACACCACCAAGCAGGTGTTCTACGCCAGCAAAGACGGGACCAAGGTGCCGATGTTCCTGGTCCACCGTAAGGACCTGAAGCTCGACGGAACCAATCCAACCTACCTGTACGGCTATGGCGGGTTCAACAACTCGCTGACCCCGGGCTTCTCGTCGTCGCGCATCGCCTGGCTCGAGCAAGGCGGCGTCTACGCGGTGGCCAACCTGCGCGGCGGCGGCGAGTACGGCGAACGCTGGCACGATGCCGGCACCAAGATGCAGAAGCAGAACGTGTTCGACGACTTCATCGCGGCCGGGGAATACCTGATCGCCCAGAAGTACACCTCGAACGCGCGCCTGGCGATCGCGGGCGGGTCGAACGGCGGTTTGCTGGTGGGCGCCACCATGACCCAGCGTCCGGATCTGGCCAGGGTCGCTCTCCCGGCGGTCGGCGTGCTGGATATGCTGCGCTACCACACCTTTACGGCGGGCGCCGGCTGGGCTGACGACTACGGCACGGCGGAAGATTCGAAGGAAATGTTCGAGTATCTGCGGGCCTACTCGCCCTATCACGCCTTGAAGCCGGGAACGGCTTATCCGGCGACTCTGGTGACCACGGCCGACCACGACGACCGCGTGGTTCCGGCTCACTCCTTCAAGTTCGCGGCCCGTCTGCAGGAGTATCATAAGGGTGAGAACCCCGTCTTGATCAGGATTCAGACCAAAGCCGGCCACGGAGTCGTTTCGACCGAGCAGCAGTTGGCGCTCGACGCGGACATCTACTCGTTCGTCTGGGCCAACATGGGCTTCACCCCGAAGTTCTAGAGCCTTGTCGAAAGAGTACGAACAGGCCGGCGAGCACTCGTGGTGCACCGACTACGCCTACCGGGTGATGGAGACGGCCAAGGGGCCGGACAGCTTGAGCATGCTCAAGGCGTTGTTGACGGTGGATGGGTCGGTCGCCCACGAGGCCTTTATTCGCCTGGGGCTGGACCCGGTGGCGTTACGAAAAGAGCTGCAGGCTAGGAAAAAAGAGTTGGGCGACGCGCTCGACGAGGAGACCTGGATCGTCGAGAAGGCTACCAAACGCTCCAAGGCCGACGGCTTTACTCTGGCCACGGACTACATCCTCGAGGTGATCTGGGATGAGGAGTGCGAGGGCTCGGGCTGGCTGGCTCAGCGGATTTCGGCCGAGGGGTTGGAGGCGGCGCTCAACGCCAGTCGCTATCCGGAGGACGGCGAGGACCCCGGGTTGGATGTGCCCTGGGTTCGCGGACCTGCCCCAGTGGGAGCGGGCGGCGCTGCGGAAGTCTTGCCGGAAGAGCCGCCGCGGTCTCATTAGGCATGGGCGGGGGTTTCGACCGCCTCTGCAAAGAAAAACGCCGGTCCATCAGGACCGGCGTTTTTTGTCCCGTGGTGGTCGTTTACTTGACCTGGAAAAGGACGCGCGAGGTGCCGAGTGGGCCGCAGACGACGTTGGCAGCGTACCAACCCGGGGCGATCTTCTTCTTGTTCATGTTCTCGTTGATGCTTTTGCTCTCTTTGGCGTCGAAGAGCAGGATCTCGGGAGCGGCGCCTTGCGCTACCACGCCTTTGGCGTCGGAGGGGAAGATGTTGACGATCACTTGTCCCGTAGCGCCTTTGACGGTCATGGCGGCGCCGGAAGCGACCGGTCCGGGAAGGTGGGCGAAGTTGGCATCGCCCTCTTTTTTTGCGGCCGCCTGACCGCCAATGGAGACGCCGAACGGTAGGATATCCTGGGCCAGGGTGGGGGCGGCCAGGAGCAGGGCAAGGAGCAGAACTTTGAGCGCTTTCATCTCGAATCACCTCACGTTGGAAAATATCGTGCCACGCGCTTCATCGCCCCGGGGAGTTTCCCTGGGGAGGGTTGCGGAGGACGGGATGCGGCTTTGGCAAACCCCCCAGCCATGCGTATCAAACTGCTCTCTTTTTGTCTCCTGTTCAGCACGGTTGCCGGGGCCGACCCGATTCATCAGTGGGTTCGCGATAACCAGACGGTCAAAGTCAGCGAAGCGCTGGAAGCGGACAAACTGTCCCCGCCAGAAGATGGCGTGCTGCTGATCGAGAAGCGGATGGACGGAGCGACGCCGCTGCTGATCGCGGCCTTCGACGGGAACCAGAAGATGTGCGACCTGCTGCTGGGGTACGGCGCGGATCTCGCCGAGGTCGACCTGATGGGCGATTCGGCGCTGTTTCGGGCGTTTTCCGAAGGACACTCGGCGCTGGGGCTTCATCTGCTGGCCAAGGGCGCTTCCCTGGAACAGACCAACAAGGTGGGGGAGACCCCGTTCATGATGGCGGCCCGCTCGGCGGATACGGCCTCGTTCGAAAAGCTTCTCGCCTCGAAACCTGATCTCGAGGCTACGGACTCTCGCGGAAGGACGGCGTTACATCACGCCGTCGAGAACGGCCAGCGCGGTAACGTGGCGCTGCTGCTGGCTGCAGGGTCCCAGGTGAATTTGGATGATAAAAAGGGCTCGACGGTTCTGCATAAAGCGGTGGGTATGGGAGACCCCGAAATGGTGGTCTTGCTTCTCGGAGCGGGTGCGGACCCGGCCGCCAAAGACGCTCGGGGACGTACTGCAGAACGGATCGCTGTCGAGCGTGGGGACCAGCGGATGGTGAGGGCGCTGGGGGCGGACCCTAAGGAGAAGAAGGCGGATAAAAGGACCGGTCGTTAGCCTTCTCTCAGGGTTTTCGAGCGTTTGTTAACTTCTCGATCCTAAGAGGCATTAGAGCGGTCTACGACTTTTTTGCTCGAGGGTGGTGTGCTAAACTCGGTTAGTACCTTCCTTGTGATCTCATCTAACCTGAACATAGGTAGTACCCCTCTGCGTCCGGACAAGTTCGGAGCTCAGTCTTTACAGGGGTTGTCCGAGTCGGTCTCAGACTCGGCGGTTCGCAAGTCGAAAAAAGCCACCCTCGAAGCGCTCGATAGCTGGCAAGAGTCCGGGACCATGTCCACCGAGGACTTTGCCGTCCTCAACGATTACACCGCAGAGTCCCGGGCTCGCTATAAAGAGCTCAAGGACGAGTGGTGGAAGCTGTTCAAAGCCGGCGAAGAGGGCAAGCCGATCCGCGACGTCGAGGGTAAGATGGCGCGGGAAGGCAACCTCCTGGCTCGTCACGATAAGCTGACCACGGAGATGCGAGAGGCCAACGCCCGTGTTGCCGTGCAGGCTCTGGCCGCCTCGATCGGTGGGCCTGTGGGTCTTGGCGTGGTGGCCGGTTACGCTGCTTACGCCAACGGTCCGAACTGGACTGGTGCGGCCGACCGTTCGACCTCGGCCATCCTCGATACTATGAAGGGTTTGCAGGGCGGCGACTCTCGCATGGTCAGCGAGGGAAATGAAGCCCACCAGGTGCATCGCGAAGAGCTTTGGAAAGCGATGAACGGAATGCTCGACGGCGCCATCGCCAGCGGCAAGGCTGGCAAGCCGGCCGAGCTTGATCTGCAGTACTACGAGATGACCAACCCGGAGATCATCGGGAAGATCGCCGAGGCCGCCAAAGCGGGCAACCCGGTCCGTCTGAATCTTGACCCGGGTCGTCTGAGTTTCCCCTCCAAGGACGGCGACGGCGACAGCTACTTCTCGCTCGACGCCACACCGGATAAGCTCCGCACCATCTTGCAGTTGGCCGACATTCCTGGCGCCGACGTGGCCGTCTCGCTCTTTCCCCAGAAGAAGCTTCTCAACAGCCCTACCAACCTGATGCACCGCAAAATCATGCGGCACGGCGATCAGGTCCTGGTCAGCGGAATGAACGCCAATGTCGGCTCGGGCGAGAACATCGACTCAGGCTATCTGCTGCGTGGCCCAGCGGCCAAAAAGCTGATCGAGAACTTCTCTCGTGACGTGCAAGACTCGAAAGGCGCTACTCTCGACGACATCTGGGGTGCCGACCATATCCAGAAGTTTCAGGACACCAATCTGCGCCTCGGGAAGCGCGGCTTCGTCTCGCTGTTCGACAGTCTCAGCGGGCCCTCAGCGGCGGGCACGGTCCTGCCTTCGCCTCAGTCCCTGGCCGAGCTTGAAGCTCTGGCAGAAACAGCGGGCGCCAAGCTCAAAGACTTGGTCAACGTTCCTAAAGCGGATTATGAAAAGGTGATGACTCGGGTGGCCATGCGCAAGTCCGAAGTCGAGCTATCCGCCAAGGGGAAACAGTTGATGCGCAAGCTGATCGAAAAAGCGATCAGCGCGACCCACAGCAAGGATAATCTGAAGCGGCTGGACGCCATCGAACTGCCCTCGGGCGAGAAGGTCGGGGCGACCAAGGTCGACATCGCCGACCTTCCGGTCGAGCGCGAGGCGTTGGCTCTCAACGCCATCGCCCAGGCCGAGGAGTTTGTCTATCTTCCGGGCTTCGTGGTGACCAAGGCGATCGCCGGGGCGCTGGTGGCCCGGCGCGACGAGCTGAAAGAGGCAGGCAAGGAGTTGGATGTCCGCGTGGTAGCCGATAGCGGTCTCTACCCGCACGGCGGCACCCCCAACTCGCTCGGCATCAAACACCTCGAAGACAACGGGATCCAGCCGCGCTGGTCAAAGCTCGAGCGCAGCACCTGGCACGACCGTAAGATTCACGCTAAGCAGCTGATCACCGACAAGGGCGAGATCACCGGCAGCACCAATTTCTCCAACCAGGGCTTCCAGGCCAACTGGGAGACTTCGGCCTACGTCCACTTCGAGGCCGAAGACGAGAAAGGGATGAAGGAGCGCGAGGCGACCACGGCTCAGTTCGAGTCGCTCTGGGATACGTCGTACGAGCTCAACAGTCACGACCACGCGGGCTTCCTGAACCGCGCTCGCGCTTCGACCAGCGAGTGGACCATCGAAGAGGACCGCGATCGCAGCATCCGCCACGTTCTGCGCCAGTTGATCAACTACGAGAAGCAGACGGGCGCTAAGTTCGAAGAGTTGGTAGCCGGCACGCCGAGCGTTGCGCAGCGAGCGAAGGCGTTGGTGGCTGACGGCTACTCCAAAGGCGATGCGACCTTGATGGCTTCGCGCGAACATCTCGGCCCGAAGCGGTATCAAGAGCTGTTGGACTCGGTTCCGGCCGCCATCGATCTGGCGAAGATTCAGGAAGATGTGGCGGACTGGAAGGCCGGGCGACCGATCGATGGCGGCAGTGAGGAGCCGCCTCTTGAAGACCCGCCACTTGAAGACGCTCTGAAGCTCGCGGTTTCGATGAAGCCGAAGAGCGGGGTTCGCAGCGTGACCTCGGGCCAGATCCCCGAGGCAGACTATCAGAGTAGCAAAGAAGATTTCTACGTAGGTAATCTGCGCCGCACCGAAGCGGCCTACTTGACGAACTACATCTAAGCAGCGGCCCGATGCCGCTCACGTTCGACGGCCGTGGCCAGGTACGTGGCCACGGCCCAGGCTACCTCACCCCATCTGGCTTGTGGGCTACCCGCTCGATGTCGTCTCTCGTGAACAGTTTTCGGTCAGGTCCCGCGCTGACGATTCGGACCTCTTTCGGTAGGTTGTCGAAGTGCAGGGGAGTTCCCCAGAAGTCGCGGTCCTTCATCGGCCGTCCATCGAGTTCGAAGCTGGCTCCGACAAACTCGGTCCAGTTGTCGGGGACTCGATTCGAAGCCAGTAACTCTTCTTCGACACGGTGTTTCAGCGAGGTCAGAAAGAGCTGAGTCTTGGTGGCCGTCCAGCTGTTTTGGATTCTGGTCGTCCAGGTTTGGCGCTGGTCTTTGGCCTGCCAGAGGCCCGAGACGACCACTCCCGCCATCACGGCCAGTGCCAGAGTTATGGGAAAGCGGATGGCGAGGATATGCCAGATCTGACGGAAGATGCGTGTGGCCGGGCGACGTCGACGATCGACGTGGGGAGCGGCTGTGAAGTCTTGCCGGCGGTCGCCGTGTCGGCCTCCGGTTCGCGCTTGTCGTTCGCTCTCGTTTCCGTAGGCCGTCGCGCGTTCGAGGCGAATTCGACGGGTCCAGGCGCGCAGGTTCATCACCGTCACTACGGAGAGGCAGGTTGCGGGGATGGCCAGCCAGAGGAGTAAGTTTCGACCGCCTAGCGCTTGGCCTCCCAACATCCCCAGAGCCCAGGTGGCGACCGGGACGGCGGCTCGCAGGGCGGGTGTCATGGCCAAAGGAGCGCCCTCTAAGCATTGTCGGTACGCGACCAGAAGCGCCAGCCCTCCGGCGACCTCGACGGCGACCAGCACCCCGTGATGGCCTGGCCAGGTGGGCAGCGCGACCGCTGCGAGAAGCAGCAACGGATAACAGCCCTGGATCTGAACGGGGAGGGGAGCTCTCTCGATGACCAGCGCCAGGATGACGTCGAGAAGCAGCGCTCCCACACAGAGGACCGGCAGGCTAAGCCACTGGGCCAGGGCCGGCGCGGACAGCACAGGGACGGGGAACAGCAGGCTCTTTCCCGCTCCGGCCAGCACCGCGACACTGAACATGGTCATGAGATGCAGAGCCCAGCGAGGATCTCTGAGCGACTTCAGGGCGTCGAGCAGTAGCGCGGAATGTACGAAGCTGTTGTTCCGTCGCGTCTGAACGAGTTCGTCGTCGGCCCGTTCTCGCACCGTCCAGAAGAGGGCGATCAGAATAGCCAGCAGGAAGCTAAAAGCCGCCTGGCCACCAGAGGGGACGGCCAACAAGGTACTGCTGGTCAGCAGGCCGAGAGCCAGTCCGGCGGCTCGAGCGAAGGTGAGTTGGCCCATCCGCCCGACCCACTCCTGGCTAGGGGCGTGGGTTGCCAGGATGGCATCGAGGGCGACATCGACAAAAAGGAAGAGCGCCATCGCTCCGAGTTGAAAAGGTCGATCCGCCAGGTCAAGGAGTTGGACCATTCCCAGATAGCCGACGGCTGACCCGACCAGGTAGGGGCGCCACTGTCCGGATGTGGTCTCTGGCAGCAACGACATCAGCACGGCCGCCAGGGGTCGAGCGACAAGCAGCCAGAAGAACGGCTCGAGATCGGCACCGACCACGGCTCCCAAAAGCGCGGCATGCAAAAGCCCAGCCAGGTTGAAGTACCAGAAGCGGGCTTCGGCGCTATCTTGCAGTGTTGGGAGTGGCCTCATGGGAGAAAATAAAAGAGCCGCTCCGAGCGATCCTGGCTTGCGTCAGGGCTCGAAGCGGCGGCTTGTAAGTTTCTGCTGGGACGGGATGTCCCGGAAAACTTTACGAAGCGGGAGAGACGCTGGCCTTGGCCTTTTCCGCGATGACGGCGAAACCGGCGGCGTCCTCGATGGCCAACTGGGCCAGAACCTTACGGTCGAGGGTGATGCCAGCGTTCTTCAGGCCGTTCATCAGGCGGGAGTACGAGATTCCGTTGATACGGGCCGCCGCGTTGATACGGGCGATCCAGAGCTGGCGGAAATCACGCTTCTTGTTACGCCTATCGCGATAGGCATACTCCTGGGCATGTAGAAAGGCCTCCGAGGCGGACTTGACTTTACGGCTACGGGCACCGCGGTAACCCTTCACCGATTTCATCAGCTTGCGGCGTTTTTTGAGGGAGTTGACCCCTCGTTTCACTCTTGCCATGTTGGGCGGTCCTTTCTAGACGTACGGGGCGAGCGTCGTGATACGATGCGCGTCCGTCTTGTGAACTAGGGCGGCTTTACGGAATTTCCGGGTCCGCTTGGGGGATTTCTTCTCGCGGATGTGGTGACATCCGGAGAACTCTCTCATCCTCTTGAGCTTGCCGGAGCCGGTACGCCGAACGCGCTTGGCGACGGCTTTCCGAGTCTTGATTTTGGGCATGATTGACTCCTTATACGACTTCACAGTCGACACGGGCCGACGGCGAACCGTCGAGCTTTAAGCAATCGCACTTTCGGAACGGTTCTCCTTAGAAATAAGGAGCCTTCTCCGAAGCGGAACCGTACGAACTGAGGTTGTACGGTGAGAAGAGGGTCTTCTGCTTAGGGTGCCAAAGTGGCCCCGAGTATAACACCAGCTTTCGAGCAGCGTCAACGTGAGCCAACCCCTAACTCGGACAAAATTTTCCCTTCGCTTGCTGGCCCTGGGCCTACTAGCGGTCCTGGCCGTTCCGGCCGCGGCCGAGGTCGTTTACATTCGCAACCAACGCCTTCAGGTCCAGACGATCGATGGAGCTCGAGTCGTGCAGCTCGAGGCTTTTCGGAAGCTACTCAGCGCCGAGGAACGTCAGGCGCTGAAGGTTAGCGACACGGCCCTTTCCGCCACCAACGCGCAGGGCGAGACTCGAGACTTCGTCCTGACCCCCTACGGGGAGCTGGCCCAGTGGGAAGAAGCCTTGGCCTGGTTAGGTTACCGCCGCAGGGAGAGCGGCGATACCAGCGTTGTCGACTGGGTGAATTCTAGCGCTGGCGCGGGCTCTTCCACGGTGTCCGAATGGAAAGAGCCAACCGCCGAGACGCTGGCAACGCGTAAGGAGGCGTCGCTTCGAAGAGCCGGCTACCGCAGCGCGCAACGAAGCTATGAGCAGGTCATGCGACAGCTGGGCAAGGGGGGGACGGAAGCGCAGCGCCGTTGGGTCCATCGATTGGGTCACCAGATCGCCGCCAAGTCGCCGTTGGCCGACCTGCACTGGACCTTCGATGTGGCCGCCACGCCGATACCGAACGCGCTCTGCACCGGCGAAGGGTTTGTGGTGGTGACCGAAGGGCTCCTGGCCTTGAACTTGACCGACGACGAGATGGCCGGGGTGCTGGGGCACGAGGTCGCGCACGGGGTACGGCGCCACGCCCAGATCTTCGAAGAGCGGTATCTGGAGGCTCAGCGGTTGACCCAGGAGTTGTATCAGATGGAGCGCTTGGCGGCACAGGCGGAGGCTGAAAACGACAACCATCGCTTGCAGACCTTGCGCTCGAGGCTGGCCGCGATGACGCCTCGCCTGCAGTTCCTGGCTGATTTCGTGAAAAATCAACAGGCTTACAATCAGCACGAGGAAGAAGAGGCCGACGTCCAGGGGATGACTTACGCGGCAGCAGCGGGCTTCGACCCTAACGGAGAGTCGCGAGCTTTGATCAAGCTCAGTAAGCGCTCTGTCGAGATGTTTGGCCAGGCTTATCAGCAGGGCAGCCGAACCCATCCCCCTCTGCGTCGACGACTAGAGATTCATAATCTGGTCTTGCGCCGATGGCATACCGAAAGCGGTCGTTAAGCCCCGGCCTCGAAGGCCAAAGACCTGGCGAGGGCTTTCCTCATCGAGACCTACCAGCGACGTAGCTTTTGTAGCGTCGCTCGCGAGATGCCCGCTTGCAGCACCTTAGAGGGCGGCAGGCTAAGCCACAGCCGAGCCATGTTATTGATCTCGACCTCGAGGTCGGCCTCGGGCGGCTCCTGGTAGATAGAGGCCGCGATCTCCTTGAGGCCGTGACCCATGCCTTCCAGTTGGGTCGGCGGCTCGACGTCGACTAAAGCGCGGCCGGCCAGAAGATAGCAGCGCAGCAAGCGAGGCAGGCTAGAGCGACCGTACTTCTGGAACTCGAGCAGGCAGAACTGGGTGGCCAGGCAGTATTGTGCCGCGCCAAGACGTCGGAACGCACGGCCTTCGTTTTTCATCTCGAACAGACGGGCGCCTCGCCGCAGCAAGGTCTCTGTCATGACGCTGTGACCGGGAGGGCTGATCTTGAGTAGCACGGCGACAGCTTCGCAGATCTCCTTTTCCAAATCCAGGCCGGCCGAGTCGTCGCTAGGATAGGGTAGCTCCGAGAATAGCCGGGTCGCCTCGCCTCTCCAGCCTTTGGCGCGGCTATTCAAGCGCTCCTTGAGCAGACCCAGGGCCCGTCTCAGCGCCTGGCCTCGCTCGTCGGCGTCGTCGGTCAGCCGGAACACGCCCAGTCTTAGAGGTAGCTCGGTTTGGGGCTCGAGGGCCCCGTCCCGCTGGCCAAAGCCCAGCGCCTCTCGGTAGGTGCTCAAGGCGTCGAGAGGCTCTTGCGCTTGGCGCTGGATGTCGGCTTTGAAAGCCCAGCGACTCATCAGGTCGGCCTTCTGGTAGTTCGAACGCGCGATCTCGATGGCCGGGTCGATATCTTTGAGCGCTTCGTCGTAGCGCTTCATTCGGCCCAGCAGGCGAGCTCGGTTCGTCAGACAAGCGGCCCGACGGGGCGACAGAGTACTTTCGGGGCGTCGTCCGAACGCATCGACGGCCCGCGTGTAGGCGGCCAGCGCTTCCTCCGGGCGGTCCAGGCTATCCAGCACGGCACCACGGCCCGATTCGACTTCGGCGATGAATTCCAGGGCGTCCGGGCTGGTCTCGGGTTCGATCTGCGGTAGTTGCTCGGACGTGCCTTCAAAGTCGGCCAGCGCTTCAGGCAGGCGTCCCAACTTGACCAGGGCCCAGGCGCGCTGCGTCTGTAAGCGGGTGACCTGATTGAACTCGCCGCCCGTCATAGGATCGCCGCGCAGCAGCTCGGCGAAGGCGGGTCGCAAACCCCGAGCTAGCTCTAGGAGCTGGGTCAATCGCTCGACCCCGGCTTCGTAGTTGCCCTGCCGGGTCGGCACCAGAGCCGCGTAACGAAGGTCTTTGAAGGTGCGGATAGCGCGTTTTTTCAGGGCCCGCAGCTCTTTATTGGCCAGCTGATCGAGGGGGACTTCGAGCAGCCGGGCATCGAGTTCTTGAAGTAGCACGGTTGCGCGTCCGAAATCCAGGCTCAGGGCGCTGGTCAACATTCGGATCCGTTCGAACAGGATGTGGCAACGGCGCAGTTCGGCTTCAGGGCCGTGGTGAGAATCGGTCTCCTCGACGATGGCTGCGGCGCGGTCCAGGTCTAGGAGTGCCGCTTCCGAGTCGTCGAGAGCAGAAAAGAGCGAGGCTCGTTCGAGCAGGGCGGTGACCAGGCCCGAAGCGACCTCTTGAGTCGCCCAGGCCGACTCTTCCAGGCGGCTGACAACCCGGCTGACGTCGTCGAGGGCGGCCCCCATGGAGTTCAGCTTCTTGTAAACCGACGAACGAAGCAGCAGCGCCTCGTCGGTCAGGTTCGCCAGGTGGTCACCCTCGTTCTCTTCGACCCCGGTAAAGAAGGCTAGAGCACGGCTGACCAGTTTAAGGACGAGTTCGGGCGGCTGATGGGCCAACTGGGCGTAGCGCAGTAAGGAGGTCGCCAGTTCGCCCGTCAGCTGAGGACGGCCCATCTGTTCGACTTCGTGGGTTAGCAGATCGATCGCTTGTTGGAACTCGCGTTCGGCTTCGCCTTCGTTCCCTTCATAGCGAAGAGTTTCACCAAAGTTGTGGTGGGCGATAGCTCGTTCCCGACCCAGCGACTGACGGCGATGAGGCAGCACGCGCTTCTCATAGATCTCTAGGGTGCGCTCGCAACTGCGACGAGCCGTTGTCGTATCGCCGGTGGCCAGGGAGACTTCGGCCAGCGAGTTCAGCGTATGAGCCAGATCCTCCAGGTGACGATCGCCTTGAGATATGACCGCAAGGCGGTAGTCGCCGGCGGCGGCGGAGAGGTCTTCTCGGGCGGCCGGAAGGTCGCCCATCTGCCGTCCCAGGCTGCCTCGGCAGCCCAGGGCAAAGGCGCGCTCGGCGTACAGGTCCTCCCGCTTTTCTTCTTCGATCAGGCGGTCGAGAATCTCGACCGCCCGATCAAAGCTTTCCCGGGCGGCTTCAAAGTCGCCCAGAGGGATCAGGCAGAGGCCGCGGTTAGCGTAGGTTTTGGCCAGATCCGTACGAACATCGATGCGCCCTTCGGCCACCAGGAAGGTTCGGATGGAGATGGCCGAGGCGTAGTCCCTTTCGGCCTCTTCCAGAATACCGGCGCGCGAGAGGATAGCGCCCCGGTCGTTATAGATCGAGGCCAGGTCGTTGCGCAGATTTTCAAAGTTCTCCTGGTGAACCAGCGTCTCGTAAAGCTCCAGCGCCGAAGAGGCGAAGGAGAGAGCCAGGTCCGGTTCGCCGCGATCCAGGGCCAGGGCGGCTCGGGACTGGTACACTGCAGCCAACTGAGGTCGTAACTCGCGACGGTTCTCGCGATCGACGAGCTTCAGATAGCCGCCCAGCGCAGAGCTCAGATCCTTTTCCGAGGGGTCGTACTGGCGCAGAGCGCGATGAACGATTCCCCGGTTGTGGTAGGCCAACATCAACAGCGCCGCCAGGTCGGTGCGACCGCTGGTGATCACCTTTTCGTAGTTCTGCACGGCGCGTTCGGCGTCGGGATAGGCTCGTTGCCAGTCCAGCATCCCCCGATAGATCTCGCTGCGTCGGTTCAGCGCCGCCGCAAGTCCGTTCCGAAGCTGCTCCAGCCCTTGCTCTTCGACCACGTTCTGGAAATGTCCAATGGCGGTCTCGATATCGAGCAGGGCGCGCTGATAGTGCCCCAGATGATAGTACGAAAGCGCTCGCGAGGAGAGAGACCAGGCCAACTCTTCCCGGAACGACTCCCTCCCTTCGCTGAGGACCAGGCGCTCCAGGCAGCGGGTGAAGGTGTCGAGGACCAGCGCCTTGCGGTGGTGCAGCGCGCGTTCTTCCATGGCGGCAAAGATCCGGCGACGCAGCTTGCCGAGCATGTCGTGGGAGCAGACCTCGGCAAGGAACTCGCTGTCGCCAGAGTCGTAGGCCCAGCGAAGCAGGCGACGCACGCCTTCGCCCAGGCGATCGAGATCCTCGCGGACGGGAAGGATAGTCACCTCGGTTTCCGAGATGCGAACCAGGGCGCGTCGGGCCAGTCTCAGGCAGCTTTGTGCGTAGGAGGTCAGAAACGTCCGCTGCAAGTGCAATCGAATGGCGCGGTGGGCGAGATTCAGTCCGGTCATCCGTTCCTGATAGCAATGGAACAGAGAGGGCAGGGAATGGACCAGCTCCAGCACGTCGGTGCGCGAGATGCCCAGGGCCGACAGTTCATCGCCGCTGACCGGTTCGTCGGAGGTTGCCAGCAGAAGGAAAAGGTCGAGATAACGATCGGGAACGCGGGCGTACAGGCGGTCGAACAGGCGCTCGTAGACCTGGTCGGCCGTTGGCAGATCGTCTTCGCCTTCGAAAAGCTGGCAACGAAGTCCGTCGAGCATGTGCTGGGCGGTCGCAAGACGCCCACCCGATTTCTCTAACAACGTTTCTTGCAGCGATTCCGAGATCGGGCCTTCTCCGCCCCGGTTCAAGAAACGTTCGACGAGGTCGCGATAGTTTGCGGCGTCGACCGAAAGCACCACCTCGGTGCTCGAGCCCTGTCGAATGGCGTCGAGCACCTCTCGGTCGGCGGGGCGACAGCGGTCGGGGTGGTAGGTGACGACGATATAGACCCCTTCGGGCAGCGAGGCGGGAAGATAGCTGAACAGGCTATCGTTGGCGGCTGTGTTGCTACCATTCCCCTCGTCAAGCCCATCGAGAAGCAGCACCATCCGCGTCCCGTTGACCAGGCGCAATTCGCTGAGGAACGCCGCGAACCGCTGAGCCCTGGCTTCCGGGGCGCTGCGCAGGTTGAGGTTTTTGATCACCTGGGGATCCAGCGCTTCGAAAGAACGCTGTCCGGTGCCCGGGCGGATCCGAAGGTGCTCGTTGAGCTGTTCTAAGAAAGTGGTCGGATCGGGGTAGAACTGGTTCTTGACGGAGAACATCAGCGGCACCGCGTCCAGGCTGGAGTCTGCCAGGTAGTCGCGGTAGGCGTGGCTGAGAGTGGTCTTGCCCGTTCCCTGGCGCCCCTCGACCACGATATAGCCCGAACTCACCGAGGAGAGAAAGCGGTTCAGAGTATGAAAGTATTCCCGGGGCACCCGCTCGGGGTCGAGCCGGGGATAGATCTGGCGCAGGCTGTTCTCGAAGGACTTGAGCTCGGAAGCGCTCCAGCGAGGGAAAGAGGTCTCCTCCAGCGGTTCGGGCATAGAGGGCACCGGAGCCGCTACGGCCTGGGACGGCGCAGTCTGATCGATAGGCTCGATGGGCCTGGGCTCGGTTTCGTGGACCTCTTCGCTCTCGGGCTGCTGAGCGGCGGCCGCCCCCGCGACCTGCTGGGGAAGCGAGGCGGTCCGGGGCAGCGCTTCTCTGCCGAAAAGCGCACTTTCATCCTCGGTCTGCGGAGCCGAGGTGGGAGCTTGAGCCTCGACGGGGATCAGGCGAGCCGGCAGCGGCGGCACGATTTCGACGAAGGTGTCGCCCTTTTGCACCGTGCACTGCCAGCCGAACTCGTCGAGTCGAGCGAAATGGTTATGGCTCTCGAAGAAACCGACCGCCCCTTCCATCCAGCTCTGCAGTACGTCCATAGCGTGACGCACCGAATCGTTGACGGCGCCTTCTTCCCCCCGACTGGCCAATCCCTCGAAATGGCTCTCATAGGACCATCCGCCCGGCTCGCCGTTCGGTTCGACGTGACCTACCAATCCCAGCCAGCGGGCATGGGAGAACGGCAGGCTTCGCTTGCCGTGGAGGAAGAAGCAGGACTGAAGATCGCGCACGGCCTCATGTCCGGCGTGCGGCTCTAACCGGTTCAGGGCAAACCGAAAGAGACGACGTAATCCGCCGCTGGTGCCCGCGTTGGCCGCCAGGGTCGTCAACTCGCCAGAGTCGTCGAGTTTACGAACCAGTCCGGTGGCGAAACCCGTGAAGTACCGCTCGAGGAACTCCAAGCAATCGAGAGTCGCCCGAAGCCGCGCCAGCGCGGACCCGTCAACGGTGCGTCTCAAACGCTCTAATAGGTGGTGCAGAGGAGTGGGCTTCTCCTGCGGCAAGCTGGGTAGGGGCAGATGTCCGGTGAGACCTATCTCCATGGTCGTGAGAGCGGTTCTCCTTATGGCCTCAAGAACCTTTCGGGTAAGGGTCGCAGGCTGACTGTTTATAAGGTCAGTCCGTAGAGCGAGTGAAGGCAGGGAAATTTGTAGAGATTCGCCAAATTATATAAGTCATGTTGTCACGCCGTCATCGCAGATACTCTCTCCTGGGCCAGTCCTTCACCACCTGCCTTCTTATGGTGGTGCTCTTCTTTGGTGGAATCGGAACCTACTATTTCAAGGTTTTCCGCTGGCGCCATCTCGAGGACCCTAAGTACGACCTTCTGATCGTGGACAAGACGGACCCGGCCGAACTGGCCTTCTTTCGCAAGAAAACCGTTCCTGACTTCGTCGACCCAGCCAAGCAGCAGCTCACCAAGTTAAAGGACCTTCGTAAAGCCACCAAAGGTGGGACGGTAGTACCGGACGATTTCGACCAGGATATGACCGAGATCGGCAATCGACTGATCGAGGTCATGGAAGGTGCCAAGCTGAGGCAGATTCCGAAGCAGTATCAGAAGAAATACGAAGAAGTCCTTATGGGAATCGGCGATATCTACCGGAGCTGGCGGTCCTTACAAGAGGCTATGGATACCGACATCCCGCAGGATAAAAAGCGGGCCATCGAGCAGTCGATCGAGGCGTCGAAGAAGGCTACGAAGCGGCTGGACACTCAGCGAAGTTTCTTCCTGTAAGTTAGCGAAGGGCAGAGGCCCCAAGAAAAAGAGCCGCACTCGCGGCTCTTTTTCTTTTTCCATTTAAGCCGGGTTGTTCGGCCGAGACCCGTCCCGGCTCGCGAGCATCTTTTGGACCATCGCTGCAGCAGGTTGCGCCTGCCATGAGTAAAGAGCTTTCAAGTCGTCCATCACGCTTTCGAGCTTTCCGCTCTCCTCCAGGCTCTGGCTGACCATATCGGCAACCATCGGGCCGTCGACGACTTCCAGAATTTCAGGTAGCAGAGCGCGCCCCGCAAGAATATTGGGATGGGCCAGCAGCCCGATGGTCGGTTTCAGGCGCAGCATCAACTGGCCTTTGATCCGGTTTCCGCCGGGCAGGAAGTCGAGCAGCCCCACCAGGCCGATCGAAGGCAGATGCTCCGGCCTGTTCAACGGCGTCATGGTGACGACAGGGGTCCGCAGGTAGCCCGCCTCGGCGGTCTTAGTTCCAGGGATGGAAACGGCCATCATCGACTGCGAAAGCCGTTGGTAACCTTCGGCCGTTACAACTTTTAGCTTTCCCGCGCCGGCATGCAGTTCGTCCCCCTCCAACCTGCCCTGAAGTCCGCCGAAGGCAGGATCGGGAGGCTGCTGGATCAGGCTGGGGATATCGTCTTGAGGCAAGAACGGTGAGAGATGCAACACCCCTTCGAGTCCCGGGTACTTCTGGCAAAGGAGATCGTGAACGCCGAGCAAGAAGGGCGTCAGCCCCTTGACCTCGGTCGCTCGAGAGCCGGGTAGGTAACTGATACAGAAGCGTCGCTTTCCCGCTTCTGGCTGGGGGACTTCCTGGCGCACGGCATCGAGGACCAGGTCGCCGAGAAGGTGGATCTTCTGCTCGGCCACCTTACGTTTTTTTAGCCAGCGCACGCCCCAGTCGTCCTTGGTGAAATAGCCCTCGAAGGCGCTATCCCACCAGGGCCTCGCCCAGAGGTAAGACCAGGCGGACAGCTTCCAGCGCCAGCTTAAGAAAGCGCTGTACATGAGGTCGCCACCCAGGTGGAGGAGAACTCCATCGCGGTAGTCGCGACCGTCCCGGGCCAAAAGTTTGAGGTAGTCGCGAGGGCGATACACCCGGTCGACCCCCTCAAGGGAGCGAGCCACGCGCTCCTCCTGGCCGGTGGCGAAGCTGCAGGGCAGCAGAAGCAGATCGACGGGGCCCACGTTCTGCGCTCGCCACTCCCGAACCAGGGGACGGACCCAGCCCGCCATTTCACCGGGAGAGTTGGCCGTGAGCAGGAGACGGGTCATGGAGCCTTTGACTTGGCGATCACAGCGCTGGTCGACCGACCGGGAACCAGGTCGATGAGTACCACGCGGCCACCATAGCTCTGGACGGTGGCTGCTTCAGGAAGGTCTTCGATCTTGTAGTCTCCGCCTTTGACGTGCACGTCAGGACGAATAGCTTCCAGGGTTTCCACCGGAGTGTCTTCTTCAAAAACGGTCACCGCGTCGACACACTCGAGCGCCGCCAGCATGGCGGCTCGATCCCCTTCCCCGTTGATAGGGCGGGTCGGGCCTTTGAGGCGCTTGACGGAGGCGTCCGAGTTGACGCCGACAAGCAGACGCTGCCCTTCGGCTCGCGCGCGACTCAGAGTCTGGACGTGTCCCACGTGCAAAATATCGAAGCAGCCGTTGGTGAAAACAACGCTTTCCCCGGCCTCCCGCCAGCGCCTCACCTGTTCGGCGGCCTCGCTGCGTGATAGCACTCGCTCTTGATAAGGTAGACTCACGGCTAGCTTCTCTGGCGCAACGATTCGCCAATCTCCTCGACGGTGACGGTGGCCGTGCCCAGTTTGCGCACAACGACGGCAGCGGCGTGGGAGGCCAGTTTGATAGCGGACGCGTGTTCCAGGCCGGCACAGAGCCCGAGACCCATCACGGTCAGGACGGTGTCGCCGGCGCCGCTCACGTCAAAGACTTCGGTGGCGAAGGCGCGCTCGCTGAGCGAACCTCCTTGCCCGTCGAAGAACGTCATTCCACGCTCGCCTCGAGTGATCAGTACCGAGCGGGCCTGACTTAGCTCTAGCAGACGCGCCCCCGCTTCGGCGGTCGCTTCGTCGCTATCTACAGGTAGGCCGGTCGCGGTGGCGGCCTCGGAAGCGTTCAGGGTCAGGCAGTCGACACCGCGAAATACTTCGAGATTGGCGGGCTTGGGTCCCGCGATGACGGGAACTCTACCGGCGTACAGCGAGGGCCAGTCGGCGCTCAGCGAAGGGCTGGTGAAAAGCCCCTTGTCGTAGTCGGACAAGAAGACGCCGTCAAAGCCAGAAAGGTGGCCCCGCAGCCACTCTTTCAGCGGTTCGGCCTCTTCCAGGCTAAACGGCGCGCGCTCTTCCTGGTCAACGCGTACGACCTGCTGGGAATGGGCGATGATACGAGTCTTGACGGTGGTGCGTCGGCTCGGACTCACTACCAGGCCGGTGGTGTCGGCCCCGGCTTCCTCTAACAGACCGCGCAGGCGAGCGCCTGTATCGTCGTCACCGACCAGGCCGGCCACGGTGACGCGGCTGCCCAGAGTGAGAAGATTGCTCACCACGTTGGCGGCACCACCGGGCGTATAGGTCGTGCGATTGACGTCGACGACAGGCACGGGCGCCTCGGGAGAGATGCGGGATACTTTGCCCCACATCCACTGGTCGAGCATCAGGTCGCCAAGCACCAGAATGTTCTGGTTCGAGAGCTTTTTCGTTTCTTCCACCAGGGAAGCGACGGAGGTGGTTGTCACGTCTTGATCCTAACTTTGGGCAGGTCGACCGGCCATGCCGGCCAGCAGTTCGGCGAGTTTGGCTGCCGTCTGCTCCCAGGAGAAGTCGGCGGCGCGGGCGGGCCCGAGATCGCCGTTGGGCTGTTCGATCGATTCCAGGATGGCCCGGGCGATATCCACCGGGTCGCTGGGGTTGAACCAGAACGGCACCTCGCCCCCCACTTCGGGCAGAGAAGCGGCTCGAGCGGCGGCCGTCGGCGCGGCGCAGGCCATCGCCTCCAGCAGCGGAAGTCCGAAGCCTTCGTAAAAAGAGGGCATGACGAACACCTGGCAGCGGCGGTAGAGTTCGGCCAGCGTGGCGTCGTCTACCCCTTCGAGCCAGATGATCTTCTCTTCCAGGCGTTTGATGCAAGAGTTGAGCGGCGAAGCCTTGCCTCGGAGACGGTCGGCCCAGGTCGGAGCCGCCGGTTTGCCGGACACCAGGATGAGGCGGCTTTCCACCTGCCCATCGAGCAGCAGGTAGGCTTCGAGCAGGCCTTCCAGGTTCTTTCGCGGTTCGGCGTTCCCCACGAAAAGGATGTAGGGGTCGTCACCGATCCGTTCGACAAAGAAAGGGTCCAGGTACTGGTTGCGATGGGGGTGGAAAACCGGATCGTAGCCGAGCGGCACGACATCGACCTGGCTGATATCGCAGTTCAGGTGACGATGCAGTTCGGTTCTGGAAAAGTTGGACGTCGTGATGATGCGAGTCGCCAGTTCGGCCGCGTGAAGCAGACGATCCTGATCGGCTTGCAGGTGACGGTTCTGAGGATGAAAGTTCGTGAACGGCGCGACATCGTAGATGGTCACCGCAGCCGGACAGGTTGGCTGCCAGTCGACCCGGTTCCAGGGGAACCAGCAGACATCGAGACCTTGCGCATCTTCGGCAAGCACGGCGTCCCACTTGGTGTAGGGAGTGTCAGCCAGTTCGGCGAGGTGTCGTTTCTCCCGCGCCAACAAAACGAGTTTGTGGGGGAACGACTTTTTCCATTCGTTGAGGATACTTCGCAACACCCTTCCCATGCCGCGCTTGTCGCGTTGCAAGAAAGTAGCGTCGACCCCAATAGTCAAGGGCGCCGTCATAGGGGCAGGCCGTTCCCTGCCTCGGAACCGGATTCCTTTAGTCTGCCTTTACCGCGCGTCTCCTCGAGAAGGTCGACCACGGCCTGGCAAACCTCGCTCGGGGTCACTTTGAGATAGCACCCGAAGTTGGGGCAGGTCGGCTTCTTGCAGCCGGGGGGGCAGGCCGGGCGAGGGGGGCGGACCACCCGGTGGGGGACGCCGAAGGGCGCCCAGCGTTTGGGGAAGTCTTCGTCAAGGGCGTAGATGCCGACCACCGGAGTGCCCACGGCGGCCGCCAGGTGCATAGGTCCTGAGTCGGGGCAGATGTAGACGTCGCAGCGGTGGGCTACGGCAGCCAGGGTGGCCAGGTCGGTTTTTCCCGCCAGGTTCAGAACCGGACCATCGAGGCCTTCGGCAACGCCGCTGACAATCTCGACCTCGGACGGACCTCCGGTCAGCACCAGCCGAGCATCAAGGCGCTCTTGAAGCTCTCGGGCCAGGCTGGCGAAATGACGGACGGGCCAGCGCTCGGGCCCCAGCGGCAGTCCTTTCCCAGAGTGAAAGCCCAGAAGCGGACCTTGCCGACCGCCCCATTCGAAGTCGCCTAGAATCGATTCGGCGCGGGCTCCGGCTTCGGGGGCGACGGGGTAGTGAACCTGCGGAGCGGAAGGGGTCAGGCCCAGAGCGCGGGGGTAGTCCAGGAGCACTTCGGTCCAGTGGGTCGTGTCGTCTCCATGTTCGGAACGGACACGCACGGGATGGGTGAAAGTGAAAGAGTACAGCAAACGGGAGTCCTGTCCGACTCTCTGAGGGATACCCGCGAGTCGCAGGGTCCAGGCCCAGCGCGAGGTGCCCCAAAGTAAGAGCGCGACACTGTAGTTTCGAGCCTTGAGCTTGGCCGCCCAGGCCCGGACCTCGGCCAGGTTCGAGGGGTCTTTTCCAGGGATGGTCAGCAGTTCACGCACCCCAGGGTGTCCGGCGAGTGCTACGGACGTGGCCTGACGAGCCAGAAAGTCGACCTCGTAGCCGGCGCTATTCAAAGCGTCGACAACGGGGCGGGAAAGCAGGACATCGCCCAGGCCTCCGCCGGTATGAACGATCAGAGCCCTGGGTCTGGATTCCGCACTTCTCACGGTCCTTGCCTACCGAGGCACCATTCTCGCGTTGTCACACCTCGCTTATGCACTATAGTGCACCGCTCTCGGCGTTCCTAGCGATAACGGCACCTCAATAGGCCATGCCTCGCGAGAAGTGCGAAAACCAGGCCTGGGTCTGGAAAGGGAAGGGGCGGCGGACATACCTTGGGTCAGGACACCGCTTGTTGGGTGAGCAGCGTTTCGTAGAGTCGCTGGTAGTTAGTCCCCATGCTCTCTCGGCTGTACTGAGCGCGGTACCGCGCTGATAGTTCGGTTGCGGCGGCCCTGAATACCTCGGGTTGAGCCATGAAGGCTTCCAGTTTTGTCAGCAAGGCCTGGCGGTCGCCTTTGGGGTAGATCATTTCTCGCTCGGTGTAGATCTCGCTCACTCCCTGGGAGTCGGCGGCCAATAAAGGAACTCCCAGAGTCAAAGACTCTAGGGCTACCAGCGAGAAGGTCTCGGTATGAGATGGCAGCAGGCAGAGGTCCAGGCTGCCGAGGAAGGACACCGGATCGCTGTGATGGCCGTGGAACTCGACGGCGAGTCCAAGTTGTTGGCTCAGCGATTGTAGTTCTGCTTTGAGGGGGCCGTCGCCGGCTATCGAAAGATGGACTCTTTCGCGTAAACCTGGGTCAGCGCCAGCCAGCGCTTCGAGAACGTCGCGTTGGCCCTTGCCGGGATGAAGGGCAGAGAGAATACCAACCCGTAAGCGACCGTCGCTGGAGGGTGTCGGAGCGGCGGTTGCCCCCGTAGGGGTCTCGATCCCGTTGGGGACGACTTCAAAGCGGCATTCCCAGGGAGTCTCGCTTCGGAGCTTTTCTTGCAGGGCGGTCTGCATCGCCTGGGAGACCGAAGCGATACCGTCGCACTGGCGGTAGGCCCAGCGGAAGAGTGGCGACAGATCGTTGTCGGGGAAAGAGTGCTCCGCCTTCAGTAGCACGAGTTTGGGGGCTCCCGGAAGTTGGCGGGCCAGCGCCGCAGCGACCAGATCGCGGTGGGCGATGCAGTGAAGCACGTTGGCGCCGGTCGATTTGACCATTTTGTAGATCGAGAAGACGCTGAACATGTCGACTTCGTTGCGAAATCCGCAGGGAGAAAACGGCAGCGAACGAGAGCCTTCTTTGAACAGCCAGGAGTCCTTGCGGGCCACCACGCTGGCCAGCAGTCCGCGGCCTTCGAGTTCTCTGGCCAGGGACAGGACGTGGCGTTCGGCGCCGCCGAACCCCCGATTTTCATCAAGCAGCAGTACACAAGTTTTCATCAGCGCACAACCTCTTCGAACAAGTTCGCTAGCTCTGCGCATTGCTTTCGCGCATCGTAGGCATCAACCTTGGCCCCCTGGGCTACCTGGGCGCTGTTATTTCGGTCTTGGAAAAGCGATTCAAACTGTTCGGCGGTCGCGTCGGGTTGGCTGTAGGAAAAGACCTGTCCCAGGCCGCTTTCCCGGACCATGTCGGCGAGAGGGGAAGGGTCGGGACCCAGCATGACGATAGGGCGGCGAGCGCCCAGGTACTCGAACGCTTTCCCGGTAAACAGCCAGGCGGCCGACTTGACCTGCTCGATCATCAGCAGGTTGATGCCGGCCGATAGCATCAGCTGTCGAACCTCCTGGTGTTGGACAAAGCCTCGGAGCTGGACCATGGAGCGAACGGGACTGCGAGCCAGGTCGGTCTGGATTTCGGCGGTGGTGCGGCCGACAAGGATGACGTCGACCTGCTCGCGCCGCTCGGGGTGCTTTTCTACCCAGCGCTCTAACACGTCCAGCAGCGGCTGAAGCGGTCTTTTGTCGTAAAGTCCGCCCGCGTGCAGAATGCTAAAGCGCTGGCCCGGTTCCGGGCGATTTTGGAAATGGGCCGGGTCAAAGCCGTTAGGAATGTAGAAAAATCGGTCGGGCGAGAGGTTGGCGGGTCGGCGGGCTTTCAGCGCTTCGACAATCTGGGGCGTCACCGAAACCACGGCGTCCGCAGCGGCCAGCACCTGCTGCTCCAAGGCCTGCTCTCGGGCCAGCCGCTTGACCTTACGAAAATCGGCGTTGGAAGTTGTCCAGTCATCGCGGAAATCTAAGACCAGAGGGAGCCCGGTGGCCTCTTTGCAAGCTTTCCCCGCGACCAGGGTGGTCCAGGGCTGGGCTGTTGCCCAGATCAGACTGGGTTGGTGCTCGCGGACGATTTCGCAAACTTTGCGGACCACCGGACGGACCCAGTAGGCCCGGTCGTCGGGAAAAAGGGTCTTGGCGAAAAGTTTGAACAGATTCCGCACAACCTTCTCCCTGGGGATGTCCCAGCTGTCGGAGTAGTTGTCCGGTTCAAAGCAGGGCACCCGGTAGACCAGGGCGTTCTCCGGGATCTCGGCCAGCAGTCCGGGGTCTCGGGGTTCGTGCTTGGGCCCGCCGTCAACGCAAACCACAATCGGGCGCCATCCGTACTCGCTAAGATAACGAGAGAAGCGCAAGACTCGCATGACGGCGACGCCGCCAAGCGGAGGGTAGTGGTAGGCAAGAAGCAGGACCGAGCGCACGAAAGGCCAGAGTCTAGAACAGCTCGGGGATGTCGAGTCCGGGCATGCGGGTGACCCAGAGCTGCTTGAAAACGTCGCCCTGCAGGTCCTGGATGGTCACGCGCTCGAGCAGTTCCAGCCCACAGTCGCCGATCCGCTTCTCGATCTCTTCGTTCGAGTAACAGCGCTGGAACAGTGTCTCGGCAAACCGCTCATAGAGATTGTCTTCGACTCTCAAGAATCCGACGATGTTGGTCTCGAGGGTTCCGTCTTCAGCGATCAGGTGGTAGGCGCCCGAGCGTTCGGAGTTTTCCACGAAGATCGTGCGCCCGTTCAGGTGCCGGATCCCCTCCCAGCAGTTCATGTCGAAGATGAACAGGCCGTCAGGTAGCAGGGTGGACGCGATTCTGGCGAACGCCTGGTCGAGTTCGTCGTCGTCGAACAGATGGTCCAGCACGTCGTGGGTGCAGATCACGCACGGGAACTGTTGAGGCACTTGGAAAGTGCGCATGTCGTCGCGCTGCAGCTTGATCCTTACGCCGTGCTCGCGGGCGCGTTCTTTGGCGTGGCCGAGCATGTCGGCGGACAGGTCAACGCCGGTCATCTCGTAGCCGCGTTTGGCCAGTTCGACCGTGACGACACCAGTACCGCAAGCCACGTCGAGAATCTCGGTTTTCTCGGGAATACCGTATTTCTCCAACCGCTCTGTAATGTGCTCGGTCAGGGTCAGGCAGAAGTCCTCCGACCCGAATCCGTCGTAGATGTGGGCGAAGTTGGCGTAGGTGTTGACGGCCACTCCTTCGTCCTCGCCGGCTCCGTCGAGTGGGGGGCGAGTCAATGTAGAGGCCTTTCCTGGGGGGTTAACGCTCAAAAAAGAGAACTTTCCGTCAGAACCTATCGACCCATCGGGATCGGCGAGAAGGCTCGGCCGTCCATCTGGTTACTCCAGTTTCCGGGCCCGAAAGAGGGGCTACCGCCGGGGCCGCGACCGGCCTCCCACATATAAGGCGAGCTGTAGCCGGCTCCCCAGTCGCGGTTGTCGACGGCTTGAAACTGGTACTGACTCATGTCATCGGGACGCAGCGGCTTGAGCTGAATTGAGTAGGAGTTCGAGAGTTCAAAGCTGGTGCTGCTAAGCTCTTTGGGCAAAAAGTTAGCGAAAGGATCGAAGTTCTCCATCTTACCGCTGATCGAGCAGGTCTGATCGAGACTAAATCCGGGCGTGCCGCCGGTGCCGGCCGTGGCGGGGAGGCTGAGCGCCAAGCCCGCGAGGATGAGGTATTTCCAAGTCTTACGCATCTGATATCCACCTTTCCGGTCGCCCTTACTTGGCCCATTACCCACCGCGATCCTTCCGGGGGAGGAAAGGAGCAGGGGGCCTGGAAACCGCGCCCGATCCTGCAAGTGCGCGGCGAGGTGTCCCACCAGGCCCCCGGTCCTCTCAAGGTGCAGGAACGGAGTCACGAGTTCTGCTCGTGTCTCCAACCAAAGGGAGTACAGAAGATGAAGAAGTTTTATTGCGCGACCATGATGCTGCTGCTTTTCGTAGTGTCGGGTTGCAATCAAGAGAAGGCTCAAGTCGAGACCTATCTCAAACAGCTGCAGGGTTCGAACGACGCCATGAAGGCCGTCGCCGCAGAAATGGAAACGTCGATGGGCGGACTGCGCGCAGAGATCGCTAGCGGCAACTTCGACCCGGAGAAGATCAAGGGCCAGATCAAAGCCTTCGAAGATAAGATGAAGGCCGAAAAGACCAAGCTCGAGGGCTATACCGTCCCGGCCAAGGCCAAGACCCTTCACGACACCACGGTCAAGCAGTACGAGGTCGCTATCAACGTTCTAGATAAGACCCCCGCTATGATCGACGTGGCCAAGAAGATGTCCGACGGCTCGAAGAAGCTGGCAGACCCCAAGCAGAAGCAGGCCGCGCTCACCGAGATGCAAGGCTACCAGGGCGAGATGATGAAGATCCAGGGCGAAGTCGTGGAACTGGCCAAGCAGGGTCAGGAGCTTCAGAAGACCGCCGAGTCCGAGAAGAAGAAGCTGGAAGATGAGTTCAAGCTCGCTCCCGCTCCTACGGCCTCCCCGGCCGCTGCAGCCCCGGCTGCTGCTCCCGAAGCAGCTCCCGCTGCTGCTCCGGCAACCCCGGCAGCTCCCGCTACTCCGTAGCCTGGCTGTTCTCTGACAAAAAAGCCCCTCGTCGTTGCGACGGGGGGCTTTTTTGTGTTCCTGGAGTGGCTGGCTACAGGTCGACAGCGTGCTCTTTGAGCGCCTTTCCGTCGCAATGCTCCAGGGCCGAGATGTGGGTTGAAGCCGCCACGATCTTGGGAGCGTTTCCGGCTTGCCACGCCTCATGCCAGCGGGGCGCGCAGAGACACCAGCGATCTCCAGCCTTGAGTCCGGGGAACTGATACTGAGGCATAGGGGTGGACAGATCGTTCCCCTGCTCTTGGGAGAAGCGAAGAAAGTCGTCGGTCATGACGGCGCAAACCACGTGGACGCCGTAGTCGCCCTGTCCCGTGCGGCAGCAGCCGTCGCGGAAGTAGCCCGTCATAGGGTCGGTGGAGCACGGCTCGAGATCGCCGCCGAGGATGTTTTTCATGCTCGGCGGGTTCGCAAGCCGATGACGGTTTCCCCTTGTCGGGGCGGTTCAGGCAGGGCCTGGGGCGAGTCGGGCCGCTTCGGCAAGACGCCGGCCGGCGTCTTCGGCCTGTTCCAGTGTGGTGGCCCGACCAAACGAGAGACGAACGCTCCCGATGGCTTCATCCTGGCTGAACCCCAGGGCCGAGAGTACGGGTGAGCCGGCCGCGCTGTGGCAGGCGGCCCCGGTAGAGGCGCAGATCCGGGCCTCTTCAAGCAGTTGCCCCCCTGAGCAGCCTTCGAAGGTCAGGTGCAGAACGTTGGGGGCTCGTTGCTCCGGGTGTCCGTTCCGACGAACGCGTTGACCCAGCCTCTCCCGAAGGACCTCCCAGGTTCGATTCGCGGCGGTAGGGCTAAGAAGTCCTCGTTCGCCAACCAGGCGGCAAGCCTCGCCCAGGCCGGCGATCAGCGCTGGAGCCGGAGTTCCCGAGCGCGAGCCTCCTTCATGGCCGGCACCATGAAGGAGCGGCTCGAGCCGGCGACCCGAGCGGACGTAGAGCGCCCCGACGCCTTTCGGGCCGTAGATTTTGTGGCCGGCGATCTGTAAAAAGTCAGCGTTGAGCGCCTCGACAGACACGGCCGCTTTCCCGAAGCTTTGGGCGGCGTCCACGTGAAACATCACCTGGCGCTCCCGGCAAAGTCGACCCACCTCTTCGAGCGGGAGCAGCGTGCCGACCTCATTCTGAGCGTGAATCAGGGTGACCAGAACGGTGTTGTCGCGCAGCGCCGACTCAACCTGGGCAGGGTCGATCGAACCGTGACGGTCGACCTTCAAGAGAGTGACTTCATGTCCGAATCGTTGAAGGAATCGCAGCGGTTCGAGAGTGGCGGCGTGGTCGACCTCGCTGCTGATAAAGTGCAGCGGGCCAGACGGCTCTGGAGAGAACGCCACGCCTTTGAGAATGTGGTTCGAGGCTTCGGTCGACCCGGAGCAGAGGACAATCTCTTCCGGGCTTGCCGAAAGCGCTCGTGCGACGTGTTCTCGGGCCCGGCTGATCAGGGCTGCTGAACGGAGTCCGGCGGGATGCTTCGAGGAGGGGTGAGCCTGGGCCGTGAGGCTTTCCTGCATCACCTTTATGACTTCCGGGGCCATCGGGGTCGAGGCGTTGTAGTCGAGGTAGATCCAGTCGCTGTCACTCATTGCGGCTCCTCATGGCAGGGTCAGACGACCGGCTGAAGGTCGGCCAGGGCTGCCGCGACCTGGGCGGCATCCTGGTAACGCTTTTCGGGGTCTTTCTCGAGCAGCTTCAGGATGATCTCCTCGAGCGGTTTGGGAACGTCGGTTTTCGAAGACGGCGGCATGACCGACTGCTTGCGATGCAGCATCAGGATGGCCCGAGGGCTTTCCGCGTCGAAGGGCGGTTTGCCGGTCACCATCTGGTAAAGCACGCAGCCCAGCGAGTACAGGTCCGAGCGGCTGTCGGCGTCGGAGCGCGAGGTCCGTTCGGGGGCCAGGTAGTGTGGCGTTCCGAAGTTCAGCTCGCCGCCAGCTTTGCCTACCTTATCCCCTCTCTTGAAGACCGTGCTGATTCCGAAGTCCATGACTTTGATCTGTCGGTTTCGGGTCAGAAAGATATTCTTCGGCGAGATGTCGCGATGCTGGATGCCCCTATGATGAGCCCAGGAGAGAGAGTCCGCGACCACTCGGGCGATCTGGGCCGCCTCTCGAGGGTCCATGCGTCCGACGTCCCGCAGACGATGCTCGAGGTCTTCGCCTTCCAGGAACTCCATCACGAAGAACGGCACCTTACGCTTGTTGGCGTCGACGAACTCTCCCGTTCCGATGGTCTTGACGATGGACGGATGGACCAGGTTCACGCCGACCTCGGCTTCTCGGTCGAAGGTGGCGCGGAAGCCTTTTTGGCGCAGGGTCTCCAGGTGCGGGACCTTGATCGCTACCGTTTCACCTGTCGCGGCTTTGGCTTTGTACACGGTAGCGTTCCCACCGATACCGATGGTCTCCAGCACCCGGTAGTCGCCCAACTTGCGGTCGGACGGTAGATGAGCGGGGGTGATGCCGTTCGGGTCGGCGGGCATCTTACGGGCGAACAGTCTGATATAAACGATGATCGCGCCGGTGATCGCCACCAGCTTGAAAAGGATCATCGGATTGCCTTCTAACACGGAACCTCGCTATGTTTTCAAGGGGTCGTGCTCGAGTTGGAGCAGGAGCCCGGGTTTAAGTTCGAGTTCGGAGCCGGCACGCAACGGTACGGACAGTCCGGGACTCAGCTCTTCTCCGTCCACCCGGACGGTGGCAGAGAGATCGGTATGCAAATAGTGCGGAACGCCTTTGTCAAAGGTCAGGCGACCGATCACCGGGGGCAGTTCCCGGTGGGGAAGGATGATCTCGCAGTGGGCGGCTGTACCCAGTCGGACCGAGGCTTTGCGCAACGGGTAGGTCGCTTCGCCGTCGCGAAGCCGATAGGCCCCGTAGTGGGCCTCGCTGCCGTCGGTCCAGAGAAATTCGGCTTCTCCCAGCATGAGTCGACTTCCGCCGACCAGCGGAACGGATTCTCCGGGGAAGACCAGGTCGCCGTCAACTTCCAGAAACTGGTCGTCAGGGACGTCGCTGGCTCGCAGGCGGGCGGCTCCGGCCTGGATGGTGATCTCCGCCTGAGGGGCCCTGGTCACCGGGAAGGGATGGGAGGAGCCGATGTCTCCCGGGCCCAGGCGCAGGTTGGCGCGCTCGTAAGGAAGCGAAAGCCGAGCATCCTTCCAGGGGCCGTTCAGGAAGTGAAGCTGCAGAGGAGACGTTTCGTCAGCGCTTCCGGGTTCGGAGGGAGTGGGCTTCTGGCTCAGGGTCGAAGCGGCTTCGGGGGTCTGATCGGGAGAGCCCAGCCAGATCCGATAGCCTTGATGCACGAGGACGTCACTGTCTAGCAGGGCTAAGGTCTGCCCCGTCCTCAAGGGGACGGAAAGCTCGCCGCCACCACGGCGGGAGGAGAGGCGATGAGCCTGGGGTTGGTTCGCGCTCCCTATTTCGACCTGGCAAGTTGCCGCCGAGGGGTCCAGGTGGAAGCGCAGGCTCGAGGCGGTAGCGCCTGGCAGGCGCACCTCCTGCCAGCCTTCCTGGCTGCCCGCGCCGGCGACGGCTGCGGTGGCCCGTTCGTTACTGAAATTCAGAGCGACCATCGTCGAGCGGACAGGGGCAGAGAAGGTCCGTTCGCCGCCGTCTTGTCGCGCATTGAGGCAGAGTTCGGTCGCTGGGGCGACCGGCGGCGCTGCGACCGCGGGAGCCGAGGTCAGGGTCATTCCCCCGGCGGTGGCGGCCATTTCGGGTGCAGGCGCTGAGGGCGTAGGGGCTTCCTGGTCGGGTTCGACGAGCAGGACCAGGCGACCCAGAGTGATTCGGTCGCCGGCTTTGAGCAGAACGGGTCCGTTGAGGACGGCGCTGTTGAGAACTGTAGGGTTCGTCTGGGAGCGGTGGTGAACCAGGTACGCTTTGGCGCCGGCCTCCCAGGTCAGCACGGCGTGCAGACGAGACACCGTCGGCTCGGGAAAGGTTAGGTAGGAAGCCGACGCTACGGTTTCGGGAGTGCTTCGTCCGATCGAAATCAGGGCCCGCTCGAGCGGATGGTACTCTGTATGGTAGCCACCCTCGACAACGCGCAGTCTCAATCCGCTGCGGACTGGTTCCATGCTGCTCACGGGGCACTCCCATGCGGCCACGCGCCGCTCGTCTCGGGGACTGCGTCTGCTCCCATCGCTACGATGCTCCTCACCTGGCGGGCTTTCTCTCGGGGCGCGACTTCTTCCTGGGCGCTGGTCGGGCAGTCATGCCTGACCAGCCCGGTCGCGGCGAAGACGCGTCAGGCGCGACCAAAGAGGCCGGCCATGACGTCGCTGAGGCGGCGGAAGAACCCTTTGCCTTTGGGTCGCGACCAGGTCGTAGGTGGCTCCGGGGGGGCGTCCGCAGGGGTCGGCTCTACGGGGGGGTGTTCGGGCGCTGTTTCCTGCTGCTGAGGCTCTTGCGGGACTTCCGGGGTGAGCAAGGTCGGCGGCTCGACCCGCGGAGGTTCGACTCGAACTTCGGTCAGCCCGGCCAGCACCTGACGGCTGTCGCCGCGCTCGGCCAGGAACAGAGCCACGAACTC
>JAEXNA010000179.1 GCA_023447635.1 Vulcanimicrobiota bacterium | reverse complement strand
CCGGCGGCCGAGGATGAACCTGCGGCCCAACCGCCTGCCGCCGCCCAGCCTCCGGCAGCCGCCAAGCCTCCCGTGGCTGCTGAGCCTCCGGCCGCTGCCAAGCCACCGGTGGCTGCTCAGCCTCCGGCCACCGCCAAGCCACCGGTGGCTGCTCAGCCTCCGGCCACCGCCAAGCCCCCGGTAGCCGCTCAGCCTCCGGCCACTGCCAAGCCCCCCGTGGCCGCTCAGCCTCCGGCCGTCGCCAAGCCTCCCGTGGCTGCTCAGCCTCCGGTCACTGCCAAGCCGCCCGTGGCCGCCCAGCCTCCCGCAGCGACGAAAGGGCCTCAGACCCCCATCAGCGTCATCTTCAAGGACGAGCCGTTGCCCAAAGCGATTGGAGAGATGGCCAAGCAAGCGGGCTACACCGCCCAGGTCGACCCGAAACTCAGCGGAGTCGTCAACCTTTCGCTTTCCGAGGTC
Source organism: Vulcanimicrobiota bacterium (assembly GCA_023447635.1). GTDB lineage: Bacteria > Vulcanimicrobiota > Xenobia > Xenobiales > JADMJV01 > JAEXNA01. The sequence continues at coordinate 17,311 of JAEXNA010000179.1, read as the reverse complement.
CCTTTCGAGCAGGCCCTGACCATGCTGCTAGAGCCTTACGGCAAAAACGTTCAGCTCAAAATCGGCTCGGGGAGCATTGCGGTGACCAAGGTCGCCGCGACTCCCGCCGCCTCGAACGTCTCCCCTTCGAGCCCTCCTTCTCCAAGCGAAGCCGCCTCTGGGGCGACGGTCTCAGAGTACTACCCTTTCGCCCAAAAAGATGCTCAGAAGATGATGGAAGCCGCTCGCAAGGCCTACCCCTCTCTTTCCTACCGAGTCGACCCCGTGCTGAACATTCTGCTCGTGCAGGGCTCTCGCGAGGACGTCGTCCGCCTGGGTGAACTGCTCAAATCGATGTCCAATAAGTAGGCGGTACCATCGTGCAACTCCAAGCCCTGACGCTCGAACAGGTTGAAGCGCTCCTGAAGGAGCGGCCCGAAGATCCGGAACTGCATTACCAGCACGGCCTGCTGCTGGCGGAAGCCGGCGAATCGGGACGCGCCTGTCGCAGTTGGCGGCGCGTCCTGGAAATTCAGCCCGACCATCGGAAAGCGCTGAACTTGCTGGGCACAGCCTACCTGAGCCAGAACAAGATCGCTGAAGCCGAGCAGTGCTACCGCAAGGCCCTGGAAGTTCAACCCGAGCAGCCCCAGATCCTTAACGCCCTGGCCCTGGTGATGTCCTCGCTCGAGGACCATAGCGCCGCGATCGAGCTATGGGAACAGGCCACCCAGCTAGATCCGAACTACAGCCAGGCGCATTACAACCTGGGCTCGCTCCTGATCAAGACCGGACAGGACGAAGCGGCCCGCGAACGCCTCTTCAAAGTGCTAGAACTCGACAGCGACGATGTCTACGCGCGCAACTCGCTGGGACAGCTGCTGGCCCGCCAGGGCGACTCCAGCGCGGCCCAGGAACAGTTTGAACGAGTCCTGGCCCACTCGACGAACGACCTCTATGCCCATAACAACCTGGGCAAGCTCAAAGAGCGCCTGGGCGATCTCGAAGGCGCGCTCGAGCACTTCCAGGCCGCCCTGTCCGTCGACGCCGAAGATGCTTACGCCCGCAATAATCAGGGACGAATTCTGGCTCAGCTGGGAAGAAACGAACAGGCGGTCGCCGCCTTCGAACGGGTGCTCTCGACCCACTCCACCGACGCCGTAGCCCATCACAATCTGGGTCGAGTCAAGGCCCAACAAGGTCGCTGGCAAGAGGCCGTCGAGCACTACCGCGAAGCTCTCGCTCTGTCGCCCGAAGACACCTACGCCCTGAACAACCTGGGACGAGCCCTCGTCTCCCTCGAAGATTACGATACGGCCGAAGAGACCTTCCGCCACTCTCTGAGCCTGGCGCCTCGAGACCCGTTCGCCCTGAACAACCTGGCCATCTGCCTGCTCAAGACAGGACGGGTCGACCAGGCGATCGAGCCGCTCGAAGGGGTGCTCGCGGTATTCCCCGAGGACTTGCTGGCACTGAACAATCTAGGCTACGCCCAAACCTTGCTGGGGCGCGACGATTTGGCCGAAGCTGTCTTCCGACAGGTCATCACCCTGGCCCCTGAAGACACCTACGCCCTGACCAATCTGGGCCTATCGCTCTCTCGCATGGAGCGGTTCGAGGAAGCTATCGCCGTGTTCGCCGAGGTTTCCCGACGAGACGCCGACGATCTCTTCTCGCGCCACCACACCGCCTTGTGCTATCTCAACAAAGGAGAGCCCGGTGAGGCGCTTCGACTGTTCGACGAACTCGTCGACAAGCCGACAGAAAATCTTCCGGTAGCCAACAACCGAGGCCTGGCGCTGGTCGCGCTGGAACGTTGGGAAGAAGCTACCCTAGCCTTCCAGCAGGCCCTGGAGTCGACTCCCGACGACCTCTCGGCTTACAACAACCTGGGCATCGCCTACGTCCGCCAAGCGCGTTACGAAGAAGCCGATGCTTGCTGGCGCGAAGTCCTGGCGCGGGACCCGTTCTACACCGAGGCGCTGTTCAACCTGGGGCTGTCGGCGGCCGAACGCGGCGACACCGAAACGGCCGAAGGCAACTTCCAGCGAGCCCTGGACCTGGACCCGAACCTTACCGTCGTGCGCTTCCAGTTGGCCCTTCTCTTCGCCAAATCCGACCAGTCCGAAGCGGCCAGAGAACAGTTCCAGCGCCTGGTCGACGGGGAGCGGGTCCCCGAAGCGACTCTGCAGGCCTGGCAAACCGAATTCGACGACACCCTGCGGGCCAGCGAAGAAAGGGTTGCTGCTGCCGCCGCAACGAGCGAAAACGCCGAATCCGACGAGGACGCTTCTCTGGAACAGCCTGACGAACCCTCGTCGTCGTCGCGCGACCAGGACGCGCCTGACCAAGAGCCTTCCGAGCCCCTTCCAGAACAAGCCTCTCAGGAGGAGCCTTCACCTTCGGCCGCAGCCGACGGAGCGCAGAGCGCGGTCGATCCCGACGAGGAACCGCTCGAGACGGCCGACGCCGAAGCCGCCACCGAGGACGATGGGCCTTCGACCCAGCAAGCGCCTACGGAAGAGCAGCCGACAGACCGAGAGGAGGCTCCCGCCGAGCCCGACCTCGAGGAGGTGACGTCCGACGAACCCGTCCAGGGCAAAAAGGGCAAGAAGAAGAGGGCGCAGGCCTCCCCTCCTGCCGAGGAACCGCTCTCCAGCCCATCCGCCCCGGCCAACGACGATGCCGAGGAGTCCGGCGAACCGTCCAGCGACGACAGCTCGGAGGAACCGAAATCCGAAAAGCCAGACCCCAAGAATCGAAAAAAGAAGCGCCTGATGCTCAAGAAGAAGCTCACGAAAAGCTTCGAGAACTAAAGAGCTGCTCCTTAGCCCCGACCAGACGGGGCCGAGAAAAGATATCCCCTCTTCAGGGAACCGTCCGGCCTGTCGAGATGTTTCAGGAGAAGTCCATGCTGGGTAGAGCGTAAAGGCTCGGCTCGGCGGCCAAGCATCTGTGTGGATACCCGGGGGGCCACCGCCAAGACCCGCGCGCCCAGCGCGGCGGACACCGTGCATCGGGTCCGAAGCTTGGCGGGGCAATCTCGCTTCGCTCTCCTTTGAGCGCGAAGCCGAAAGAAGAGCAGTGACGTGCTGTTGAAAGCACTTAAAAAGAATTCCATCTTCCAGTTTTTCGCCTCCCTTAAGTTGGCGGTGATTCTTCTGGTGGCGCTGGCGGTTATTCTGGCCGTCGCCACCTTCTACGAGTCGGCCTACGACACCAAGACGGCCCAATATCTGGTCTATCGTAGCCCTCTGTTTGCCCTCTTTCTGGTCGTCCTGGGGATCAACCTCACGGCCAGCGCGCTGATCCGCTACCCCTGGAAAAAGGCCCAGGCGGGATTCGTGGTCACCCACATCGGGATTATCATCATTCTGATCGGCTCCCTGGCCACCATGTTCTGGGGCCTTGACGGGACGATGGCGTTGGAGGAGGGCGAATCCAGCGCCAAGGTGACGCTCGACCAACCGGTCTTATACTTTGGCCGCGACTTGACGACCATCTCGGAGATTCCCGCCGAGTATCGCTGGAACCGCCCCACGCCCGGCAAGACGTCTTACAGCTACCCGCTTGACGGAGAGGCTGCCGGCATCACCGCCGTGATCGACGACTACTACCATCACGCTCAGGCCGATACGGTTTATGTGCCGGACAAATCCGGCTTGCCGGCCCTGGAGCTACGGCTCTACAACCCCAATGTGGACCAGAAGGTCTGGTTGACCCCGGCCGACGGCAAGGTCCCCATGGGCGCCGCCGAACTCGAATTCTACCGTCTCCCTGACGCCGCTGCTGTCGCCGCCTTCCGCAAGCCGGCCGAACTCGAAGGCCGGGGCAGCCTGCAGATCCTGGTCAAAGACCAGCCGCTGGTGCTGGACCTGGACCGCCCGATGGGCGACAAGCCGTACCCGATCGAGATGGCCGGCGTCTCCCTGAGACTGCTGCGCTACCTTCCCCACGCGGTGGTCGAGAACGGCGAACTGGTCTCTCGGAGCGACGACCCCATCAACCCCGCCGTGGAGGTCGAGCTGATCGACCCCACGGGTACCCAGAAGTGGCTCCTGTTCTCGGCCATGCCGGAACTGAACACTCGCGTGGGCAGCACGGGCAAGCCGCTGGAGACCCGTCTGCTCTACAACCGTCCGGAAAAGCGCCAGGACCGTACGATGGAAATCGGCCTGGCCCCCGACAACAAGCTCTATTACCGCCTCGACGGCAAAGTCTGCGGCGAAATTGGCGACGACAAGACGATCGAAACGGGCTGGATGAACTTGAAGGCCGAAAAGGTCAACTTCATCGAGAAAGGTCGCAAGGAGAAAATCTTCCGCGAGATCTTCCCCAAGAAGGGCAGCGAAGATAAAGCTCCTGGACCGGCTATCCGCCTGGCGCTGAAGGGCGCGGCTTCCGATGAACCGATGTGGCTTCAGCGCGGCGACATTCGCAAAGTCCCCGACGCCAAAGGCAAAGACCTGGTCATCGGCTACGGGTATAAAACCGTACCCCTGGACTTCGACGTAAAACTCGAAGAGTTCCGCATCGGCTACGACCCCGGAACGCAGACGGCCGCAACTTATGAAAGCGACGTCACCATCGGCGACGCCAAACACACCATCGCCATGAACGAGCCTTACGAAAAGGACGGCACCAAGGTGTTCCAGGCCTCCTTTGCCGAGACGCCTGACGGAAAGAACATCTCCGTCTTCTCGGTCGCCAACGACCCCGGCATCGAGGCCAAGTACTTTGGTTCCATCCTGCTGGTCCTCGGTATCATCATGCAGTTCTACTTTAAGCCCAAAAAGAAGCGCGCTCCCAAACCGGTGACCCCGCCTCTGGAGGAGAATCCCCTTGTCTAAGTATCTTCTAACGCTGCTCGCCCTGTGGACCCTGGCCGTCCCCAGCCTGGCCCAGGGCCAAACCGAGTTCAGCCCCGAGAGCATCCTTTCTGCGATGCCGGTGCAGTCCGGCGGGCGACTCAAGCCGCTGGACACCCTGGCCCGCGAGTCGGTGCGACTGGTCACCGGCAAGGCCCAGTTCAACGGCCAGGACCCCGTGTTGACCTTGCTGACCTGGTGGGCCAAGCCGGAAGAGACCGGCAAGCTCGAGATCATCGAGTTCCGCGACGAGGCCGCCAAGAAAGAGCTGGAGCTGGCCGCCGACAAGCGCTGGTTCTCGCTCGACGAGCTCAAGGGCAATAAGAAACTCGACGCCGCCCGCGAAGAGATTCATCAACATCTGCGGGCCGAAGAAGAGCTGCACGGCACTGAGCAGAAGGTGCAGGAGCTGCTGACCAAGATCAACACGGTCCAGGCCACCATGGACGGCACCCTGCTGACGGCGGTTCCCAACCCCGGCGGCCTGGAACAGGCGTGGGGTAGCTTTTCGGACCTCTCGCACACCGACACCGTCCCCATGGTCGCCGACGCGAAGAAGTCCGTCACCGACCTGAAGGCCGCCCTGGTCGCAGGCGACGCAGCTGGACTGCAGACCGCCGCGATGGCAGCCCGGACTCAGCTCGCCAAGCTGGGCCCGGTTCCGGCCGACGCCGATATGATTCGCGAAGTTCGCTACAACTCGAGCCACCCGTTCCGCAAGGCCTGGATTCTGTATCTGGCCGGACTGGCCGTGCTGACCTTCGTCAAAGCCGGAACCGGTCGCAGCACCGGCTACCTGGCCGGCGCCTCGCTGATCGCCGCCGGATTCCTGATGCACATCTACGGCTTCTACCTGCGCTGCACCATCGCCGGCCGCCCGCCCGTGACCAACATGTATGAGTCGGTCATCTGGGTCGCCTTCGGCGCCGTTCTCTTCGCCTTCATCCTGGAAGCGGCCGCCCCCAAACGCTGGTACCTTATGTCGGCTGCCGCGGGCGCTGTCATCTGCCTGATCATGGCGGACACGCTTCCCACCGTTCTCGATCCCTCGATTCGCCCGCTGACCCCCGTTCTGCGCAGTAACTTCTGGCTGACCATTCACGTGCTCTCTATTACGCTCGGCTACGCTGGCTTCATGCTGGCCCTGGGCCTCGGACACATCGTGCTCTGGAAGTCCGCTATGCGGGCCGACGAGTCCGAGCAGATCAACTCGCTGCACGACGCCCTCTACCGCTCGGTCCAGGTCGGCGTGCTGCTGCTGGCCGCCGGAACCATCCTGGGGGGCGTTTGGGCCAACTATTCCTGGGGTCGCTTCTGGGGCTGGGATCCCAAGGAAGTCTGGGCGCTCATCGCCCTGCTGGGCTACCTGGCTATCCTGCACGGACGCTACGCCGGCTGGCTGCGCAAATTCGGTGTGGCCGCCTGGTCGATCATCGCCTTCCTGGGCGTCATCATGGCCTGGTACGGCGTGAACTTCGTGCTCGGCGCCGGTCTGCACTCGTATGGGTTCGGCACCGGCGGTGGTACCTACGTCGCCATCTACGTGGCTATCGAAGTGGCCTTCGTGGCCTGGGCGACCTGGAAGCACCGCAGCCATCAGCTTCCGCCCCGTGCCCGCGCCTAACCCTCCCAGCGGTTGCTCCAAGGACAGTTGGGGCGCCTCCATCGTGGGTTCAGCCCCGGTGGAGAGCGCCTACCTGATCCTGGAGATCCCCAAGCCCTGGCCGAAGAAGATCAAGGCCGAGGGGGTCATTGCCGCCTTCAAGCCCCTGCTCAAAGGCGCCGCCGAAGAGGTTAAGCTCCTGGCCACCCCTCGCATCGACTGGCTTCCGCTTTGCCAGCGCCCCTGGGCGCTGCTGGTACGGTGGAAGGGCGGTCAGGCGCTGGTTCAGGAGCTCGACGCCAAACCCGAGGCGGTGAAAGCCGCTCTCGAGGCCGAGCCCACAGGGGAGCCGTACCCGCTGTACTTGGTCTGCACCCACGGCACCAGGGATCGCTGCTGCGGAACCCTGGGTTTCCCGGTCTACAAGGCACTTCAGGAAAACAGCGCCCGTAAAGTGCTGCAGGTATCCCATCTTGGCGGTCATCGCTACGCGCCCGTCGTGATGGCGCTGCCCGAGTGGCGCTTCTTTGGCCACATGGACACCGAAACTTGTCTTCACCTCGATGCCACTCTTGCCGCTGGCAAGCCTTATCTGACCGGCTACCGTGGCCTGGGTCGACTGCCCGAAGAGCTGCAGCCGATCGAGGCCGCCCTGTGGGAAGAGCACGGGCAGAAGCTGACTTCACTCCGCGTCTTAGGCCGCGAAGGTTCGGACCGGCTCAGCGTCAGCGCCCGTTTCCTGGACGGCAGCGAGCGCGCCTACCGAGCGCTTATGGGCAGCCAGCAGCTGAGCGGTTACAAGAGCTGCTCGGACATCCCTGACGGCAAACCCCGGTCCATCGAGCTGCCAGCTCTGGTGCGTCTGGAAGAAGTCAGCCTTTCCTCCTTGAGAGGGTAAGTCGAACGGTATACCCCAACCGGATACGTTAGCCCCCGATTCATGTACGAAAGGGTCCGGTTATCCTGGGAGTATGAGAAGGCTAATTTTTCCCATCGTCGCGCTTGCCGCGACTCTGACCGCCGCTCCCACCCTGGCCGCTCCTCAGCTGGCCGACCTGGGTGGAACGCTGCGGGGAACCGCGACCGCTCCTGCCACCGGCGAGGTAGAGGTTGTCGAGAACAACGGACACCAGTTCGTGAAGTTTGGTGAAAACTTCAGCGTGGCGTCCCAGGCCGAATCGGAAGTCCGCCACATCGACGGGCAAACAGGTGCGGTCACCACCATTGCCCGACTAGCCAACAAGTCCGGCTACCAGGTGTACGAAGTGCCGGCCGGACTGAGCATCGATTCGGCGGACCGAATCGTCGTCTACAGCCCCCTGCACGCTGACGAGTTGGCGACCGTCAATCTGGTCGACGAATAGACCGCAACCCAACATCAGTTCTAGCAAAGTCGAGGAAGGCGCCCCTCGCCGGTCGAACGGCGAAGCTTGACCGAGCGCCCTTATCAAACCCTCGCCTACTGGCGCCGCGTGGCCTTCCTGGCCTTTGTTTACGCAGCGCTGAGCCAGCTGACGACCCATGGCTTCGACGACCGCCAGTTGCCCATTCTGGCTTGGCCCGGAGCAGGTGTCTCGCTGGCTTTTCTGCTAACCTGGGGGCCCCACCACTGGCCCGGGATCTTCCTTGGCGCGGTGCTCGATGCCGTCACATCCAAGACCGCCCTTTTCGGCGCCACCTGGCTTGCCGTGGGCAAAACGCTCTCTCCGGTGCTCGGTGTCTGGCTGCTGCGCCGAGTCCGCTTCAACCCGCAGCTGATCACCCCCCGAGACTACCTCTGGCTAACCTCGGCCGGCGCTCTAGGCACGGTAGCCAGCGGGCTGGCGGGCGCCTCTTCCCTGACCTACCACCGGGCTGTCGAACTCGACGCCGCACCCGGCCTGTTCCTGAGCTGGTGCCTGGGCGACACTCTTGGCATCGTGATGATCTCCCCTTTCCTTCTGGTCTGGCGTAGCCTACCGGAAGGCTGGTGGGCACCCGGGCATCGGTTAGAGACCGTAGCCTGCTTCGGCTTGTCCACGCTGGCCGGGCAAGCCATCTTCATGGACTGGTTCTCGGCTCTGCAGCCGTTCGCCGAGAACTACTGGATGTTTCTTTTCGTCGCCTGGGGCGCGGTGGCTTACGGACGCCACGGCGCGCTCTTGATCTGTACTGTCACCGGAGTGCAAGCGCTGGTCGGGGCGATCAACAAACGAGGCTCTTTCGCCTCGGCGGACCTCCAGACGACGGGGATCATCAACTTCTGGTTCTACCTGTTGGCGCTGACCATGGTGGGGCTCATGTTCGCCCTGATGATCCACGATCGCAAGCTGGGTCAAGCCCGCCTACGCGAAGCCAAAGCCGTAGCTGAAAACGCGAACCAGATGAAGGGGCTGTTCCTGGCCAACATGAGCCACGAGATCCGCACCCCGATGAACGCTATCCTGGGCCTCTCCCACCTGGCGCTGAAGACCGCCCTCAGCCCTAAACAGCTGGACTATTTGACCAAAATCCAGGCCGCCGCTGGATCGCTACTGAACCTGATCAACGACATCCTGGACTTTTCCAAGATCGAAGCCGGCAAGCTCGATATCGAGAAGGTCTCCTTCGACCTGGGCCAGGTGCTCGATGACGTAGCAGGCACGGTCGCCTTCAAGGCTCGGGAGCGACACCTCGAACTGGTCTTTCACATCGCCAAGGGTACCTCTCGAGGCTTGCTTGGCGACCCGTTCCGGCTGGGCCAGATTCTGCTGAACCTGACGAACAACGCCATCAAGTTCACCGAGAAAGGCGAGGTGGTCGTCACCGTCCACCCCATGGATCGCCGCCCGGAAACTCCCGACGTCGTATGGCTGAGATTCGCCGTTCACGACACCGGCATCGGTATGACTCCCGAGCAGGTCGCCCGCCTTTTCAAGGCGTTCTCGCAAGCCGACGGCAGCACCACGAGAAAATACGGAGGAACCGGCCTGGGGCTCTCGATCAGTCACCAGCTGGTCCAGCTGATGGGAGGCCCCGAGATCTCGGTCGAGAGCAGCCCCGAGACTGGCAGCAGCTTCAGCTTCGAGTTGCCGTTCCCGGTGGACGAGGAAGGCACCAAGACTCTGGCCCTGCCCCGTCGCTTTCACTCCCTGCGGGTGCTGGTGGTCGACGACAACGAGATGGTGCGGGAGACCCTGCGTACGGAGATGGTGGCGATGCGACTCACGGTCACCGTCGCTTCGTCAGGCCAGGCCGCCCTGGAAGAGCTACAGCGAGCCGAGCAGGAGGGCGAGTCGCCCTACGATCTGGTGCTGCTGGACCAAAAGATGCCGGACATGGACGGCTCCGAGACCGCCGAGCGGATCCAGAGCAGCCTCAACCTGTCGAAGCAGCCGATTCTCTTCCTGTTGACCGGCGACGAGCGCGACGAAGAGAACCTTACCGCCGACGGCCAGGCGTTCAAAGCGCTCCTGATGAAACCGATCAGCCCTTCGGCTCTATTCGACAACATCGTCAGCACCTTCGGCCCCCCCAAAGTCAACGCCGAATCGCAGGGCTACGCCAGCCCTATCCATCATCCGCTGACCGGGTCTCGGGTGCTGGTGGTCGAGGATAACCCGATCAACCAGCAGGTGACCCGGGAGCTGTTAGAGGGGTGGGGCGCCGAGGTCACTCTGGCCGACGGCGGCCAGCCAGCCCTGGATCTGCTGTCAGCCGAGGGAGCCGACTTCGACGTCGCGCTGATGGACCTGCAGATGCCCGGAATGGGAGGCTTCGAGGCGACCCGCCGGATCCGTACCGAACTCGAAAACACCGCGCTCCCGATCATCGCCGTGACGGCCGACGCGATGGAGCGCGAACGGCAGAAGTGTCTAGCCGCCGGGATGAACGACCACGTTCCGAAGCCGATCGACCCTGATCGCCTGCTGGCCACCCTGCTGGTCTGGATCGACCCCGAGCGGCTTGGCAAAGCCACCGCGCCCACGGCGCCGAAGCCCGCGCCCCGGGTCGAGGGGCTGCCCGAACTTCCCGGAGTCGAGCTGGCGTCGGCGCTGGCTCGGGTCTCGGGCAACGTCGGCCTTCTGCGCAATCTGCTCAACGAGTTCCGCACCGGCTGGTCCGATGTAGTGCCCCGTCTTCGAGAGGCCGTGGAGAGCGACCGCCTTCACGACGGCGTGCATCTGGCTCATACCTTGAAAGGGCTGGCAGCGACTCTGTCCATGGCTGACGTCACGGCCGCCGCTACCGGGTTGGAAAGAGATCTCAAGCGCCACGACCTGAGCAACTTGCCCGCCACTCTCAGCGATCTCGAAGAGGCGCTCAGGGTCGTCCTGCCAGGTCTCGATCAGCTGGTGCCCGCCCCGCCGGAGCCGCAGGAAGAGTCCGGGGCTCCCGACGCCGAGACCTCGCTCTCCATCGAACAGGCGATAGCCGAACTCAACGATCTGTTACGCGACAACGACTTCGAGGCGGCCGACAAACTGGTTGGCCTGCAGCAACTTCTACCAGGCCGGGGCCCCTGGAGCGACGCCATGAGCGCCCTGCAGGCGGACATGGACCGACTGGACTTCGAGGCCGCTCGGCAAAGCCTGGTGGGAGTCAGCCTGGCGCTCGAAGGTTCGAGCGCTCCCTGAGAGGAAGTGCCGCCCGATGACCTCGACGAGCCCCGAGAAGCAAACCGTTCTTGCCATTGACGACGTCCCTGCCAACCTGAAGCTGCTGGGCGAGATCTTGCAGCCAGAGTACCGCTTCCTGGTGGCCACCAGCGGCGCTCAAGGACTGGAGATCGCCGCCTCGAAACAGCCCGATCTGATTCTCCTTGACGTGATGATGCCAGAGATGGACGGCTACGAAGTCTGTCGCCAACTCAAAGCCAACCCGCTGACCCAGAGTATTCCGGTCATCTTCGTCACCGCCATGAAAGAAGAGACGGACGAGGAGCGCGGCCTGGAGATCGGCGCCATCGATTACGTCACCAAGCCGTTCCGCCCCACCATCGTGCGTATCCGCGTACGCAACCATCTGGAACTCAAGCGCTATCACGATCTGCTGGAAAGCCAGGCGGTGACCGACGGGCTGACCGGCATCGCCAACCGGCGCCAGTTCGACAAATGGCTCGACCGAGAGTGGCGCCTGGCCATCCGTCGCCAAAGCCCGATCTCGCTGATTCTGGGCGATATCGACTGCTTCAAGATGTTCAACGACCACTACGGCCACCCCGAAGGCGACGAATGCCTCAAGGGCGTAGCCAAGGCGCTGGCCTCGGCGATACGCCGGCCCAGCGAACTGCTGGCGCGCTACGGAGGGGAAGAGTTCGCCTGCATCTTACCGGACACCGACCTTCCCGGGGCCGTCCATTTCGCCGGCAGCCTGCTCGAACAGATCCGTGCCGTCAAGATGCCTCATCAGAAGTCGGTCTGCTCGGATATCGTCACCATGAGCCTGGGCGCCGCCACCCTGTCGCCGTCTCTGGGCGACGGCCAGGAAGCGCTGATCCAGGCCGCCGACGAGCAGCTTTACCGGGCCAAGAAGGCCGGACGGAATCGGGTCACCAGCGCGCTCGACGACTGAAGTCAGTCCAGGGCTATCCACGGGCCAGCAGCGGGTGAACCGCCAGGGCGACCAGCACCCCGTTGACCGGAGGAATGCCGGGCAACAGAGAGGCTGCCAGCACCCCGGCCCCGTAGGCCAGCAGCCCTGCCCAGCGATAGTCAGGCAGGACCCCGTCCTCTAGCCCGGGGAAGCGACCTCGACGCACCAGGAAAAAGTCGGCCAGGATGACCCCGCCTAGAGGCGGGATCCCCACCCCCAGGAAGAGCAAAAACGGGACCAGTTGACCGGCGAAGCCCAGCATCGCCAGGGCTGTTCCCCCGGCGGCTCCGAGCATCGTCAGCAGACGTCGACGCTCGCTCCGAAAGAGATGACAGGCGGCCACCGAGACGTTGTAGATGGTGTTGTCCTGAGTCGACCAGATATTGGCCAACATCATGAACAGGGCCGACAAGAAGAACCCCTGATGCAGCAAAATCCGGGTGATATCTGCTTCGCCGTAGACCGCAGCGCCCAGCGCGCCGAACACCACCATCAGCCCGTTGCCCAGGAAAAACGCCGCCGAGGTGACCCCGACCGCCGAGCCCAGGGTCCGAGCATAGCGCGACCAGTTGGTCGACTGGGTTGCCCCCGAAACGAACGTTCCGACCACCACCGTCAGCGCCTCGCCGTAGCTCATACCGCCGCTGCCCACCCCCTGGGGAGGGTGCTGCCAGGCCAGCCAGGCCGACCAGAACGCCACCACCGCCATCAGCGGCACGATGATCACGGAGAGCAGTTCCAGACCGCGATAGCCCAGGTAGGCCGAAGACGAAAACAGCAGCCCCGCCAGCGGCATCAGCAGCCATTTCCAGGAAAGGTCCCAACCGCAAACCTCGAGTAACACCCTGACGGCCGTATCGGTGCCCCAGGCGAACCATCCGATCTGAGACAGCCCCAGCACCAGGTCGGCCAGGCGGCTGCCCTTGTCGCCAAAGGCGAAACGACACATCAGCACGGTGGTCAAACCCGAGCGATAAGCGACCACGGCGAGCAGAGCGGCGTACACGGTCAGCAGGCCGTTGCCGACCAGGATGACGCCCGCCAGGTCCCCGCTCCACCCGAAAGCCAGACCGACCTCGCCCCCGGCCATCATGGTGGCCGTGAAGAAGGTGAACCCGAACAGCACCCAGGTCAGGGACAGGGCGCTCTTACGCTCTTCGTCGGGGACCTCGGAAAGCGGGTGGTCCTCCCTGGCCTCCCCCGCCGGCGAGGTCAAAGCCCGGTAGCCGGGAGCGGTTCGCTGCTGGGGTTATGCAGGTCGACGACACCCGTCAGACGGTCCTCCGCCGAGAAGATAACCGGTCCGCGCACCTTCAAGCTCTGGCAGCCTTTCAGCGAGGGGGCCCCTTGGACCAGTTGGTCAAATTCGCCCATCATCTTATAGTGCTCCGGATCCAGGTCGACGGAAGGCGCCGTCTCGACCGCGGCCTTCAACTCTCCCTCATCGCTGAGTTCGTACAGGTCGGAGCGAACCGAGAACAGGTCGTTGGTCGTTTTCACCGGGAAAAACCGGTCCCGACCCACCTCGAGGGCGGCCGCCCCTTTCACCGTCCCGATAGCCGCCCCCATAGCTGACTCTAGCTGGAATACCTGGGGCGAACTCTCGTCGTGAGGGATGACCGGCTTGCGGTTGACGATCAGCGGCAGGTCCGTCCAGCTCTCCTCGATGGCCCGCAGGTCGACCCACAGATTGTTGGTGTTGAAATAACGATGCCTGGCTGTGTCCACGAACGACGCCATGTCCTCCTTCGGACATTGGGCCACCTCGCGAAGCAGCAGGCCACCGTCGCGGGAGTGGGCCAGGTGGCCGCCTTTGCGGTCCTCGGGCCCGCGCCGAGTGACCTCCATCAAAAACGGTACACCGTGCTCGGCCATATAGGCCAACGGGCGGCTGTCGAGCACGGCCCCAAGATTGTCGATATTCGAGACGAACAGGTAGCGATAGCCTGCTTCGACCAGACGGTCGCGCAGACCAGAATCGAGCAGGCTGGCGTAGAGGTCGCCGTGACCTGGGGGACACCAGGCGTACTTCTCCTCGACCTGCGCGGGCTGACCGTTCTCATCGATCTTCGGAACCTGCGACTGCAGGAAGCTCCACGGCAATTCCTGGGAAAACCCTAGCTCGCGAAGCCGTGCTGTGGTGGCCTGCTCTGTCGAGAAAGAGTTCATGAACAGCAAGGGGGGTCGAAAGCCGTCCCTTGCGGCGAAGCTATCGAGTTGGCGAAGCAGGATAGCGTAGAAGTCCAGCCCCTCTTTCACCGTCAACAGCCCTTTAGGCCCGGTCAGCCCCATCGAGGTGCCCAGCCCGCCGTTGAGCTTGAGGATCACGGTCTGGGATAAGAGGTCGGAACGCGGAGTCAACTTCTCTAGCCGAGGAAGCTCCTCGACCGGGAGGATGTCCGCCTCGGACACGGTGCCGCCGCGCTGCTCTAGAAAGGCGGCAACCCGGGCCATGAACCGTTCGATCTGAGCTGCCGTGCAGCCCCCCTCTTGCATCTTCTCCCGCAGACTTTCCATAGCTCCCTCTCCTGATTCTGGTCTCGCTTCCGCCGGGGGACTTTGAGACGGGTGGCCTCTCCACCCTGCCACCCGGGGTTCCATTTCACGAGGGATCCCTGGCGCTATGCGGGAAAGCCCGGGCATGAGCGAGTTGATGGTCGTGGGGGACCGAGTTTTGATAGAACCCCTGGCTGGGGAGCAGATGACGGAATCAGGCCTGGTGCTGCCCCAGACCGTGACCGACAAGGATAAAGTGCAGGGAGGACGGGTGGTGCGGGTCGGCCCCGGCTACCTGACCGCCAACCCGGAGTATTCCGAATCCGAACCCTGGAAAAAGCCGCATCAGGCGGTGCGCTACCTACCGCTACAGGCCGAAGTGGGCGACTTCGCCTACTTCTTGAAGAAAGAAGCGATCGAATTTCTCTATAAGGGGAAAGAGTTTCTGGTCGTCCGTCACGGCTCGATCCTGGCCCTGGTGCGCCCCAACTCGAACGATATCCTCGGAAAAATCGAGGAGATGCTCCGTTGAGCGTCGAGCGTTGCCTCGAGATCATCGAGCAAAAGTTGGACCGCGAAGGCGATTTCCCCGGACTCTTCGAGGAGTTGTCCGAACTCGAGACCGTCACGCTCGAAGAGGATGACCCCGAGGACTACCACGACCCTCTGGGGGCGTTTTTGGAGCGCCTCGACGAACTGCTCGCCGAAGAGTCGTTTGATAAAGACGTGGCCATGCATTCGGCCGTCAACCTTCGCGCTGACCTCGAGCGGATTCGCGACAGCCGCCCTCCCACCGACCCGCTCCAGCACCTTTTCCGCGACATGCTGCGCTTCGAGAACGGGATGGTCACGGCAAGCACAGTGCTGACCACCCTGAGCCACTACGAAGAGCTGATCCTGGCCTTGCGCTTCCAGTTTGAAGGCTCGACCGACCCCACCGACGTTCGCGAGACGCCGCAGATGATGCGCCGTGGCCTCTCGACCCTGGAAGAGGCCGGCAAGTATCTGCGCCGTCAACTCAACATCGAAAGCGACGCTCGCTTCGACGAGATCCGCAGTCAGTTCGAAGAGGGCGCCGAGGTGCTCCGAGAGTTCCGTCGCCGGGCCACCTTTGCCGACCCCGAGCCGATTGAAGACGACGAGGAAGCTGAGTGGGAATGAAGCCGGTCATCGGACTTCTCACCGTTTCAGACCGGGCCTCGCGCGGCGAGTATCAAGACCTGGGCGGGCCGGCCATGCGAGAATGGCTAGAGAGTGTCTTGACCAACCCGGACGTGGAATACCACGCGCAGGTGGTCAGCGACGACCTGGAGAGCATTGTAGGAGCGCTGTATAGCCTGCAGCAAGCCGGCTGCGCCCTGATCCTGACCACCGGCGGCACTGGCCCCGCCCCTCGCGACGTGACGCCTGAGGCAACCCAGCAGTTCTGCCAGCGCATGCTTCCAGGGTTCGGAGAGCAGATGCGTCAGGCTTCACTGAAGGTCGTTCCCACCGCCATCTTGTCCCGCCAGGAGGCGGGCACCCGGGACGGCACGCTGGTGATCAACCTGCCGGGAAAACCCAGCGCTATCGCGGATTGCTTGCAAGCGGTGTTCGCTGCTGTACCGTATTGCCTGGACCTGATGGGAGGTCCCAGGCTGGAGACCGACCCCAGCAAGGTCGAGAGCTTCAGACCAAAAGAGAAGAGGGCTACGCTCGAGTGAGTCAGAATGACGACCCCATGAAAATTCGCACGACCGGCCAACTGTTTCCCCACAAGTGCCTGATCAAGGACATGAAACTTTCGGGCTTTTCCCCTAATAGCATCCGCTACCACTGCGTCTCCTGTGGTGGCATGCTAGTCCTGCGCCTGGAGCGCGATCGTTGGGAAGCGGTTTTCGGCGACAAGAAGAATCTGAACCTGTCGAAGGCGATCTTGCAAGAACTCGACGCCGTCGAGGACGACGAAGAGATCGAAGCCGTCAGCGCCGAGATGGGCGAGCCGTCCAAGTTCGTCTGGTCCCCTCCCGATTAGCCCTATGGCCCCGGCCTCTGGGCAGGCCGGAGCCTTTCCAGGAGCGACCGGAGAAAAGAAAAGACCGCCCCTCGAGGCGGTCTTTCTTTCTAGCGCTTGGAGCAGCTCGGAAAACCGAGCCGTCCAAGAGACCTAGCGAATCTCTTTGTGAACGGTGTGCTTCTTGAGGTAAGGGTTGTACTTCTTGATCTCGAGACGCTCAGGATGGTTCTGACGATTCTTGGTGGTCGTATAGCGGGACGGGGTGAGTCCGTCCTTACGAGCCTCGGTGCACTCGAGAGTGATGATAACCCGATTCTCTTTCTTCTTGGCCATATGGCGTCCTCCTAGAAGATCCGGTGCGGATCTCCGCTCCTAAGTCGACCCTTGGAAGCAGGCTCGCCAGGCCAAATAGCCTATCGAAATACCCCTTCCAGGATATCTAGGTACTTTTAGCTTCGCGCAGGGCTCTTGTCAAGACCATGGCGGGCATGCTTTCCAGGGAGCACGGTCGTAGAGGAGAAGATGCCCGTGATGACCCGCTCTGCGCAGCTGCTGAACCGTATCGACCGCCGCGTCTTGCGCCCCCTGGCGCTCCTGGCTCTTCTGGGCGCTTTCATCTGGGCGGCCTCGCAGGCGAAGCGAGTTCCCGTCTCACCGGTCCACGGGCAGCGGCAGCCTCCCCCGACGGTCGGCCGAGTCGTCGGAGATTGGACCTTGATCTGTTTCACCGCGGAATGGTCGGAGGGGGGACGACGCATGCTCCCCGAACTGGCCCGCTTCGAAACGGAGCAGCCTTCCGTCCAGGTCGTCCTGGTC
>JAEXNA010000005.1 GCA_023447635.1 Vulcanimicrobiota bacterium | reverse complement strand
CCGTCCTTTCCGGACGTCGGCGCTGGTATTTTTAGAGGGTGTCGCCGCTGCCGTCGATCAGGCGCTTGAGAAAGTCCCAGCGGCGAAACGCTTCCATGGCGTCCTCGAAATTGACGTCGAGAGTGCGATGAGCCAATCGGCGGAACTGCTCGGTGCCCTCGTCGACGTATCCGAGGGCGATCAGCAGATGACCGAGTTCCATTCCGATGTCGATACATTCGGGATACTGCTGCTCGGCCTGCCGTAGAACGGCCAGCGCCTGCTCGACCTGACTCTCCTCGAGCCAGCGGTCGGAAAGCTGCCGGATTCGTCCCATCCCGGCCGCCGAGTCGCCCAGGGCAAAGTGGATCCGGACGGCACGCCATAGCGTGCGTTCCTGGTTGGGGGCGATGGCGAGGAGCGATTCAGCGACGGCCAGGGCGCCTTCGAGATCGGCGCGCTGCTCGAGCCTATCGAGCAGATCCTCGGCCACCGTCAACGCCTCGTCGGGCGAGCCCAGCGCCAGCAAACACTCGAGCCAGCGCTGGCGAGCGATCGGGTCGGCCGGCTCTTGCTCGACGATCGAGGCATAGGCCGCCCGCGCGGGTTCCCAATGACCGGCGTCCCAGGCGGCCTCGCCTTGACCTCTCAGCAATTCGAGATCGAGCATCCTCTCATGTTTCGCCTCGTCTCAGGCTTTTCCCCGTCAGGCAAGCGACACGTCACGAGTCTTACTCAAGGTGTGGACATGGCCTGGTTTCAGCGCTCCCGAGAGGGCCGTTGGCAGCGGGCGTCCGAAGCGATGAGTTCGCTTCCGGACCATCTGGAGATTCCAGTGCAAGTAGCCCAGCCCCGACAACAGCAGCGATGAGAGCGAGCAGGCGAAGGCCAGCCAGGGGCTTCCTCCAACCCTCAAGAGATCCAGACCAAGCCCGCAGCAGACCAGCGAAAGGCTGACGGTCGCGACGAGCGTGGTGGTTTCCGGAGCGCGCAGGAACTTATCGGTGCGCTGGAAGCTTTTGTCGCTATCGACGAACAGTTCGCACCAGGCCAGCGAGGCCTCCCACTGGGTCCCCATGTGGGCCAGCATGGCGCGGAAAGCCGTCAGGACCGAGGCTCCCTGGCGGGTCACCGCGATGGCGAAAAAGCCCAGGGTTCCGACCAGGTACCAGATGATGGCAAGAGAGGTGAACGCCATGACCGGATCGGCGGCCGGGACGTAGGCGACCTGGTTCAGCAGCGCGGCCGTCAGGAAGGCGGCGCCGGAGAGGAGAAGCGGGCTGGCCCAGGCGGTCAGCTGCATGCTCAACAGGAACTTTCGTCCCAGGTCGATCGACGGTTCGCGCCAGACCTGTTTCAGGCTCTGGGCGTTGCCCAGGACCCAACGTCGGCGCTGGGTTCGCAGGGCAGTGAAGTCGGTGGGCATTTCGCCAGCGGCTACCACTTCGGGAACGTAGACGCCTCGATAGCCTTGTCGATGGAGGCGGAGTCCTAGTTCGGCGTCTTCGGTCAGGGTGTCGCCGGTCCAGCCGCCCAGGCTTTGCAGCGCCTGCTTGCTGACAAACGCCGCCGTCCCCGTAGAGAGCACGGTGTTATGGTGGTTGGCCAGGTTCATGTAGACGTCGAAGAACATCTTATAGTCCCAGGTCAGACCACAGGTGGTGTCGCTGTTGCGATACGCCTGGGGGAACTGGACCAGGGCCACTCCGCTGTCTACGAAATGGGACAGGCCGGTCTCCAGAATGTGGGGTAGGGCCTGATAGTCGGCGTCGAGCACCAGGACGACCTCGGTGCGAGGGTCGGAAAGCTGCAGGGCCAGATTCAGCGCGCCGGCTTTGGCGCCTTCGACGTCGTCGAAGTGATAGAAGCGGAACTTCGACCCCAGTTGGCGGCAGTGCTCGCGGACCGGCTCGTAAAGCGATGCGTCCGAGGTGTTATTGTCGAGCACAATGACCTCGTAATGAGGATGGTTCAGAGCGGCCAGGCTGTCCAGAGTTGCCTTCACCACTTCGGCTGGTTCGGAGTGGGTGGCGATGTGGATCGAGACGAACTGGTCTCCCACGGCCTCGGTCGGAAGGTGGGCGGGTCTTGCGGCCAGGGCGCAAGCGAGTCGCGTCAGGACCAGGAGAATTGTGCCGAACAGGATGGTCAGGCTGACGACGATGGCGGCCACCGGGGCGGCCCACAGCAGAAGCGCCAGAACGGTCGAGGCTCCGAGCAAGATTTTCGCCTCGGCGGACAGTCGTGGGGTGCGGTTCATAAGGGTCCTCCAGAAAAGCGCCCACCGTGGGCGGGCGCGGTCAAACTCTTCTTCCAGTTTGTTCTGAAGGCGAAAGGGGGCCAATATCCCCCCTGCGGCGCGGCGCACTATACCATTGGGAAGGGTCGGATTTTCCCCAACGGGGTCTTCTTGAGGATGCCAGTCCCTAAATCCGGGCAAAAAAAATCCCCCGCAGCCGTACTGCGAGGGTCCGCTTTAAATTAAGCGTCTGATCCGAGGAGTCCAGTCTCTCGGACCTCCAGGTAGAACCCATCACTGGGTTGATAACTTTTGGAGGGTCAGGTCCCCGTATTTCAGGGGACCTGACCGGTAGGGCGGTTTAGGCCTGGGGAGCTTCGGCCTGCTCGGTCAGGTTCTTGGCGACCTGCAGGGAGTTGTTGACGTTCAGGCGGCCATCGGTGACGACCTTACCGGTGAGCGAAGCGATCTTGTCGGTACCGTCGAGCAGAGCAGCGCGCAGGTCGGCGTTGTTGATTTCGGGGTAAGCCGAGGCGATGAGGGTCGCGGCGCCAGCCACGTGAGGGGTCGCCATCGAGGTGCCGGAGTAGGTGTCGTACTTGTTGCCGGGGACGGTGGAGAGGATGTCCACACCGGGAGCTCCCAAGTCGACATTTTTCTTACCCCACTGTGAGAAGCGAGCGATGCCGTCGTTGTGGTCGGTAGCGGCCACGGCGACGATGTGGTCACCTTCGTAGTTGGAGGGGTAGTTAGCGCGCTTGTCGTTGTCGTAACCGGAGTTACCAGCAGCGATGATGTGCAGTGCGGACGAATCCTTGAACGCCTGCTCGATACCGGCGTTGGCTCCACCGCCGCCCCAGCTGTTCGAGGTGATGCGAGCGCCGTTGTCGGAAGCGTACTGGATCCCGCGGATGATGGCGGCGGCGTTGGTGCTGCCAGCGTCGGAGAAGATTTTGATAGCCATGATGTTGGCCTGGTGGTTCACACCGACGACGCCGGTGCCGTTGTTGCCTACGCCAGCGATGGTACCGGCGCAGTGGCTTCCGTGACCGTGGCCGTCCATCGGGTTACCGGTGTTGTCGAAGGCGTTGTAGCCGTGCACGTCGTCGATGACGCCGTTGCCGTCGTTGTCGATGCCGTCGCCAGGGATTTCACCCGGGTTGACCCACATGTTGGCCTTGAGGTCGACGTGGTTGTAGTCGACGCCGGTGTCGATAACAGCGGTGATGTGTCCACCCTGGGCCTGGCTGCGGCCGGTGTGGATCTGCCAGGCTTCGGGGGCGTCGATGTCGGCATCGACTTTACCGCCGGTCTGGCCTTCGTTGTGCAGACCCCAGAGCTTGCTGGCGTCGGGGTCGTTGGTCACGCCCTGGCTGTTCTCACCGTCGGGCAGGCCGTAGGTGTGGTTCGGCACCGCGAACTGTACGCGGCTGTCTTCGGACATAGCGGCCATCGCTTCTTCGACGGAGACGCCAGCGGGAAGTTTGATGTGGAGGAATTCGCCGCCGGCGCTCTTGGAGAGGCCACCGGGGGTCTTGAACTCACCGAGGACCGAAGCGCCGAAGTCGGCAACCACGGAGCCCTCTTCGCCGGTCAGCGAGAAGCCGGGGCGGGTGAGGATAATCATTTCGCCGGGCACGTGCTCACCGATGTTGCCTTTGAGTTCAGCGGCCTTCGAGGCGGTGGCGGCGAAGAGCGACTCGGCTTTGGTGGGTGCGGGCTGGTTGAAGTTGATGTCGGCGGCGTCGGAGGGAAGGGCCTGGCTGGAGGCTTCCTTGACGGCGGCCTGGGGAGCAGCGAACTTGGCGCTCTTCAGGAAGTTGATGTTCTGGGGGATATTAGGCTGGATGGTCATTTCTGTTCTCCTGGATTTCTTGTTGTTTGTGAAGTCATCATAGCCCCCGGGAACGCGCTTTTTTTGGACAGGATGTTAACGCGCGTCCAAGTTGAGAAATGTCAGGGGGCTCTTTTGCCACTTTGAGGCGAGTAATCCGACCCTCAGTAGGGTGCTCTACGACCGGACGTTCATATCTCGAGCTGAGTAGAGGTGGGGAGTGGGCCGGGCTCGTGGATTCGCCGATGCGCGGAAGCT
>JAEXNA010000002.1 GCA_023447635.1 Vulcanimicrobiota bacterium | reverse complement strand
GAGATGGCCCGGGCGCTCTTGGGGTCCTCTGCTGGTGCGATCAGGAGCCAGGTGGGTTCGCTCATTTCGCCTTTCCTTTCTGGCCAAGTAGGGCCGTAACAAATTGGCTGCGCTCGGCGGCGGTCTCTGCTCGAATGTCGGCGATCTCGCCAGCGTGGCGCTGCTCAGCCGCGACCAGGCGGTCCGAAAGCTCGTCGCAACGCTTGTCCTTGTCTCTGCACAGCAGCCAGAAACCGCCGGCTGCGCCAAGTTGGCCCAGGAGCTTCAGGAACAGGTTCGAGTCGTCGCCGCCGCTAGCGACGTCGGCAAACAGGGTCAGGCCGCCGCCGGCTGCGGCGGTGGCCAAGAACGCTCCCTCGCGTAGGAAGCCCTGGATTTTCTTGCGTCGGATAGGGGCCACGAGGCCCTCCTTTCAGGGCCTCGTGGCCAGGTCGTGAGGGCGAGCCCTCTGGGGTTATTGGCCGGGCGGAATCACGCCCTCTGCCCGGCAGGCGTCGAGATACTCGGCGATCAGGTCCGGGGTGGCCAATGGGTGATGTTCGGTCGTGGCGGTGGAGAGCAGCGACATGGCCACGCCCCAACCGAACGTAGTCAGCGCGGCCGTGATCTGGGTGGTACGCGGAGCCGCGAGAAGGCTGAGGACCGAGTGCTCGTCCCAGCCAGGCACCGCGTCCTCGATCCGGATGTGGTTGGTCGCCGCCCAGCGAGCGATCACGCGCTGGGGCGGTCCGGCATTGGGCCCAGCCCTGTCGAGGTAGATCTGGAGCACTCGCTCGTAACGGGTCGGCTCGGGCGGGGCCATCGGCAGATACTCCTCGCGGAGCTCGAGCTCGGGACCTCCGTCGGCGACGATCTGCTGGCGGAGCAGTTGGGCGGCCTCCATCGCGCGGTCGGACGAGGCCTGGCCCACAGCGAGCTCTAGCTCGACGACGGTGAGCGGTTCATGGCCGACGGCCGAAAACTGGACCCACTGCGGGCCGACGACGAGCGGGTATTGGAATTCGAGGATCACCTTAGCCTCCTGATTGGCGAATGGCCATAAATTGGGCGCACGCGACGGCCGGAGCCATACCTGACACGTAATCTAGCCGGAGGCGGTAGATGCGGGCGGCACTGGCGAGGTCGCTCTGGTGGATATAGCGCATGCCCGACATCGTCCAGTTCGTGGCTACTCCTCCGTTGTTGTACCAACGGCTCTGGCTCTGGGTGTTGCGTGCGTATCCCACACCGCTGTCAGCCACGCTCGCCGTCATCTCTCCTGTAGTCGCCCCGGTGATCCAGCCTGACACCTGGTAGAGGAGCAACCAGGACCCAGAGCCCTGATTTAGGCTGATCCCATTTGTGCCGGAGATAGAGCCAGCGCTGCTATTGTCGGCGTTGAATGCAAACGTGACATAGCCAGCGGAACCAGTCAGCGTGACGGACGGTGATTCGCTGGAGGCCCGATACCCGTAGAGAAAGTCCTCGCCTGGAGCGCGGCTATTGAACGACTGCCAATCGGCCTGGCTCAGCCATCCACTGCCTGACATCCCCGCCTTGCTCATCGAGAGCACGACGTCCCCTGCGCCGATATTTCCGCCCCCGATCAGAGGGGCGGCCGTATATACCCAGCGGCTTTCCAGCGTGTCTACCGCGTTGGCGAGGGCCACGAGGGCGGCGGCGTCCGCCACCTCTCTCCAGAGCGCGTCGCCGTAGCACAGCCAC
Organism: Vulcanimicrobiota bacterium; assembly: GCA_023447635.1. GTDB lineage: Bacteria > Vulcanimicrobiota > Xenobia > Xenobiales > JADMJV01 > JAEXNA01. The sequence goes on along the minus strand of JAEXNA010000002.1, from coordinate 15,354 downwards.
CAGCGCGAGCCCCAGCGCCAGATCGATCCGACGCGGTAACCAGACAGGAAGCCGTCTGACCCCCCAGGCGCGGCCGTCGCGCCCAGGTTCACCTTGAGCGTGCCGATCCTACCAGCGGACCCACCGGCCAGATCCGCCGTCACCAGCAGAGACGAAGCGACCGGGGACCCGCTAGCATCCGTGACGAGGATCTGGTCCTCGTCGATGCGTTGGCTGGCGAAGGGATCCATTAGACAGGCACAGCCTGGCCAAGGGTGCGGATGCGAGTCCCGCTCGGCGGTGCGGTCGTGAAGGTGATCACGGTGTTCCCGCTAGTTAGCGTGTAGCCGGAAGGGTCGAACCAGAGGTTATTCGTGAACACCGCGAGGCTTCCCGGAACCACGGCTCGAGCTACGCCGCCAACACGAAGACCGAAATCCTTTAGCGTGCCGTTCGGGGTGCCGCTCGGAGTGCCGTCCAGGAAGGTCGGGATCGGCTGCACGTTGTCGACTTGGGTCTGCAGCGAGTCCAGCGCGGCTTCCACGTTCGCCGCCCCGGCTACGGCACCGGCGTAGGTGATCTGTTCGGAGTCGTAGTCCCCGGCCTGCGCTGTTACCGCGCCGATACGACCGAAGACCGAATCCACGGGCGCGGTCGACCCGGTGAGCAGGAGAATGAACGCACTGGCCCCCGGCAGAAGCGTCTCGTCGGCGACCGTGTAGACGGCTACCGGCGAGGAGTTGACCTTGACCAGGTCGCCGTTCTGAACCTGGGCGGAGGTCAGGGCATTCTTTGCGCTCTCGTTGGCCACGACCACGGTGCGTTCCATCGCCATGGCCGGAATCTGCGACGCGGGGATCTTCCCCGCGCTGTCCAGGGTTGCAACGCCGTTTGCGGCGCCCTTCTGAGTGAGGGGGACCAGGGCCTCCAGGTCGGTCGTGAGGTCTTTGACCTGGAGTTTATCAATCTGTTGGGTGGCGTCGAAAAAAGCCATGCGTTTCTCCTATAGGGTCGTTTCGTCTGGTTGATAAGAGATGATCAGTGACCACCAGGATGGCGGGGCGATGCCCAGTGTGACTTCCCTAGGTCCGGTAATAGCGAAGTGTGCGAGAGGGTCTTGGCCGAGGCCATTCAGCTCGACGCTGGCAGTCTGGGGTAGTACCGCTCGAGTCGTGGTGAAACGTCGGTTCTCGCCGTCCTGAGGTCCGATAAGGCGCTCTCGGATCGTCGCGCCGGCGCCGTCCGCTCCCGGCCGCCCCGGCGGGCCAGAGACCTGAGCCGATAGCACCGAGAGCCCCGGCCCGGGCTGACTGGCCGAGGTGAGCGTGAGACCAGGCCCAGGGACCTGAGCAGAGGTTACGACTGGCCCTGACTCGACGGGCATCGAGAGCGTGGTCAGCCCGGGCCCAGAGACCACGGCCGAGACCACCGAGACGAGCGGCTCCTCCTGCGTCACGTTGTGACGCTCCACCGCCCGTCGTCGAGGGTCATCTTGATGCCGTTGGGGTCGACGGCGCGAAGACGGAAGAACCACTCCGCCACGACCAGGTCGAGGTCGACACCCACAGCCTCCACGATGTAGAGATAGCCCAGCGTCTCAAGCGTCCTCGTAACTTTCTTCCGCGACCCACAGCAGCTGATCTCGAGCTCCCGACCGTCCCCGTCGATCAGGCGTAGCCCACCGTCGGCCGTGGTAGCCGACCAGACGAGTGGGCCGTCGATCCCCTCGCTCGCCCGTACCTCGAGGGCGCAGGTCCAGCCGGTGATATCCTGCGGCTCTTTCGTAACGGGATCGTCGACCACCCAGAGGTGGCCGTGCCACGTGTCGCCGCGGCGTATGGACTTGAGGTTTGCCATTGTCGATCTCCTTCTTAGGTCGGCGGGCCCCACTGCTGCGTTCCACCGTCGAGAGCTTGGCGCACCAACCGGGTACGGTCGAACATTGCCTCGAGCTGGTCAGCCGTGCCGTCAGGTGTGCCGAGGATTTGCCCCTGAGGGTTGTGGATCACGATCTTGGGCTCTCCGCCGATCAGGACCGGAGTGAGCGTACAGATCCCGTCCTCTCCCAGGTCGAGAGCGATAGGCGTCCCCGCCTGGCAGTAGACGAATCCGCCAGTGCCTGGGAGGGTAGAAATCCACGCCTGAGCGCCGGTGTTGGTCTCGGCCCGCCAGACGAGAGGCCTTGCCCTCATCTCGCCAGCCGCGTCATCAAAATACTCGCCGCCCTCCGGCCCGCAGACCGTGAGGCGGCCCGTATTGCAACACGGACTCTCGCGCCAGTGCTGGATAGGGGTGGCAAATCGATCGAGCCAGGTGCCACGGCCAATCCAGACGATCTTGCGCTCAATCCGGATATCCTGGTCGATCCCTGAGAGGGCAGCCCAAATATCGAAGTCACCGTTGTCGTACTCGATAGCCCCACTGATCGACTCGGCTCCGCGCCAGTAGCTGGACGGGTCGGGGTCCGGGTTGGAAAGCATCTCCTGTCTGGCTTCATCGAAGTACTCGTAACGGCTCCGGGTTAGCGCCTGAGCGTAGTCGGCGGGCGCTCGCGGAACCGCGCTGGTCAGACCGGTCACCCCCGAGGGGTTCCCGAAATCCAACCATAGTCTCTCGCCTCCACCAGGTGGGGACGAAGGGCCCAGCACCGAGGTGAACGAGCAAACTTGCTCGGAGATGATCGGTTCCTCAAACGGCACGCGGGTCTCCCAGGTTGCATCCCAGTAGGACGTTTGTCGGAATGCACCATTATAAGGGGTGAGGCGCAGCAGGTCGCCCCTGAGCCCGTTACCCCCGGTCGGCCTGGACCTCGCCGCCTCGTTGAGCAGCAGCGCCTGGTCTACCATGTACTGGTCGCGCCGAGATTCCCACGCGTCCCACTCGCTCTGGTTGTACAGCACCCCGTCAATAACCCTAGGGCTATATGGAGATTGTTTCGTGACATTCTCCCTGCCTAGAGAAATCAACGGGTGGGTCTCGTCGGGATCAGGGTAGCCGCCCTCCGGCTCGGGATAGGCTCCAGCGGTGTGAAAAAATTGGTTGCCTCTCCAAATTCTCAGGCGGTCGATCATCGAGTAGGCGTGAGTCTCCGGCGTCAGCACGGCCTCCTCGTCGAGTGGACCACCCCCGGGCAGAGGCCTCGCTCCGTAGCCACGGTCAGGCACGCGGTGATCCCATTCGGCTTCCCAGAGGGAGTCGAATCGAGAATCCTCGAGCTGACCTGCAGGCTCGCTGCCGCTATAGGCCGTGCGGGAAATCAGGGCACCAGTCTGGGCGTCGATCACGACAGTTCCGCGAAACAGGCTATGCCCGCGAGCGCGCTCAATGCGTGTCGTGGTGTAGACCTCCCCGAAATTGTGCCGGTCCGTCCTCATCGGATGGTCAACGACGGTTTCATACGTCTCCCAGATCCCGGAGTAGATCAGGCGGTTGCCCATCACGGATTTGAGGACGCCAGCGCCAGCCTCGGGAGCCGTCGTCTCCAGTTCCCAATCCAGGGCAACGGTCGCAACGCCGTCACCGTTGCCGAGGACCAGGCTCGCCCCGTCGATCCAAATCCGCCCGCTGGCCTCGTCAGCCCAGGCGAGAGGTCTAGCCTCGGCCGCGTTGACCTCAGCCGGGGTCGGAGGCAACTGGTAGCTGATCGGGTCGGCCTTGACCTCGCCGCCGTCCCAGCCCACGTGGCAGGCCACGAGTTGACGAGAGTACAGCCCCTCGTGATCGTCGCGCTCCTGAGCCTGTAAAAGGACAACGCAACGACGCTCGACCACGCCCTCGGTGGTGCGCGAGAAAACCAGGCAATCCCCGATCCTGTCCGTGCGGGTCAGCCAATTAGGGAACGCCTCGTCCAATCTCACAACCCACTCGATAGCCAGCGCCGGTTTGGTCATGTCGCTTGCATTGAGGCGGGCTAGGTAGGAGAACTCGTTGACGGTGGTTTCGCCTATCTCTTCGTCATTGACCTCATCGAAAGCCTGGATCTCGACCAGGAGCTGGCCGTGGCGGCGCACGATCGAGACCGCGCTGGCGTAGGTGTGCTCGGCGTCGATCGTGGCGAGGATAGACGTGATATCGAGCGAGCTGAAATAGCCTCCTTGGTCCGTGGAGACGGCGTTAGCCGAGATCGCGCTGCGCTCTCCGCGACCCTGGGGCGGGCCCAGATCGGTCGGCAGCGTCTCGTAGCGCACGTCGGTGGCCAGGGCGAGCAGTGCGGAGACAGCCTCTGCGGTCTCCCAGGCAAAACCCTCAGGGCGCGTCCAGCTCCAGGTTCGACGGTAGTTCGCGCCGTAGCAGATCCAGTCGTGGGAAAGCTCGTTTGGCATCGCCTTCGGATGAATGCGCACCGTGTTCCCTGCGACCAGCGCCACCCACTGCGAGCGCGTGTCGGGCTGGCCACAGATCGCCGGATAGGATTTGCCGACCGCCGGGGCGCCACCGCCAACCGACGCGACGCTATCGGTGTAGACTTGGCCGTCGATTTCCCAGCGAGCAAGTCCGCCAAAGAGGCCGAGGTATTTTGCCATTCCGTTTTTCGCCGGCTCTTGTCGGCGGCCCCACATGCTTCTCACGGTTCTTCCTCGTCCTCGGGCGACGGAGCCAGGGCGCGGAACCCACCGAAGTCTAGAGCCAAACTCTGCGAGCCCATGCCGAACTCGAGGCTTAGCACCGGGACGCCCACTGTGGGAGCGACCAGGCTGTTGGGCTCTGAGTAGTAGCTCCCGTTGCGGAACATCTTGTAGCCGTCGGCCTCGGATCCCGAGAACTGGCCGACAGAGATGGGTGAGGGGGTTGGCCGGCGGTTCCAGAGTGAGCGCATATGCCTCCTAGGCTGCGAGATCGCAGTTGACGACGATTTCAGTGGTAGGGACGCTGCCCCCGCCCGAATGAGTGACCTGCTCGATGCGGCCGCCGAGTCCCAAGGGAGTCCAGCTGAAGTAATTACCCACGGCTGCGCCAAGCTGCAGAGGGCCACGTGCCGTGAGGTAGTTGGTCCCGCGATTGGCCTCGGCCAGCCAGTACTGCCAGTGCGAATCGGCGTGGGCGACCGAGGGGATCATCGACTCGCTGAACGTGCTCACCGCACCCCGCCCCGTCCCGTAGGATTTGGCTATCGCGCCGTCGATCCCAGCGGGAAGATCACTGTGCGGGGTGCCGTCGATCCGCAGGCGAGCATTGGTCGGCAGGTTGCTAATCAGGTCCGGATAGACCAGCGCGGTGAAATGAGTGGCAGGCCAGTCGCCGTTGATCGGCACCGAAATGCCATCCACCTGGTCACCGTTGAGCGGCCTGATCGCGAGCGCTCGTCCACCTGCGTTCGGGTCGCCGTCCCACAACGTGACCCAAGCGACGTTCCCCACCCCGCCCTCGTTGACGATGTTCGGGCCAGGACCGATCGGCCAGTGGAGCTGACCACTGGCGTTGCCTGTGCTCGTGAAGTCGAAGTACTGGGGCCCGCTGGGACTCCCAATACCCGTGGTCTTGGTGACGAACAGACGATCAACCCGGTCAAGTGGTCGATAGCCCTCCTCTACTGAGGTCGGCCGCAGAGGGTCCCCTGTGGTACTCCAGTTGGCATCACAAAAGACAAGCTGCCCGCTTGTCCCGATGTGAATGGTACGACCCCCCACCACCGCAATGCGGCGGAGAGGGTCCCAGAGGGTGCTAAGCTTGATGTCTTCGCGGTAGAGCAAGAAGTTCGGCGCGTTACCGATATCGACCTCAGCTCTTTCTCCAATAGCCTCGACGATATCCGAAGCAGTGCCTTCGATGAAGGTTTCGAAGCTCTCGGAGCCGCTAGATAGGCGCCACGAGGTGCGGTCCAGCAGCTCGTAGACGGTCGAGACTCCTTGCTCGGTCCAGCGCCTACCGCGCAAAGTCACTAGCATCGGCGGGGAGCTCAGGCCGGTGCTGCTGATGGGCTGGTTGGCGAGCGTCAGCACGACCTCCGCCAGCGGGTCGAACCGAGTTGCCATAGGTCGTGCGAACTCGAGACGACCGGTCCAACCGCCGTTGAGTACGTTGGTAAGAGACCACCCAGACGGCCGACCGTTGATGGCCCCGGAGACCGCAGCAGTACTCACAATGGCCCGCCCGGGACTACGAGCAGTTCGATCCGGACCACAAGTAGGTTCGTGCCGTTCAACTCCTTCATCGACCATCGCAAGGAAGTGATGAACCCTTCGACGGTGCCGCCACCCTTCTCGTACAAAGTGTACGGGACGTTGGGCTGTACACGTTTCCGAGCCTCAAGTTTCAGGACGTTGAGCTCCGCGCGGGTCAGCCCTCGCGCCTCGAAACTCTCCTTCTCAGTGGGACAGAGCTCTTCGTAGATGTAGCCGCCGGCGTGTTCTGACGGCACCTCGGAAAGCACACGCGCGAACACGACGTCTTTGGTGATCTCACCTTCGCCCAACCATTCCCACCAAATCATACTGACGGCCCCTTTCCTCCATCGTAGTAGCCCTGGGTCCTGAACTGACGCTCGACGATCGCCAACACACTCCGTTCGAACCCGGGGTCTGCCGCGATCTTGGCGAAGCCTCCGCCCTGCACGGAGATAGCGAGCTCGAACTGGTTCTGGACGTTGACATTTTGAGTCGCGGCTTTGGTGTCCACGTCGGCCACCCGCTTGGCAGAGGTATCCGCCTGCGTCTGCAAGTCACGCAAATGGGTCTGACCCTTGGGGTCCAGACCCATTTGGCGGCCAACCTGCTCAGGAGTCGGAACGTAAACTCTCCGCGTCCGCTTGATCTGCCGACCACCTGACAAAGACGACGTGCCGATCCCAGTAGAATAGGCGTCCTCGCTAACCTCGCCCCCGACACCCAGCCCGGTACCGATCTGGTCGCCACGGCGTCCGGATCGGCCGCCACGGCCGCTCCTGACATTGTTGCCGTCGATCGCCGCCTGCGTTTCCGTGTGGATACGCAGGCGGTTGGCGGCCTCGTCGCGCAGCACTTTATTGACGGCCGCCGAGCGCTCGGCTTCCGCGACCTCGCGGTCTTTGTTCGCTGCGATGTCCGCTTCGTAGGCGGCATTGATGGCGTCAAGCTTTGCCTGGAGCAGTTCTTTCTCTTTGGCGATAAGAACTGCGGTGACATCCTCACCGGCTGCCTGACGCGCACGCAGGTACTCAACCTGAGATTCCAGGTCGCCCTGAGCGATGCCGGCGAGGGTTGCGGCCTTGCTGGCGATCTCGGCGTTGTTCTGTTTGTTCAGCTGTAGCTCTTGGCGCTGGAGTTCCGTCAGCGCCCGCTGAGCGGCTTGGGCGTCGACCAGGCCGCTCTTTCGCTCGGCATTGATCTGGGCAATGGCGCCGCGGACGGCGTTCAGTTTGCTGATCGTGTCCGTGGCGTCGGTCACCTCGAGGCTGACCTTCTGCTTGATGTCGTCGAGCCTCGTAGCCTGAGCCCGCTCGCGGATTTGGGCCTGCTGCCCTTCGACCGCCTGGCGGGCTTGCTCGAGTGCGCGTCGGACGTCGCGAGAGCTGGCCACGATGGCCTTGTTCTTCGCTTCCCAGCGATCGAGACCAGCCAGAACCTGGGTTAGCTGACCCGAAACGGTCGCGGCGCTTCCGCCCTCCGAGTTCTTCAGCTCGGCGGTGAGCTCGCGCGCCGCGTCGACCTGATCCTGGATGGCTTGGCGAGCGTTGGACACCTGATCATCGGCGAGCTTCTTGGCCGCGTCGCGAACCTCAGTCCGCGCTTTGACCTCCTCGTCGGCGAGTTTGCGCACGCCTTCGAGTTCGAGCTCGAGTTGGCGAAGGCGCTCGTCGACGCCGGCGAGGTCAGGGGAGGAGCGTTTGACCGCTCGTACCTCATCCAGCTGACGCTGAACAGAGGCCTCTTCCTCGATCGCACCCTGGACAGCGGCTAACCGCTCTTTAGCGTCGCGCAGGTCGTCAGCCTTGGAGGCTTCGGACATGGCTCTGCGTTGTGTCTGAGTGCGCTCGATGGCGCTGAGCTTGTCCTGCTCAGCCTTCTGGACCGTGGTGGCCAGGTCGCGTTCGGCCGACGCTTGCTGCTCGAGCACGCCAAGGAACGACTTTACGAACTCCGCCCGAGTGCCGGTGGCGGTGAGTAGGTCACGCTGCAGTGCAGAGACCTCTGTGGGAAGCCCTTGTGCCCTTGCCGCAGCTTCAAACTGCCTCACCTCGTCAGTGGTCTCACGAAGGCGGGTTTGCAACGTCTGCAGGTCCTTAGACGACTTAGCGAACTGGAGAAAGGTATCAAGCTTCTTGGCGTTGTCGATTGCGACCTGAAGCGGGGCGGCGAACTTCTCGAACACACCGAGAGCTTGCGTCACCGCCTCTTTAGTCCGCGCTACCTCGTTCATTTGGAAGCGCAGCTCTGCGACCTTGGCTCGAATCTCTTCAATGGTGACGACGGTGCGGCCAGGGAAGAACTCTGCGAGGCTCCCGACGCCGATGGCCGCTTTGGGGTTCGCGGTGTCGGGAATTTGGTTGGAGACCCGGGCTACCTTCGAGAACTTCTCCTGCGCTAGGTCCAAGGCGTCCCCTACTGCGCCTGCCTCTTTCCGGATGTCCTCGAGGGTTACCCCGGCTTTTTCCAGATTTGCTACGAGCGTCGCCGGCGACGTCTTCGCAAACGCCTCGCGGATCTGTTCAGCGGTCTGACCAAGGCTTCCGCCACGGTCGACCATCACACCGGATTCAGCAGCCGCCGAATTTACGGCGTCTCGATAGAGTTTCCAGCGATTGGTGGCATCCACTGACTTCTTGGAAGCGACTTCGATAGCATTGCCGGCGCGAATGGCTGCGTCTTCGTAGGCACGGATGGCGATAGACGCCGCCATATAGACGCCGGTAGCCACGGTCAAGCCAAGTGCTGTAGCACGCGCGGCCACAGCCCAGCGACTCTGCGAAGCCGTGGCGGTGTTGATGACCCCTGCAAGGCGACCATAGCCAGCGCTAAGCCCGTCTATGGCGGTCTTAGCCACCGTAGAATTTACCGCAGCCGCTTCGAGGCTGGTATACCACGAAATGAGCGCTGCTCCGACCAACGTTGCCGCCGAGACAAGGGCAAGGGCGCCCGCCGTCAGAGCGCCGAGTGCGATACCTGTGGCGACGATGGGCCCAGGAACTTCCTGGAACCGACCGATTACGTCGCCGGCAAACTTCGCGAGGAGGGTGGCGATCGGTAGAATGCTCTGACCGACCTTGTTCATCGAGAGCTGAACCGCGTCGCCAAGGTTGTTCATGGCGCCTTCGAAGGTCTTACTCTGCGCCTCGGCCACGCCGCCGAACTTCATCTCGATGAGTTTGAGCATTGCAGCTCTAGCCGTCTCGATGTGGTCAGCGGTCCGGAGGAGGGGGCCGCCGGAGGCGTTGAGTTCAACGCCCAGCTTCTTCAGCTCGATGGTGGTCAGCCCGAAGGTGTCGCGGAGACTCTGGTACCCCTCGGCGGACCCGCCCGCTGCCTTGCCAACCGCAAGCGAGGCTTCCTCGATCGACTTGCCCATCGCAGCGGCCAGGTCGGCTACCTGGGGCAGGATGGTCCTTGCCCGCTGGCCGTAGGCGGTCAGCTGCACGGTAGCATTCACGAGGCCTTCGACCGAAAATGGGGTGAGAGTGGCCAGGGAGGCCGCTTGCAGCAGCGAACGCTGGGCGGCTTCCCCATCCTTGAGCAACGCTGTGAGTTTCGCCCCCATCTGCTCGAACTTGCCAGCTGTGGTCAGCGCAGCGGCACCCATGGCCACGATTGCCGCGGAGCCGGCACCGAATGACACGCCGATCTTGGTCCCGGCGTCGACCACGTCACCGGTGAGCTTCTTTACCTCGCCCTTGACTTGGCCGAGGACCGCATTCACCGAGCCGTCCTTGCTTCCACGGATACGGATGAATACGGGTACCTCAGCCATGATCGTTACCTCGGAGCGAAGACCTCGCCCCCGTCTTCAGGGTTGCCAGGTGCCCATAGCTCTGGATTCGCAGCGTGCTCGCGCTTGAGTTGTGCAAACTCTTCCTCCAGGGACAGGGTCGACCCATTGCCAGAGCGGAGGGCCTCCCAGTCGGGCTCCTCGATCTCGGCACCTTGGGCGCGGTAGACGTGGGTATGAGCGCGCCAGGTTTCGCGGGCGGCGACCCACCAGAAGGCGAGAGTCTGCCGGGGCGTCCAGTCGCTCCAGATCAGTCGGGGGTCGATTCCGTAGCGGGCTCCAACGAGGTCGGCAAGGTCAATCCAGCCCGCCGACGATCGATCGCTTCCTCCCGGAGCCCCCGCCAGTTTCCCACCTGGGTCCCCACGTTGTTCAGGACGTCGACGTTGGCCAGGAGCCTGACACGCATAGAACTGGTCAGCTCTGTGCGCACCCACTCCAGGTCGACTGCGTCGGACGTCGGGGTATGCAGGTTAATGAGCCACAGGTAGAACTCGTCCTCGTGCTTGAGTACGATTTCGGCGACCTGGTCGAGGGGCAGCTCGGGGCGGTCGACCATGATCTTGACGGCCTTCTCGTACTGCTCTTCGAGGCGGTTGGCGTAGCGGGTGAGCTCGCGATTGCTAAGCTCCAAAAAGCGGAGCCGACGGCCTGCGACCGTCGGCTCCCACTCTTCCCGATCAATGGCGAGATCGAGGTCCATGCGCATCAGGCCGCCTGCTGCTGCCAGTGGATGTAGCCCATGGGATTCAGCGGATGTTCATCGCTGTAAATCCCGTTGACGACCAGGTCGTTCACCATGTGGGTCGACTCCTGGAAGTTGAAGCTGATCGCTCCATTCGCCTGGGCCTTGTGCATCCGCAGGGACACAGGCAGCTTGTGGAAGTTCTGCCGCTTGTGGACGAAGTCGAATCGACCGATGTTCATGTTGAACACGGCCCCCAGGTTGACTTGCTCACCCATCGCCTTGGTGTACTGGTAGGTGACCTGTACCTGTCCGTCGACCGGGATAGCGCCACCGGGCAGGCGCAGCACGACGTCCGACGCGCCCAGGAGGAAGTAGTCGACGCCGTTCAAGTAGGTGGTCTGACCGTCCGCGCTCTTGAGCACTAACCCAACGCTGTTGATGCCGTCGAGGCTGAGGAACTGATAGCCGCTGGTGCCGTAAAAGTTGCCGTTGAAGGTGCGGGTTTGGTTATCGGACGGGCCGATCGTGACCAGTCCGCCAGTAACCTGAACGTTCAGGCCGCCGAGCATGATACCGACGTTTTGCGGAGATAGCTCAGCAAGGCCGACAGTGAAAGAGCACATCAGCTCCTTAGTAGTCTGGCCAGTCAAAACCAGAGGGGCGTCGGTCTTGAACTGCTCGATGTCGTACGAGAAATCGAACTTCGCCTGATTTTTGGTGTACCCGAGGTTGAAGCCATCCCAGGACGCGACCCCCAATCCGAGTAAGCAGTTCTTCATAAAATATCGATTGGCCATGTTTTTCCTCCATGCAAAAGAGGCCCGCCACTCGACGAGCCTCCTCTGGTTGATTTGGGTTTGTGCCGGCTAGCCGGCCGTGCTATAGACGGTCACTTCCGCCTGTAGAGTGATGGAGCCCAGCGCGACCTGGATTTTGCCTTGGTCGTAGTCCAGGTCGTATTCGTGGACGACGTCGGATGGCCAGATCTTGAGCACTTCGACGCCGGCCGAGTCGTCCCAGCCTTCCAAGCGCCAGCCCGGCTGACAAAATAGGGCTGCGATGCGTTCGAGTTGTCGAACCGTAGTTCGTGGATGCTCCTCGCCCGGGCTGTCGGATGTCGGGCCTTGGACACGTCGGAGGAACTGAAGTCCGAGGGTGACGGTGCCTGAGATCATTGGAAGGTCGGTGTCGGGCCGTGCCCCTCCCCACCTGGGCGGATCGACGAGGACAGCTGGCACCGCCTCGAGCACGTCCTCGGGAGCGCGGAGGTGCTCGGGGCAACCTTGCTGGCAGGTTACCAGCTGCAATTCGGTACCGAGATTTTCCCAGACCAGGTCTCGCACGTGCTCAGCGAGTGCGTCGAGCTGTAAGTTCATTCGATCTCCATCGCTTTTTTGGTAGCGTCCCCGAAGATAGCGGCGACGCGGTCTCGCGTGAATTTGACCGTGGGCGCAAGGACCAGCTTAATCAGGGCGTCGGGGTTGCCGAGACGAACCGTGTGACGGAGCCTCTGGGTGCCTTTGCTCTGCTGTTCCGCCCAGTTCCGCAGGCCGGCGCGCACCAGGGTGACACGCTTCGACTTGCCGGCGACGCGCGAGAAGCCAAACGAGCCAGCGATCTTGACCTTCTCCTCGAAGGCGCTGAACCGAAGGCCGTCGCGACTCTTATAGCCGTTGTTCCGCTTGCTTCCCATAAACCGGCCGCCTGGGCCGCGAATGAAGCGCTTCGGGTCCATCCACAGCCCCTTACGGGTTAGCTGGTCGCCGATCCCGAGCTGAACGAAAAGCTTCTGGATGGCTGGACTGCGAGCGCTGGTGAGGTGTGGCCGCAGCTCGATTACACCATCGCCGGTCGCCTCGAGGCGAGAGCGGATAGGATTCGTGCTGGGCTGCGTGCGCCGGGTTGCGTCCTGGATGTTCTGCGGCCGCTTAAGAAGCTTAACTCGGCCCTTCATATTGCCTTCCACCAGCCGGATTGCCCGGTTGGTGGCTAGGCCCAGGAAGCGGTCCAGCGCGGTCAATTTGCGGCCGAGCAGAGCCTCGGCGGTTCGGTCGTCGACCTCGATGGCGATCATTTGCGCTCCTCGAGGGTGCCGAACCAATAGCCACCCTGGATATCATGCTGGATACCCCGCACGACGAACGTGCCGACGGGGGGATGGGTTAGTGTGATCTGGTCCTCGTTCTTGAGAACATCATCCATCCAGGTCAGCACGTAGCGAGCGCTCTCGCTGCGACCGTAGACCAGCGCGCGCACCTTCGTCGCGATCCCCTCCGCCCAGCAGGGCACGTCGTTGGCCACCGACTGTGGGCCGGTGGCCACCGTCTTACCGTTTTGCCTGGTCACGGTTGGGCGAGAGACCGTACACCTGTGCTCGAGTCGGTCCCGATTCATGCGAGGTCCTTCCTTCGGTACTCCGCGAAGATGCGCGCTGACGACACGGAGCATTCGTGCTCGGTGTCGCCGTAGGAGACGCTCCATCCGCCGGGAGTCCGCTCGCTGCGAACTCGCCGTGTCGCCTTCCCGCCCGAGCCGCCGGCAATGAGGTCGACCTCTTGCATGACTGCGTGCTCGAGGTCGGCTTCCACGGCGTAGAAGCCAGCCCGATAGCTGACCTCGACGTTGAAGAACGGATCGCCGTCGGGGTCGCCGACGAGTTCTCCCCACGCGCCCTCGAGCCGTGGCCACCGGCGCGCCCGATATAGCCCGCCCCAGGAGCCTTGACCAGGGATGAGTCGCCAGTCATTGATGACACGCTCGCCGATTTTGACTTCCAGCACTTCGATCACGGGATAGTGCTGGAGGACCAGCATCCGGCGGCCAGTGCCGGCCAGCAGCTCGGGCGGCTCGTCCCCGTCTTCGGCGTAAGTCACGACGCGGGACAGGACGCGATCGCAGCCTCTTTCTACGGCCGCCGAAACGGCGTTGATGGCTAGCTGCAGAGAATCCTCGCTCGCGTTGCCGCCGAACCCCGCGGCACGCAGACGAGACACGCTAGTCAGTGCGTTGCACGCGGGGTTGATCGCCATCGTGCTAGACGAACCGAGGGGCGTCGAGGATGAGGAACGCTCGGAGCTTGGCCCGGGGGGTGGTACCGCCGGTTAGAGTCAGAGCGGAGACCGCGACGCGAAGGTAGCGCTTCAATCCCTGGGGGCGGAAGGCCAGAGTCTTCACCGCAGGGGAAGTGCTCTCGAAGTCGAGCGTTTCGGCCCCCACGTTCTCAGAGGCGGTGACGGGAGTAAAGGTTGCGCCATCGTCAGAATGCTCAAGGCGAAACTTCACCGACGCGGCAGTTGGCGCTCCGGTGAACCCCTCGACCTGTGCCAACAGCAGACCCTCCGCATAGGGTCCGTTGGCCAACATCTCGACGGAGTGGGTATCGATGACAACCCCGTTGGCGGTAGCCGAGGCGTCGTCTTTCGACAAGCCGGTATTGAGGAACTTCGGTTCGATGGTCAGGCGGTTTTTATAGGTTACAGGCATGTGCTGCTTCGATCCTTTCCGTGCTGGAAGAGCTTTGGGTGTGTTCAGGTGCGGCATATGCCGCACCTGAACACGGATAAGGCCAAGCGGCCTGGTGGCTAGTTGAGCTTGACGCTCTTGGCCAAGGTGAAGGACTGCAGGCGACGAGGGCCCATGTCACCACCAAAAATCACGCGGATGATAGTCTCGTCGTTCGGGAATGCAGCGGTGATAGAGCCGTCCTCGTCGTAGTAGGCGGCTTCGGCGCTCTTGGCGATCTCCACCGGTCGGCTGGGCGCGAGGATGTACTCGTTCCAGTCGGCCAGGCCGAGCTTGCCGGAGGTGTCGCCATCCACTTCCAGAGCCGTGCCCCAGTGGAACGGGATGCCCATCAAGGTGCCGCGGGAGAGCTCTTCTTGGAAGATGTGCGGTCCGCCGGTCGCGTAGCGCATCTTCATCAGCGCGCCCCAGACGCCAACGCTCGCAGCCCAGCGCAGATTGACTGCAGTGCCCTTCGCCTTGAAGTGAGCAACGATCATGTCGACCAGAGAATCAGGGTCGAAGGTCGTCGACAGATCGACCTTGTTCACGCCGGCCACGTCGATGATCTTACTGAAGAGGCCGGCGGGTTCGTCCTCGCTGCCATCACCGAACCAGGCCCCCTTGTCGATCCCCGTACCGACAGCGACGCGTAGGTCGTTGTCGATGAAGTTCACGAACGATGGGCCACCGATTCGCATCAGCTTGTTCGTGACGCTCACAAGCCCCGCGCAGGTCTTGTCCCTGAGATTCAGCCGACCGAACTTAGTCTTGGTCTGCTTGATCCGGCCGCCTTCGGGGGCCTTCCAGTGCACGTTTGCGGCGGCGCTGACGCGGGCCATCGAGATGTTGCCGGTCGGGTTGTCGAGGATACGAACGCCGAGGGAGGGGAGCAGCGCCGTGTCATGGACGTACGGGATGATCTCATCGTGCCATCGTTCGGGTGCCAGGTAGCCACCGCTCTCCGGATTCTGAGCTGACATGGTCCGCTCGATCTGGGGGATCATGTCGCTGCGTTTGTAGTCATCGTTGATGATGCGAATCGCACGCTCGGCATCGCCGTCGGCAGCGGCCATCGCAATCACCATGATGGCCATACGCTCGCCCGGTGCATTACCGGACCGCACGGCCTCGGTGTGGGCCTCGTCAATCTCGGCGAAGCGCTCGGCGTTCGGATTTGGCGCGTCCTCTTGGGCCTTACGCTGTTCCGCCACCAACTTTTTGACTGACTCGATAGTAGCCATGGGAAAAACTCTCCTTCACATGCAAAGAGGGCCGCTCTATGGCGG
>JAEXNA010000261.1 GCA_023447635.1 Vulcanimicrobiota bacterium | reverse complement strand
CCGGGACTTTGGCACAAACAAAACACGGCTCGGCCTCGTCAAGAGGGCGAGCCGTTCTTCTTTTTATGGTGGCTGGCCCGGCTAGCTAAGCCAGACGACCATGTCGCACTCGGCGGGCGAGAGTTTTTTGCGGTACGCAAGGTCCACGCGCTGCTCTTCGGGCAGGTCGACCTGCACGCCAACGCGTCGAGCGGTCTGTCGCGACTCTAAGGCGCGCTCGCGGCGACGGAACTCTCCGGCCAGGGCAGCGACCGCGCCAACCAGTCCAGTGATCATGACAAAAGCGATACGAGTGTTCAAAACATCCCTTTCCGGCAGAAGCTTGCTTGAATTGCAGCTTCAGCCTCCATCGTAGACAACCCCACTGAAGACTTCTGTGCTCCCGGCCACGCTCCTTGGTCGCGGGTTAAATAGAAAGGAGCACGGTGAGTATAAACCTACCGTGCCCACGAGAGTTCCCCGCGAAATAGAAAGAGGAGCTACTCGACCAGGCCGAGGCGGACGCCCTGCACGGCGGCGCCGATACGATCGCGCACGCCGAGTTTGGACATGATCGCCTGTACGTGGGTTTTCACCGTTTCGTCGGCCATAGAGAGCGCCTTGCCGATGGCCGCGTTGGTCTTGCCTTGAGCAATCAGGCGAAGAACGTCGATCTCGCGGGTGGTCAGCTCGATCACGGAGGGCAGGCCGCCCGCCTCTTTGGGCTTGCCCAGGTTGACGGCGGCGCGGGCGATGGCTCCGAACGCCTTGTCCACCAGTTCCGCGGCCAGCATTACCCCGGACTCCATCGCTCCATGCACCGTGTACTGCAGGAGCAGGCGGGAAGAGTCTTTGGTCAGGAAACCAGCCGCGCCGTAGCGCAGCGCTTCGACCAGGTACAGGTCCGAGTCGGAGGCGGTGATCAGCACCACTCGAAGTTCGGGCAGCTGCTCTTTCAACTGGCGCATCACCTCGAGCCCCGACGAGCCGGGAAGCATGATGTCCATCAGCGCCACGTCGGGCTTCTCTTTGAGAATCATGGCCAGTCCGTCCACGCCGTTGTCGCTGACTCCAGCGACCTCGATCCCGTCCATGCTCTCGAGCATAGCTTTGAACCCTTGCAAAATCACCGGATGATCATCGACGAGGACGACGCGAATGTTTTTCATGACGGAGGGCTTACCCGCAGAGACGCGATTTTTCCTTTCGCTCTGAGCGGTCCTACAGCGGGACTATCCGGGGCTATCCCTGGGAGGTCTCCCTGGGATGCTATCCCCCCAGGCGGAAAAAACGAGCCAGCTTGCCCAGCGGGGTGTCCGTGGGCAGCCACTCCAGGGTGGGGCGGGGCTCCAGGGAGAGCGAGGCCGTCCAGGAGGTCTCCCACAGGCGAACCTGATTGTCGACCCCGGAGGTCACCAGATAGCGCCCGGTCGCGTCGACGCGAAGGTCGAGAATACCGCCTCGATGGGCTAGCAGCCCCTCTAACACCCTTTCCGCGATCATGTCCCAGAAATAGAGCTGACCTCGAGCCGTGGTCACCACGGCGGCCGTCAACTCGGGGATCATGACGAACCCCGTGACCGCGCCGGAAACCTTGCCGACCGCGTACAGGAGTCGCCCATTGCCCGCGTCGGTGATGGCCAGAGTGCCGTCTTCGGAGCCCACGATGATAACTTTGCGCACGGTATCGTGGTAGGCGAAGGTCAAGCGAGCTTTCGGCTGGTACGCTTTGGGGTGGAACGGCAGCAGGACCGCCCCCGGTTTTTTCCCCAGATCGATCACCCCGAAGGCGGTCTCGTTCACCACGATGCAGCTGCCGCTGTGCCAGGGGAAGACCCGCAGCGGCGGCTTTTCCAGGGCAGGGCTCTGGGCCGTGATTCGACGCGACGACAGGTCGTAGCTGCCCACGCTGCTGGCGTTGGCAAAGAGCAAATGACCCGGTAAGAGGTGCACGTCGCTCAGCAGTCCGGCCTCGAGACGGAACTCTTCGGTCGTCGTACCGTCCTCGAGACTCAGGCGGACCATCCGGCCGCTCTCTTCGACGTAGAACACGGTGTTCGCTTCGAATCTGGCGGCCAGGATTCGCCCCCGGCTGGTATGAGCCCAGAGAATCTTGGACACGCTGGTGGTCTCTTGCCGCACCGAGACCTGGCGTCCGAAAACTATGAGAAGATGGTCGCCAGTGGGCGAGATATCGACCGGCCCGGGCGAATGTCCACCCACCGTCAGGCGGTCCCACACCGCGTCGACCTGATCCCGGCCCATGCGGTTGATCAGCTCCCAGTTCAGATCCAGAGCGGCCGGTGTCTGTCCGTAGCCAGAGATCGAACGGGCTCGCAGAAGGGCGCGGTAAGATTCGAGCAGGTCGCCTTGCTCCAGGGAGGCATGGGCCTGCGCCAGCGCGGCGGGGAAGGCAGCCGCGCCGCTGATCAGATCGGCGTAGCTTTGCCCGGGCGAGAGCAGGGCCGAACGTTCGTAGACGCGATGCTCTTCGAACACCTCCCAGATCTGCACCACCCCGTTGCGGTCCCAGGAGGCGGCCATACCGCCGTCCGGGGCGACGTCGAGTCCGATCAGGTTCTCGACCGGCTGCTCCCAGCGGCGAAGCAGATGGAACGGCTGCAGGCTGTAGAGGTGCAGCAGTCCTCGCTGAAAGGCCAGCAGGCGCTGCCTTCCGGGGTCGAGGGTGGCCGGTCCCGGACCTTGCCAGAGCACGCTGCCGGTTTCGTCGAGCAGCACCTTCATCGCCCGCAAGTCGGCCAGCAGGCGCTGGTCCTTGCCGGCCAACTCCAGCCCATGGATCGGTCCGGGAAGCTTGACCGTGTAAAGTTGCGTTCGCGTGGTCAGGTCGTAGGCGTTGACCGTTCCACACAGATAGCCGATGAACAGCGTCCCGCCCTGACCTATCGCCATGGCGGTGGGGTTCGAGGGCTGTTCGAAGGCGCTGGGCCAGGCGGCGGGGACGGCTCTCAGGTTCTCATCGAGCCAGGCTACCTCTCCCGTGGTCAGGAGAAGGGCGAGCCGTTCGCCGCTGGCGTCGAACGCCGCGTGAGGCCCGTGCGATCCGGGTTCGGGGTCCGCCCCGCTAATCGGTTCAAAAGTGTTGCTCTCGAAGCTGTACAGAGAGGGCCCTTCGCGGGTAAGCAAGACCAGACGGCTCAGGTCTGGGGCGACGGCCATCACTCTACCGCCCTTGCGACCGATCATACGCAGATCGGGGAGGGTCCTCAGCTGAAAAGCGCCTTGCTCTTGCAAGAGCAGTCGCTGACCGTGATGCCAGACCCGTTCGACCGGACGGGCGTCTTCGACTCGTTCGACCCGCGATGAGATCTGCTCGCTTTCGTAATCGAGGACCAGGAACGCCTTCGGGGTGACCGAGAGAAGGTACCTGGTCCCGAGCGCTAACCGCAGCGACGGCTCTCCGGTAGCGACGCTGCTACGCGCCGTGTTGATCGGGAACAGCACCGTACCGTTGACGTCACGACGCCCCTGGGCGGCTGCCTTTTTGCGCAGCACCGTGTAGTCGTCGTTGGGCATCAGGTTCAGCGCCTGCTGGTAGGCTTTTTCGGCGCCGAAGAACTGCTGAGTGTACATCAGCGCGTCGCCCAGAGCACGCTGGGTCAGACCGCGCTTGATCGGGTCCTCCGTGTCGGCCTCGGAGAGGATCGTGACCGCCTCTTTGCTGAGCCCTTGCTCGATACAGAGCAGCGCCAAGGGATAGTTGGCTTTGGCCTGCTGAAGCCGACGTAGCGCTTCCTGAGTGCCGATGCGACCCTCCCGGCGCTCGAGTTGGGTCAGGTTGTACAGGCTCTCGGCATGCGCTGACTCCATTCTCAGCGCCCTGCGCCAGGCCTGGCGGGCCTCGTCTTTATGGTCGAGGGAAAGGAGAGAGACCGCGCTGTTGTTGAGCACGTCAGGGTTGGCGGTGTTCGGCAGCGCCTCGATGGTCGGGTAGCGCTGTCCGGTCAGTCGCGCGTAAAGATTGGTCAGAGTCTGCTGCACCGCCGCCATGGAGGCAGGACGTCGGGTCGGCTCTTTCTCCAGGCAGTGCAAGCAGAGCTTGACCAGGTCTTCCGGGATGCCGCCGAAGAACTCTCGGGGGTCGGGAGGAGTCTGCTTCAGGTGGGCGTTGAGCAGGTCGTTGAGGGTAATATTCGGATCTCCCTCGACATCGAAAGGCCGCCGGCCGCAGCACATCTCGTAAAGGGTGATACCGAAGGCGTAGATATCGGCTGCTGGGCCGACGCGTTCCGCAGATCCCCACTGTTCGGGGGCGCCGTACTGCGGGGTACCCAAAAAGGCGCCGGCGCCCGAGACCCCAAGGTTCGTCTGGTGGGTGAGACCGGTGCTCATGTCGAGCGTTTCCGGAACCGCCGTCTTGACCAGGCCAAAGTCGGTCACGCCGATGCTTCCGTCGTCTTTGAATAAGAGGTTTTCTGGCTTGATGTCGCGGTGAACCACGCCACGCGAATGCGCGTGAGCCATGCCAGAGGCGATCTGTAAGCTCAATTCCAGGATGCGGGCCCACATACCCGGTTCGACGGTCTTGTCCGCGATTTTGTCCTTGAGCGACCCGCCGGTCATATAGTCGAGGAACAAGCAGGGCCGTCCCCCGATGTTGAGCACGTACCAGCACTGGACGATGTGGGGATGAACGCCCAGCCCAACCCAGGTTTCCGCTTCGCGCACGAAACGTTCCCGCAGGGCCAGGGATCCGACCAGATGGGGGAGGGGCATTTTCAGCGCCAGCACCCGGTCCCACTCTCGGTGATGGACTTTCCAAACCACGCCCATCCCACCGACCCCGATCTGATCGAGAATCTCATAACGACTCTCGATCACGTCGCCGACGGTCCAGTCGGTCAGGGGGGCATGGCCGGTCTCCATAGCTCGGAGGGTTTGCTTCTTGAGGCTCTGTTGCCTGTCTGAGCGGCTGGGAGAATTGTCCCAATGTTCATCTTTTTTGCGGTGAACAGCGCCGACGAGGAGGCGAGTGGAAGGATAGCCCTGGCTCTGGACTAAGGTCCTCTCCAATGAGCGAGGAAATTTCGGTACACAAGCGCCGCGTCCGCTATAAGGGGAAGAACCCACGTCGCTTCGAGGACCGCTACAAAGAGCACGATCCCGAGAAATACGCTTCCGAGGTCGAGCACATCAAAGCCAAGGGGAATACCCCCGCCGGCTCTCATCGACCCATCATGGTCGACGAGATCATGTCCGTGCTGAAACCATCTCCCGGTAAAGTTTGTCTCGATGTCACTCTGGGTTATGGTGGACACGCTACCGAACTCTTGCGCCGAATCACTCCGGGCGGACATCTCTTCGCGGTGGATACCGATCCGATCGAGATGCCGCGAACCGTAGAGCGTCTTCGCGCCCGAGGTTTCGCGGAGGACGTCTTTTCGCCTCGGCCCATGAACTTCGCTGCCGTTCGGGGACTGCTGCACGAGACCGAGGGCGGCTTCGATGCGGTGCTGGCCGACCTGGGCGTCTCGTCGATGCAGATCGACAACCCCGCCCGTGGGTTTACCTTCAAAGCCGACGGACCGCTCGACCTGAGGCTGAACCCTCAAAAAGGCCAACCGGCCTCCCAACTGCTAGAACGGCTTAGCCAGGAGAAGTTGGAAGCGATCTTGTTCGACTACGCCGATGAGCCGCAGGCGGCCGTGATCGCCCGGGCCATCAAGCAGCGACTCCCGCTTGTCAGCACGGTGGCGCTGGCCGAGGCGGTGAAGGCGGGGCTGTCGTCGTTGAAGCCGCGACCTCAAGATTCGGCCGTCAAAAAAGCGCTGCAGCGCACCTTCATGGCGCTGCGCATCGCCACCAACGAAGAGTTCAGTGTGCTCGACCGGTTCCTGGGCGTCTTGCCATGGTGCTTGAAGCGGGGCGGGCGGGTGGCTATCCTGTCGTTCCACTCGGGGGAGGACCGGCGAGTCAAAAAGGCGTTCTCTCTAGGCTTGCAGTCAGGCGTCTACAGCGAGATTTCCACCTCTCCTCAGGCTCCAGGCCCGGAAGAGTGTCGAGCCAACCCTCGCGCCTCCTGTGCCAAACTGCGCTGGGCCGTCCGTTCCGACCTGGAACTGGAGGGGTAGCACGGTGAGCAAAAAGGCGGTCTGGCTTTGCCACTACCCGGTGGCCTCGTACCTGGTCGACTTTCATAAAAAGCTCAGCCTGCAGAGCCTGATCGGGCTGATGCAGGAATCGGCCTGGATCCATTCGGCCCACCTGGAGCAGGGCTATCTGGAAACCACCGAGCGGGGCGCCGCCTGGGTGCTGATTCGTCAGCGGGTCCGCATGCAGCGATGGCCCGATTGGGGAGAGACAGTCACCGTGAGGACCTGGCTTCGTCCCCCCGGGGCGGCCGTGGTGACCCGGGACTTCGAACTGCTGGTCGGAGGGGAACAAGTCGGCCAGGCCTGCGCGGACTGGATCACCATCGACACGGGAACGCGCCGTCCTATTCCGCTTTATTTCAAGGATCTGCCCGGACAGTTTCGCGGCGACTTCGCGCTCGAGATCAGCCCGCTCAAGCTTCCGGTGCTCAAAGACGGTTGGCAGAACCTGGCCGACTTCGAGGTCCGAGCCGGCGATCTGGATATGAACCGACACGCGAACAACGTTCGTTTCGCTCAGTGGATCCTCGATGCGTTGCCCTGGGCCGTCCATGAAAATCAAAGGCTGCAGGCCTATCACGTGAATTTTCTGGCCGAGGCCAAACTGGGTGACCGGGTCACTATCGAGTCCCAGCCCGCCTTGCCCGGGCAAGCGCTCGAACTACGCGGTTTCCGGTTCAGTGACGGCAAGGCGCTGTTCAGCGCCCGTCTAGAAGCCGCGCTTCGAGTCTGAACCGAACGGTCGGCGTCGTCGCCGAGGAGGTCCGGTCCGCGTGTCCAAGGACTAGAGATGTTAAAAGCTCCGATCGCTCCGATGTTGGCCAAAGCCTCGACCGAGATTCCCGAAGGTTGGCTTTACGAGCCGAAGTGGGACGGGTTCCGCTGCCTGGTCTTCTGGGATGGCCAGGAGCCGTTCTTGCAGTCGCGGGATAAGAAGCCGCTGAATCGATATTTCCCCGAACTCGAGGCGGCCTTGAGGGCGCAGTTCACGGCGCCTTGTGTGCTCGACGGCGAAATCGTTATCGCGGCCGAATCGGGGCTGGATTTCGAGGCGCTGCAGCTTCGTATCCACCCGGCCGCCTCTCGGGTTCAGATGTTGGCTGAACAGACCCCCGCATCGTATGTGGCGTTTGATCTGCTCTTTGCCGACGGAGAGTCTTGGTTAGAGAAGCCCCAGCGGGAGCGCCGCGAACGGTTGGAGAGCCTGGAGGAGGGTTGGAGTTCGCCTCTCTACCTGACCCCCCTGACAGAGGACCTGGAGACCGCCCGGGAGTGGTTCTCGCGCTTTGAAGGGGCTGGACTCGACGGTATCATCGCTCGACCGCCAGAAGCGATCTACGCGCCCGGCGAGCGTCGCCTGGCCAAGATCAAGCACGCTCGAACGGCCGACTGCGTGGTCGCCGGCTTCCGCTGGCTCAAGGACAACGAGGACAAAGCCGTCGGTTCCATACTGCTGGGCGTGCACGACGAACAAGGGGTTTTGCACTACGTCGGGCACGCCTCGAACTTCAGCAAAGCCGAGAAGGTGGCCCTGCTCGAGCTGCTCGGCCCGTATCGAGAAGGCGCGGAAGGCGCCGGATTTGGTCGGGGTCGCACCCCGGGCGGGGTCAGTCGCTGGAGCGCCGGACGGGAGCTGAGTTGGGTTCCGTTGCGTCCCGAGCTGGTCTGTGAGGTCGTCTTCGAGCAGTTGCAGGGGGACAAGTTTCGACACAACGCTCGCTTTCGGAACTGGCGTCAGGACAAGGCGCCGTCGGAGTGTCGCTACGATCAGCTAGAAGTCGCGGTTCCCTATGAACTGCAGCAGATCTTCGGGTCCGCCGGAAGAGGACGCAAAAAAGGAGACTCTCGCTGAGAGAGCCTCCTTTTCCGTAGAAGATTGCGGCTTAACTGGCCAGGGTGCGCTGAAGCAGCGCGCTGAAGCTGGGCATCCCGGCATCGTCATCGCGGTTGTCGGGGAAGATGTAGTGAAAGTTCGAGGCGCGGCTCAGAGCACGGCGCATCTGATCCTGTTCCCCTTCGCCGTTGGGTCCCGCCAAAACGCCTTCGAGTTCTCCCGGGTCGTACACGCCCAGGCGTTGACGCAGTGTCTTACGAGTGCGGAAAAAGAGAGTGACTCCGCCGACTCGACAGGCCGGGGTCGAGGTGAACAGCAGCGGCGCGTTGTCCGTGGCGGTCAGTTCGGCGTCTTCGAGCGGCTGGAAATGGAACGGCTGGTTGGATTTTGGCATGGATGGTCCTTCATCGTCGCAGTGGAACCCGTTCGGCCGCCATCAGGGCAGAGTTGTCGATCGAACCGGTACACTCAGATTGAACACGATTCGCGCGAATCATATGTAACCAGGATATTGCCGCTCGGCCGAAACGCCTAAGGAGTGCCGCACCAGATCGGCAGAGAGCGACGGCCGTTCTCGCCATCGAAGACGAATTTCAAGGTGACTGACCAGCCGGGGGTTTTGACCTTGACCCGGTAGGCTTTCCGCTCCTGGCCAAGTCGAGCGAAGCGGTAGCTATCGTTGAGCGCCGGCATCGTCGAGTGAGGAACGACAGCCGAAGCCGTGGGGGCCTCTTCTGGCTGGGAAGGAGGCTGGTTCGGTGTGGCTACAGCCACGGGGGTTGCTGAAGCTTCCGCAGAGCCCTCCGTCGGGGCGGGAGCGGCTTCCGAGTCGGGAGCAAACGGCGTGATCTCGGCATCGAAGAAGCGAGCCGCGATAGGCCGATTATAGGAGTCGGTCAGATAGACCCGGACCTCTCCTGACTCGATTCGGGACACTTCGGCGTGGAAGTCTCCCCACATCGCTACCTGGCCCCCTTTTTCCTGAGTGTGAGCGTGCTCTGGAGTCGGATCGACGGCGGCTGTCAGTTCAACAATCGAGGTGCGAGTCAGCCACCAGGCCATGCTCAGCATCAGAAGGAGCCCCAGGCCGACCCAGCCCAGCAGCCCCGAATTGTTCTCGGTAGGGGAGGCCGGTTTCTGTTCTTCCCCCTCGCCTTCCGTCTCCTCGCCCTCCCCGGTAAAAAGAGGGGCCAGGACCGGGTACGACATCAGGACCGCCAACAGGATGGTCACGAAAAACTTGACCAGGTTGGCGGTGGCCTCGTCCCACGAGATGGGGCGAGGGTCGGCCCCGTGGGCCAGCAGCAAGAACAGACTATCCAATTCTCTCCTCGGGTCGCTCGATTAGAAGTACTTCAGGAACCACGGAATGCCCTCATTATACTTCAACAGGGCAAAGGAAACGATAAAGAGCAGCAGGACCCAGATGCCGTCCCAGATCCGGCGCTTCTCGGGGAGCGCCAGTTCTAGCATCTTGACGCCACCGCACATCAGGGCCAGCACGCCGATATAGAAATGATGGATGTACACACCCATCGCGACCTCGGAATACGGTGCGCCGGTGTGAACGTGGGTGAACAGGATCCCGCCGCCGGCTAGCGCCAGCACTGCTACCAGGTGAGCCTGCAGTTTACCGACGTCAGCGTTCTTGCGACGGCGGACCAGCGAGGTGCCCAGGGCGATGACGATCATCAGGGTGGCGAAAATCTTGTGGGCCAGCACTTCAGGATCGGTGATCGGTTTCTCGGAAGAGAGCGGCCAGGCGTCGAAGTCGGAGAAGATCATCAGGAACAGGCCGCCCGCGCCCAGCAGGATGGGACCAGCAGCGCGCACCTTCTCTACCCCGGGGAGTTCGAGCATCTGGTAGAGCAACCAGCAGGCCAGACCGAGGACCATCCAACCGAAGATATGGTGCATCATCTCGGAGTAGATCAGTTCATCCGCAGCGTTGAGCAAGGTCAAGTTGGCCAGGTCCAGCGCTCCGGCGGGGATCGGAGGAACGATCCCTTTCACGCCCGCTCCATACTTGTAGACGAGCTTTCCGCCCTGGGCCCCCGTCAGGTAGAGCGCATAGAGCGCTCCTACCAGCAGAGCCAGGTAGAGGCGAAACAGATGAGGCTTCTTCTCCTGTGAGAGGAACGAGCGGAAGGCCACCAGGGCGATAAATGCCCAGGACGTGATAGTGGCGTACGA
The DNA here is from genome assembly GCA_023447635.1 of Vulcanimicrobiota bacterium. Taxonomy (GTDB): domain Bacteria; phylum Vulcanimicrobiota; class Xenobia; order Xenobiales; family JADMJV01; genus JAEXNA01. The sequence goes on along the minus strand of JAEXNA010000261.1, from coordinate 1,676 downwards.
TTCGTGCACCTTGATCGGGTCCTGCGGGACGTGGGCGTGAGCGGCCCAGATCTCGGCGAAGTTCCCGCTGATGAACGAGAAGCACAGACCGATCGTGCCCATGATCAAGACGACGTTGCCGGCCCACTGGGCGCGGGTGTCCCGGCGCAGGTACCCGAAAAACTCCAGCGCCGCTGCTGCAAACAGCAGGGCGATAGGAAAATGAACGAAGGCGGGGTGCCACGTCGCGAAATATTTGCTTAGTTCCAACTGATCCTCCGGCCCTACGCTCCTCGTTAGGAAGGGGCCCCGACATTCTCGCATTCTCGCATGCGAGATTCGCCACCCTTACCCCCTGGCTTGGCATATCTAACCTTTTCGAACCCAAATCTCCTTCTGAAGGTGTCTCGAAGCAGCGAAGTGAAGGGCAGGCCCCCGGATTTTCCCGGGACACTTGCACAGAGGTGAAGAGTTGAGCAATGGAATCCAGTCGACCATGGTGGTCGGAGCAGGAACGATGGGCTCCGGGATCGCGCAGGTCGTAGCCTGCGCGGGCAGTTCGGTGGTCTTGTACGATACCAACCAGGCCGCCGTGGCTCGAGCCCGCGGTGGCATCGAGAAAAGCCTGGAGAAGCTGGCCGCCAAAGGCCAGCTGGAAGGTCCGGCCGCCGAGGCAGCGCTGGCCCGAATCAGCACCGCGACCGACCTGGAAGCGGGCCGCGACTGCGACGCCGTGATCGAAGCGGTGTTCGAGAACATCGAGGTCAAACGAGATCTGTTTGCCAAACTCGACGACCTGTGCGCCGCGAAGACTCTTCTGGTCTCGAACACATCCTCGCTGTCGGTCACCGAGATGGCCAACGCGACGAAGGAAGACCGCCGGCCCCAGGTGGTTGGAATGCACTTCTTCAATCCGGTCCCTTTAATGAAACTGGTCGAGGTGATCCGCACCCCGTTCACCTCCCAGGCGGCTTTCGAGGCGATTTGGGAGCTATCCCATCGGGCCGGGAAGACTCCGGTAGAGTGCAAGGACACCGCCGGCTTCCTGTTCAACCGGTTGATTCTCCCTTACTTGAACGAAGCGATCTGGGCCGTCTACGAGGGTGTGGGCAAGGTCGAAGATCTCGACCGGGCAATGCTGCTGGGCGGCAACATGCCGATCGGCCCGCTGGCTCTGCTCGACATGATCGGCCTGGACGTTCAGCTTCACGCCATCTCGGCTATCTGCGCGGAAACCGGCGAGCCCAAGTATCGCCCCTGCCCGCTGAACAAGCAGATGGTCCGAGCCGGCTACCTGGGTCGCAAGTCGGGCCGCGGCTTCTACGACTACAGCGGGGACAAGAAAGTCCCCACCGACCTTTCCGTATTCCGATTTTCCTAGGAGGACCAGATGAGCAGCCCTACAGCAACCGAAACGGGACGGGATTTCCCCGACCTGCAGATCGAGATCGAAGGCGGCCTGGCCGTTCTGACTCTGGACCGACCCAAAGCGCTCAATGCGCTCAACGAAGCTTTACTCGAGCAGCTGGACAAAGCGCTGGACCGGATTGAAGCCAGCGCGGACGTTCGGGTTCTGATCGTTACCGGGGGCGGAGAGAAGGCGTTCGTCGCCGGCGCCGACATCAGTGAACTCAAAGGTCTCTCGAAGCAGCAGGGCCGCCGGCCCCGCCCGCCCGGCCCCCCCCCGGTCGGGGGCG
>JAEXNA010000256.1 GCA_023447635.1 Vulcanimicrobiota bacterium | reverse complement strand
TTTATATCCCGTATGGGCACAAACATACTTGGGGACGAGAGGAACCTTGGCGGGGCATCCCTGTTAACCCCATACGTATGGGCTGCGGCCTTGAGGAGGTACTGTATGGATGCATTAAAGATGGCAGGAGCGATCGCCAGGTTTCGACTTCTGCGCTCCCTGGGAACCTTTGGCTCGACCGGCCGAGCAGGTCGTTTCACTTTCGAACTCGATCGTTCGGGCCTACGGGCGGAAACGCTGAGCAATGGAGCGCCCGAGGAAGCCTCGGCGCTGACCGTTCGCCAACTTTTCGAAGGCTACAACAGGGAACTTGCTCTGCTGGCCGAGCAGCACCTTACCCGACAGGCGCCTCAAGAGCACTGACCTATCCAGAGAAAAGAAAAGCCCCCGACTCGAAACCGAGACGGGGGCTTTTCTCCCATCCTCTAATGGGCCGGGGTAGGCGTAGGACGGTGGGTAAAGTACTCCTGGGCCTGCTCGATCACCGGCGCAATGGTCTTTTCGAACTCGAGCACGGCGCGTACAGCAGCCTCCATCGGCGACATCGCCAGAGCCTGGCGGGCGTCACACATCTGGTCTTTGCGGAAAGCTTCGTCGTGGATGGTCTCGACCAGTACGGCAGCGGGCCCGAACGGCAGCGCGGAAAGCATGTTCGGAACGACCAGAGCGTCGTCGCCGGCGCTGTGGGACGGATCCCAGATCACCGGTAGGACCGTCTCGTTCTTGGCGTAGGTGATCACGTTGAGATCGGGGGTGAAACGGTTGTAGCCGTTACCGCAGAACATGGTCTTGACCCCGCGCTCACAGAGCAAGATGTTCAGGTTGCCCCGATTGGCCACGTACTCGGCGGCGTTGAACCATTCGACAGCGTCGTTGCCAAATCCACGCTTCAGGATGACCGGCTTGCCGGTATCGCCGATGGTTTCCAGCAGTTTGAAGTCCTGGGCGTTGCGAGTCCCGATCTGGAAGCAGTCCAGGTGCTCGGCCAGTTCTGCCACCAACGTGTGGTCCATCACCTCGGAGACGTAAGGCAGGCCGGTCTCCTCGCGAACTTTGTCCAGCAGTCGGATCCCGTCCATGCCCATGCCGCGGAAGTCGGTCGGTCGGGTGCGCGGCTTGAAGGCGCCGGCCCGCAGCATCACGCGATCCCGAACGCCCAGGCGGTCGGCCATCTCTGCGATCTTTCTGGCCGCCGAGAAGATCTGCTCCTCGGTCTGGACCGAGTCCGGTCCGATGATGAACAGGCAGCGGCCGTCACCAAACCGGCGAATCAGCCCGTCGGGTCCGGGGATTTCGACCACCCGAGAGGCGCGTCGAACCGAGCGCTGGTCGGCCGAGGCGACCTTGCGCGCGATGTTCTTGTAGGACGACGAGATGCGCCAGACCCGACCGACTCCAGCCAGGGTCGAAAGATACTCGGAATGCTGATGGAGTTCCCTGGGGTCGCCGATTACGTGCAGCGTATCCACAGGACCGCTCCCGTGGATCCGTTCCAGGGTGTTTCCGTAGTCGTTAGCCATCTGCGAGATGATGGCGAAGGTGTCGTTGGCGTCTTTTTCCAGTTCGATGATCATAGCGGTCGCAATAGCGGTTGACGAGCGGCACGGCCCCCCTTCGGACCCTCCGTCGCTAGGTAGCCTTTCTTGAATGCAGTGTCAGCAGTTGTCCCAAGGTGCGCTCCACGTCGGAGCGTCGTTTTCCGACGTGGTCGTGGAGCCGATAGAAATGCGGCCCCAACTCCTCGAAAAGTTGTTGTTTTTCGACCAGCACGAGAGCCAGCGGCTGGACCCCGATGCCTTCGAGAAGCTGCTCTTCGCTCAGATGGAGCGACTCTTGCAGCGCTTCGAGCAGATACTCCGAGCCCGACTTGCTACCGCTGGCGTCAAGGCGCGAGCGGTCGGCAGCCTTCTGAGCGGCCTCTTCGACTTTGGGCCCTTCCAGTTTCCGCATGTGAGCTAGAATGCGCAGCTGGATCGACAGTTGGCGCAGGAAGAGGGCTCGCGGGTCCTGATTTTCGTGGCGCTTGGGGTCCCACACTTCCAGGGCGGCTTCGACCACCAGGCAGAGTCGTTTGACTTCGGCATGGAACAGGATCTGATCGCTGCCGGTCTGCTCGCGCACGGCGCTCTCGATCTTATTCCACAGCGAGAGCGCTGCGGCTTTATCCTTATCGATACCGACGGCTCCGCCGGTCGGCTGCAAGGGGTTCTGAAAAAACTGCACTGGGGTTCGTTGTCCTTTACACCGGCTTCCAGAGATTCATACCGAGATAGGCGCCCTGAGAGGGGGATCGGGATGATAATTCAGGAGACGTATATCATTGGGGGTGAAGCCGTCGATCTCCTTGATAGTCGGCTCAAGTTCTAAAACGGGAAGCGCTTTAGGAGTTCGGGTCAACTGTTCGTCGACCTGTTCGAGATGGTTGGTGTAGATGTGGACATCGCCAAAGGTGTGTACGAAGTCGCCCACGCCCAGGTCGCAGACCTGGGCCAGCATATGGGTCAGTAGGGCATAAGAGGCGATGTTGAACGGCACGCCCAGGAACAGGTCAGCGCTGCGCTGATAGAGCCCACAAGACAGTTTGCCGTCGGCCACGTAGAGCTGGAACAGCGTGTGGCAGGGCGGTAGCGCCATCTTTGGCACCTGAGCGACGTTCCAGGCCGAAACGATGTGGCGGCGGGAGTCCGGGTTGGTTTTGAGGGCCTGCACCAGTTCGGCGATCTGATCGATCTCGCCGCCATCGGGGGTCGGCCAGTGTCGCCACTGGACACCATAAACCGGCCCCAGTTCCCCGTTCTCGTCGGCCCAGGCGTCCCAGATCGAGCAGTTGTTCTCTTTGAGGTAGGCGATGTTGCTGTCGCCCCTGAGGAACCAGAGCAGCTCTGTGACCACGGACTTGAAGAACAGCTTCTTGGTGGTGACGGCGGGGAACCCCTGAGTCAGGTCAAAGCGTAGCTGCGCGCCGAAACGGGAAATCGTCCCGGTTCCGGTGCGGTCGGCTTTGCGATGTCCGTTGTGGCGCACATCCGCCAGCAGTTCGAGATAAGTCTTCACGGCTCTTAGTTACGCGCGCGGCCCCAGGGGCCCTCCGGTTCCGGCGAGATTACCCTTCGCCGGTCAGGATTTCCGAGGGACGGGGGCGGACGGTCAGACGGTAGGTCGCTCCGTCGAGGCCCTGTCCGCTCAGTTCGGCTCCGTCGTCTCCGACCTCGCGTCGAACGTAAAGGAGCCCGCGAGAGCCGCCTCCCTCGTTCGGGACGCTCGAGGTGACGCGAGCCATCTCTTTGGACTCCGAGGCCATGCTCCACCCGGGAGGCACCAACTGCTCGGACTCGAACGCCCTCAGATGGCGGTTCAGCCGACCCCGATGAAGAACTCGGGCGACGATCTCTTGACCGGGGTAGCAGCCCTTGCTCTCGGAGAAGTCGCCCTGCTGCGCCATCTCCAGGAACAGGGTCTCCTCGTTGTAGTCCAGCCCGAAACGAGGGCGGCCGGTGGTCATCCGCAGCGCTTCGGCATCGGAAGTGTCAAGCGTTGTTCCCATCGCTTCCAGCGTGCTGGTGAAGCCGGGATCGTCGCTGAAGAACCAGACCGCCCGAGGGCCGTAGCGAGGATCCGGTTTATTGGCGTAGGCGGCCTGTCGCGCCAGTTCGGAGATCTGTTCGCTAGAGGCGTCCACCACCACGAACAGACGGCCTTCGGGCTGCAGCAGCTGCATTTTCTCCCCGAAGTGGTAGCGGTCCACGTTTTCCCGGGCCGAGGCAAGCTGCGCTGTGGGAACGAAGAGCGAGAGGCTCTCCTCTTCCGCTCCCACCCACAGCTCGGCCAGCACCTTGGCGTTGACGGAGAGAAAGAAGGTGTGCTCCAACGGCTCTCCCGCCCGCGGGATCCGGTTAGTGGTCAGACGATGGAAAAAGTCGACCCGGTCGGCACCGGTGACTTTGAGATAGCTCCAGTCCGAATCCTCGAACCAGCGAAGTGTAGAGTTCAACGCTCTGGTTCCTACAGTCCCTTCACCGCTCGGAAGGTGCAGTCGGGGCCTCCACCGATGCGCTTCAGGCGGCCGGTCTGCGCCAGGTGCCGGCAGAGGAAGAAGATCAGAGGCTGCTTGTCTTCGGCTCGGAGCGCGGCTGCAAGTTCGGGAACGCTGACGGCGCCCTGGGCCTTGTGCAGCTGGCTGAGAATCTGCTTCTGCAGCTCCAGGGAGGAGGTGGCCGCTTTCTTGCCCGCTTCGACGCCGGGTTGGTGATACGCGTTGACGTTGATCAGCTCGGCGTACAGTCCGACGGCCCGTTCGAACAGCGCGATCAGGCCGGACAGCTGGTAAGCGTTGACCTCGCTCAAGGTCAGAGTCAGGCTGGGACGGCCTTCCTCGGCCAGAGCGCTACGAGTGCCCAGCCAGAACGCGTTCAGGAAGTCCTCGGTGCGGACCCCTTCCTCGATCTCGATGGACGACCCGCGCCGCGCCTTGTCGACGGCGACAAAGGTGACGAAGAAGTTGCGCAAACCGTCGCGCAGCTGCTGGACGTAGGCATGCTGATCGGTCGAACCTTTGTTGCCGTAAACGGCGATGCCGGACTCGACCCGGTTACCGTCACGGTCGACGGCTTTTCCCAGCGACTCCATGACCAGCTGCTGCAGGTAGCGGCTGAACAGGTCCAGGCGGTCCTTGTAGGGCAGCACGACCATGTCTTTGCTGCCCTTGCCTTCCCCGATATGGTACCAGGCGGCGGCCAGCAGCGCGGCGGGGTTACGGCGACTGTCCCGAAGGCGGGTCAAAGCGTCCATGTCGCGAGCGCCTCGCAGGAACTCACGAATATCGACCCCGCCCAGCGCAGCGGGGAGAAGGCCCACGGCCGAGGTGACCGAGGTGCGACCTCCAACCCAGTCCTCCATGGGGAAGATCTCCAGCCACTCACCGTGTTCAGCGGTGTGGTAGAGCTTACTGCCGTCGCCGGTGACCGCCACGGCGTGGCTACCGAAATGACGACCCATAGCAGAGAAGAACGTTTCGACCTCCAGCATCCCGTTGAGGGTTTCCGGCGTGCCGCCGGACTTGGAGGTAACCAGCACCAGGGTGGTGGCCAGGGTATCCGGTCCCAGGGCGTCGAGCAGGCTGTCGATGCCGTCGGGGTCGGTGTTGTCCAGGAAGAACACGTCCATCGGCGGACGTCCGTTCGCCAGCGCCTTCTCTACGAGCTGCGGCCCCAGGGCCGAGCCGCCGATGCCGATCGAGATCACGGTGTCGAAGCGAGAGCCTTCGGGGGTGGTGATCCGGCCGCTATGAATGTCGGCGGCGAACTGCTCGATCCGGTCGACCGTGCTTTCGATCCGGTCGCTCAGCTCGATCGAGGGGGCCAGTTCCGGAGCGCGCAGCCAGTAGTGTCCGACCATGCGGTCCTCATCGGCGTTGGGGGGGGGGGGGGGGGGGGAAGGCGGG
>JAEXNA010000215.1 GCA_023447635.1 Vulcanimicrobiota bacterium | reverse complement strand
CCCCAGCCCCCCCCCCCCGCGCGGCCCATCCCGCCCTTGTGGCCGGTCGACTACGAGAGGACCGCGCGCCAGCTGGGCCTCCGCTGTACCCGAGACGCGAAGACCCGGAAGATCTATCTGGGACTTCCGAAGCCCGCGACCGCCTCCAAGCCTGTCGCCGGCGTGACTTATCCGAGCGGCTCCGTTGCTGCTCGACATCCGGCTAACAACGATCCGCGCTACGCTCCCGCACACCCCGGCGAGGCGGCGCCCCTGGTCAAATGCGAGCCGGACATCCAGGTCAGCAAGCATTTCCGGCTGTCCGAATTCCGCCCGAAGTCCGCAGCCTACGACGGCGTTCGCGTCCATCCGGACCTGGTCGATCTGCTCGAGCGCATCCGCGCCGCCGCCGGCTGTTCCCTCCACCTGACCAGCGCCTACCGTCCACCCGCCTACAACCTGAGCGCCGGGGGAGTGCCCAACAGCAACCACCAGGACGGCACTGCGGCGGACATCTACGCCTCGGAGCTGACGGTCCAGCAGCTGCGCGCCGTGTGCGAGAAGGTGCTGGGGAAGAGCGGCGGGCTCGGCTACTACCCAGGCCACGAGTTCTGCCACGTTGACATCGGCCCTTACGCCCGCTGGCAGGGTTAAGCCAGGAAGGAAACACGATGGACCTGTTACGCAAAGTCTTGGGCCTCGGCCCGAGCGAACCCACCTCGATCGAGGTTGCCATCACCGACGAAGTCCGCGAGCTCGCGGCCAGGGTTCGAGGCGTCGACCTGGTCGGCGACCTGGTCGCTCCCGGATCCTACTGCCGGACCCCGGGCCACTATGGCCTGCTTCGAGCCGGCCAGCTGGTCGAGCGTCCGGACGGGGCGATCGACGTCTGCAAGGTCGACCCCGGGCAGCGATTTCCGCCCGGCCTGGTCGCCGGCGATCGCTGGCGCCGCTTCGAAGAAGCCGGCCCGTTCCAACCCGCATGATGATGTTCAGGTGCGGCATATGCCGCACCTGAACACTGCCCCACCGGTTATCCGGTGGGGCCTTTTTGCGTTGTGCTGTGTTCGAGCACAGCACAACGACCTGTCAGATTCTGTCATAGCCTCTTGCCATAATAAAAAAAAGCCCCGCGAAGTTAACGCAGGGCGACGAGGGTCGAGGAACCTACTGTGGAGACCATCAGAGGAGCTTCAGGGTATCACCGCTGACGGTCACCGTCGGTGACATTGGTCACCGCCTGGTGATCACCCTGATCACCTGGTGATCACCGGGCGAACGAGCGGACCCGGATTGAGGCGTTTCTGTACCGAACTCCAGAACACCGGACTCTGACGAAACGGCGTGAAACGGGAATAAACCGGATGAGAACGGAATAAGTCAATCTTGTGTTGTTGTAAGAATGTTAACATGCGACCTGGGACAACTTCCTCGTGATGAGATAGAGTGAGTTACCATCTCCTTGGAGGACCCTATGGCCGATCAGTTTTCCATTGGCGGTATCCCGCTGGACCCCAAACGCATCACGAAGCCCGGACTTCGTGACATGTATAAAGCGATTCGCGCGGCGGAACCGGCCGAAGGGAAAGAGGCGGCTCTGGCCGCTATCGAGGAGCTCGGCAAGACCGGCGAAATTCCCAGCGAGAGCTACGAGGCGGTCGACGCCTATCGCAAGGAAGTGTTCAAGGAGTACCGCGCGGACAAAGACCGCATGTGGGAGTCCTGGAAGGCCGCCGGTCGAGACTGGAAAGACCCCGCCGTGGTCAAGGCCCGCGAAGAGATGGGCGTCAGCGGCGCCTTCCTGTTCTCCGAGAGCAAGGTCTCCACGGCCCTGCGCGAAGGCACGGCGCTTGCCGCCGTTCAGGCGACGGCTGGCGGAAGCTTCGGTCCTGCGGGACTGGTCGCCGGCTACGCCGCCTACGCTAACGACAAAGCGTGGGACAAAAAGGCTCAGGCCAAGACCGAAGAGCTGATCACCACCTACAAAGAGTTTCAGTCCGGCGACTCCCGGATGATCACCAACAACAACAGCGTGCAGGCCGTCCACAGAGAAAACCTCTGGCCCGCGCTGACCGGAATGATCAAAGACGCCACGGCGGCGACCCAGGCCGGTAAGCACCACCCGATCACCTACCAGTCGTACGAGGTCACCTCGCCCGAAGTGGTGGGCGAACTCGGCAAGGCTGCAAAGGCCGGCGTGCCGATTCGGATGAACACCGACATCGGACGCCTCTCGTACCCCGCCAAGGACGAAGTCACCAAGAAAAACTACTTCGAAGTCGACGACATCCCCCACAAGGCTCGCACCGGCCTGCAGTTGATGAGCGTCGAGGGCGGCAACGTCGGCTTCTCGTTCTTCCCGGCCAACCGTGAACTCGGCGACCCCGAGAACCTGATGCACCGCAAGGTGCTGCGCTCGGGCGACAAGGTTGGCGTGCTGGGCATGAACGCCAACAACGGGTCGGGCGAGAACATCGACGCCGGGTACATCATGGAAGGTGAGGGCGCCCTGCGGGCGGCCGAGAACCTGCGCCGCGACATCCAGACCTCGGCCGGAGCCGGCGTCGAAGACATCTGGGGCGCCAAGCACTACGAGAAGTTCACCACCGAAGACCTGCGCGTGGGACGCCGCGGCGTGACCGCCATCCTGGACAGCCTGGGCGGCCCCTCTCCCGCCGGCACCGACCTGCCGAAAACATCGAATCTGGCCGAACTCGAGAAGCTGGCCAAAGACGCCAAAGTCGACCTGAAAAAGATGTTCGACATTCCCGAAGGCGACTACGAAAAAGTGGTCGGCGGTATCGCTGAAGGCAAGGGCCAGGTCAGCCTGTCGGCCTACGGTAAAGAAAAGCTGCTCGAGGTCACCAATCGAGCCATCGAAATGTCTCAGTCCGAGAAGAACATGAAGGCGCTGGCCGACATCGACCTGCCCTCGGGCAAGGCCGCCGGCAAGACCCGCGTGGACATCGCCGACAAGCCGTCCGAGCGCGAAGTGCTGGTGCTCAACGCGATCGACCAGGCAGAAGAGTTCATCTATCTGCCGGGCTTCGTGGTGACTCGCGCCGTTTCCGCCGCTATCGTGGCCAAAAAAGAGCAGGCCGAAGCGGCGGGCAAGAAGCTCGACATCAAAGTCGTGGCCGATTCGGGGATCTACCCTGACGGCGGCAGCCCGAACAGCTGGGGCGTCAACTTCCTCGAAGACGCCGGGATCGACACCAAGTGGTCCAAGCTCACCCGCACCGGCTGGCATGATCGCAAAATCCACGCCAAGCAGCTGCTCACCGACAAGGGCGAGATCGCCGGCTCGACCAACTTTACCAAGAAGGGCCTCCAGGAAAACTGGGAGAGCTCGGTCTACGTGCACTTCGAGTCGGACGACCCCGCCTCGATCGCCCAGCGCGAGTCGTCGAAGGCTCAGTTCCTGGAGCTCTGGAACGACGACGCTTACGGCCTCTCGGCCAAAGACGTCGCGGCTCACAGCAACCGGTTCACCCCGGCCACCGGCAAAGAGTTCATGATCGAAGAAGACCGCGGGCGCAGCACCAAGTCGATTTTGCAGGGACTCGAAGCCTACGAGATCGAGACCGGGAAGCTGGTCGAAGGCTTCCTCGAGGACCCCGAGTACAAGAAGAAATACGATGCCATGCTAGCCAAAGGCTACTCCGAGGGCGACTCGGCCCTGCTGGCCGCCGACCAGCACTTCGGCAAAGCTGAATTCCGCGCGATGCGAGACAAACTGCCTTCGAACGTCGAGCTTCTGCAGAACGAGAAGCGAGTCAACGACTGGAAGGCCAAATACGGCGACCGGGAGTAGCCCCGATCGTATCAAAGTAAAACGGCCCGAGTCCCACTCGGGCCGTTTTACTTTTTGTCGTCAAGGCCGGAGAGAGTTCGCGAATGAGGCAGGCCCTCTCGAAACGCAGCCCACGGCCCTAGAGCCCTAGTTGGGCTTCAGCGTCGTCTTGACGGCGCGCCGAGGCGCCGCGCTGGTGTAGGCCGGCGGGTCGCTGGCCGGGAAAGACGAATCGCTCGCCTCCTCGACCTCATCCCAAGCCATCTCTTTGAGCTTCTGCGCGGACTCTTTGGCGCGCCCACCCTCATCACTCATGAGTTTTTCGATATCGCGGTCAAGCATAAGGTTCACCTCTCTTTGTCATCTTCTCCCAGCTTATCCCAGGCTCGGCCCGGCCTTTCAGATGCCGAACGGTAAGAGCCAGCCATCCAAGGGGATAGTCACCCGGGGGAACTCGACGGCCTGGGCGAAGTTCATCCTGTGGTGAAGATATCCAGCCGAAGACCCGTCCTCAGCCTTCTACTCGCCGGCGCAGCGGTCGCGGGAACTCTGGCTCTGGTCGACACCTCTGCGGCGCTGAAGCAGCCCAGCAGCGGAAACACCACATCCAGCGCGCCTGCCCGCTGCAATATTCCACTCGACCCCGAGGCCGACGTCCCGCCTCTTTATCTCGCCCCTCTGGCAGAACTGCTACCGGAACAGAGTCAGGGACTCGAACGCGCCTATTTCTCTATGGGCTGCTTCTGGGGCTCCGAAGCGATGCTGGCGGCGGCTCCTGGCGTCGAGTACACTCAGGTCGGCTTCACCGGCGGCCGCCTGCCCAACCCCAGTTATTCGGCCATCGGCGACCACGTCGAGACGGTCGAGGTGCTCTACGATCCGAAACAGATCAGCTACGAACGGCTGCTCGACTACTTCTGGAGCCATCACAACGCCCACGCCCAGCCAATCTTTCGCCAGTACGCCAGCGCAATTTTCACGGTCGACGATTCTCAGCGGGCAACGGCTGTGGCGGTACGAAAACGGCGCCAGTCCAGTGGGACGGACCAGGAGCCCTTGCTCACCGCCGTCCTTCCGCTCGAACGGTTCTATCCGGCCGAAGCGGCCCATCAGAAATACTATCTTAGCGCGGACGAAAAACTTCTGGCCGCTCTGCCTCGCCAGGGCGAGGACCGACTGCGCACCCGGCTGGCGAGCAAACTCAACGCGGTCGCGGGGCGAACTGGCGAGCGCGAGCAGGTTCGAACATCCTTGGTAGCCCTGGGGCTGGCGCCTGAGACGTCCGAGGCGATCCTACTACGCGCTTCCTGGAACCCCCCTGAGACGAATAGCCACTAGGAGCCTTCCATCGCCCCTCGTATACCACCGAAAGACGCTATTACCGGAGACGACCTTGCAAGACGAACAGCTAGCCCCCTATCGTGACCTCCTGACCCCGGAGCTAAGAACCGCCGATCTCAAGCGGGTTCTGGAACTGCTCATGGAGGAAAACTTTGCCGAGCGAGGCTGCCTGTGGCTGGAGGAGCGCCACGAACTGATCTACATCGGCGATGAAACTCTACGCCTGGAGTTCCCCTTCAGCCGTCGGGTGGTCGATTCGGTCCTGGATCGTGGTCGCGGCTTCGTCAGCTATGATTCCTCGACAGACGCCCGACTGGATCCGAAAGGTAGCGTCATGGTCAACAACGTGCGATCTTGCCTGTGCACCGCCGCTCGAAGCGCCGTCGGCGGCCTTTTAGCCATCGCCTACTTCGACAACCGCGCCTCGGTCGGCAACTTCACCGAAAAGGATCTGGCCTACCTGAACCAGGTGATGTCGCTTTTCCCCGGCGCAACCCCTCAAACCGGCGCCTGAGCCGACCTCGAATATCAAAAGGGCTCCCGTGTGAGGAGCCCTTTTTGCCTTCTAGTTCGCCGCGCCGCCGCTCTGACCGGGCCTAGGCCGTGCGGCGTCGAGAGCGATCAGGTTCTGGCCCAGCATCTGGCACAGCGCCCTGGCCACGTCGACCGGCAGATAGACGCGCGAGACCGGGCTCATTTCGAGATGGAAGTCGCCGGACTTGACCGCTTCGACGTCTACCGCCATGGGACGCGGCTTACGCAGGAAAGTCAGGCAACAGTCTCCGCCGTCAATCGCCACGTTGACGACGTTGGCATAGCTGGTGTTGTCCGAAGTTTCCAGGAACTGGGGCAGACGGGTGGGGATGTTATAGGTCACGGGAGGGTTGGATTTGGACTGTTCACTCATCCCCGCCCCTTCTCACGGCGCCTCCATCCCCCTCCTGACGACCGAACCATCAGGGAGACCAGGCGAAAGCCCGGCCGGACCCCGAGAGCCGGAGAGGAAGCACCCTATCGCCCCTTCAGAAAACATCCGGAAATAAAAGAAGAACCCTTGATTCCTCAAGGGTTCGTGTGGTTGCGGGGGCAGGATTTGAACCTACGACCTCCGGGTTATGAGCCCGACGAGCTACCAGGCTGCTCCACCCCGCGTCGACACAAGGAATATACCGCGAACCCGCCCCCCTGTCAACACCTTTTTCAGATATGTTTTCCAATCCGGATCTTCGCTATACTCTGGGGACACCGTGGTCATCCTAGATATCCTCACTTCGGTCGGTCGCTTCATCGAGTACCAGCTGACCGGCCAGGCCGATTTCCGAATCCGCATCCCGTTTGCCGGGACGCGCACCGTCGAGACCGAACTCGAAGGCAAACTGCAGCTCGACGCCGTGCGCGCCGAACTGACGCGCGACTTCGCGCTAACCCTGCGCTGGCCGATCATGCTCGAAGTCCGCAAGCCTCCGCCTCTAGGCTGGAAGGCCGGCTTCTACCATAGCGAAGGGAACCTGGGACGCTACGAAACCAAGAAGCTGGGACAAAGCCAGGGGCACCACGTGACGGTCCGACCCGGTCTACCGACTTCCGTCTTCCGGGCCATCCTGGCCCACGAACTGGTCCATGCGGCGCAGACCGAGGGAAATCTCCTGGTGGGGAACCAGGCTCTACGCGAAGGCATGGCCCGCTGGGTGGAATACCATTTCCTGAAACCGCAGCAGCCGGCCGAGGCCGAACGGCTGCTCAAGCTGCGCCACTACACCTTCGGCAAAGCGGTCGAGACCATTCTCGAATACGAGAAAGAGCACGGCCGCCATCCCACCCTGCAGTGGCTACGCGGCTTCGACGGGAGCCTCAGTTAGGGAACGAGGTGCCGGTGCTGATGGTCGACGCCTGACGCGGCGGCTTATTGAGCAGATGGCGTCGGATATGACCCAGGTTGGAGAAGATCCGGATACCAAAGGTCACGACGGCGGCCAGGTACAGGTCGGCCCCCAGGACCACACCGATCCAGGTCACCAGCACGGCGATCAGCGCGTTCACCACAAAGCCGCTGGTGAAAACCGCCGTATCGAAGCGATCCTCCATCCCCGCCCGGGTCCCACCCAGCACCGAGTCCAGCCCGCCCAGGATGGCCACCGAGACGTAGCGGGAAAGGGCCACTGGGAACTGATACGGCAGCCACATCCCGGCGATCACGCCGAGCAGAAGTCCAACAATCACCCACATAAAGCTAATCCACGTCCTTCGCGCCCACGCCACCGACTTCGGGTTTGGTCTCTTCCGGGACCGCGAAGCGATAGATCAGGCTGCCCTGATAGGCGGGAAGCTGGACTTCCCGCATTCTGGAGATGACGACCTCGCCCCCGTTGCCGGTCAGGCGGCTCATCGAGTCCAGGAAACCGCCCGGCATCTTCAGACCGCCCTCGAGCTGGTCCGTGTCCCCGATCGCCTTCACGATAAAGGGCGAGGCGATCCGGTTCGAGTTGATCAGCACGGTGGGCCCCACGCAGCGGATGGAGCTACGCGCCACAATCCGGTTGTCGTTGACGGACACCGCTTCGGCGCCGCTAGCCCAGAGTTCGTTGACCAGCACCGACAGATCGATGTCGTGCACGATAAAATCGTAAGGAACCTCTTCCGGCCCCGGGCGGCGCGGCGAATCGGAAAGGCGGACCACCACGCCCGGCCCCTTGAGCGCGGTCAGTCCCGCCTGAAGGCGATACCCCTCGAGCTCTTTCTTCATCTCGGCGCTGCCGGCGGTGTCGCCATGCTGGGCGACCTGAGCACGAAGTTTGTTGAGCTCGGCCTGAGCCTCGTCGCGGGCTTTTTCCAGCTGACGAGTATAAGAGACCAGGTCAGTGCGCGTGATTCCGTTGGCGTTAGATACCGAGGATCCGTTGGTAGTTCGAAACTGAAGGGAAATGGCGACGCCCAGAATCAGGCTGGCGATAGCGACGGGTAGCTGCCACTTGTGCAGAGGTGAGACCGCACTGTCCTCAGCCAACTCCTCATAAAGCGGTGCAGAGGTCGGCTTCACATTCATATCCCTTCACGGCTCTCGTAGACGAGGGCTCAATGCCCCGAGTTTAGCACAGGCCGCCCTCGGCTCACAAGGCGTCTACTCGGCCGGTACCGCCTCGGGAGGAGTAGCCGGCTTCTGGTAAGGCTGGCGAACAATCGGGGTCGAGAAACGCAGGTCGACCGACACCACTTCGGCGCCTTCAGCCTTGAGGGAAGCCAGCAGCTCTTCGAGTAGGAACAGCTTGTAGCTGAGCTTTTCGGGGCGACCCAGACGGATCGGAATCTTGCCGGCCTTATAGGCGACGCGCAGCGTCATGCCACCCTCGTCGTCGAAGCGCACCGAATCCAGTCGAGCCTTCAAGCCGGGACGGATATGGCCCCGTAAGTACTCGCAAACTTCCAGTTCGTTGGCCGAGAGCCGTCCCCCAACCTTGATGTCGCGATCCAGCACCACTCGCAGCGACCCGGCCGGAGCCGCGCCCTTCGAGATGACGACGCCTTCGCGGTCCACATTGTACACCTGTTTGGTGCGAGCAAGCGAGGAGACCGTGAACAACGGCTTACGTTCGGCCACGTTGACGGAAACCCGTCCGGGGAACAGCACGTCGACCTTAGCCGACTCTACCCCGTTGAGCTCCTGGACATCGGCCTGCAGGCTCTCGGGAGAGATCTCCCAGTAGCGCGCCCCAGGGCTGATCCCCATGGCTTTGAGCACCGAGGCCTCGTCGACCTTGTCCCCGCTCTGCACGGCCACGTCGTTGACCACGAACATGGATGACTGCAAGAAGAAGAACTGACTGACCACGAAGAGAAAAATCAAGAATAGCTGGCGATGGCGCGTGACTTGTATCTCACGCGCCACGGGCGCCTTGCGGCTTTTCTTGCGGTTCCGTCGGTAGGTCAAGGTTCCAACGTTACGACGCAGGTGCCGACGCTCGTGCGTGGGGGCTAATTGGGCAATCTTTCTGGCGTACAAGGTGGCTCTCTACGACTAGTTTTGAATGAATTTCAACAGAACTTTCGCCTCCCCTGCCCCGTCGCGGCTGTTTTACGAAAAAATCGTGAAACTTCTCCACCGAGGACAAGGCGACGCGCCTGCCATGCAAAACGCCCACCGCGTAAGACTACGGGTGGGCGCTAAGCGGCGGAAAACCGTCGCTAGATGACGGCGCGCTGCGGAGTTAGCTCAGCGTTGGATTGAGCTAAAAAACGGCTACCCCAGCGACCGACGTCGCCGGCTCCCAGTGTGATCACCAGGTCGTCCGGGCGGGTCACCAGAGAGAGGCGGCGCAGCACGTCGCTCTCCTTGGGCGTATGATAGGCTTCCAGGTTCGGACTGGCGCCGACGATCCGCTCCATCAGATGCTCGACGCGCAGCCCCAGGATGGGAGACTCGCCGGCCGAGTAGATATCGGTGACCAGAAGCACGTCCGCATCCGAGAAAGAGCTGCAGAAATCTTCGAAGAGAAACTTGGTTCGCGTGTAGCGATGAGGCTGGAACACCGCCACCACCCGACCCTTGGTCTTGGCTACAGCGGTCTTGGCCGCGTGCAGAGCCGCAGCTACCTTCTGGGGATTATGAGCGTAGTCGTCCACCACGGTGACGCCCTGAGCCTCGCCCAGGATCTGGAAGCGACGCTGGACGCCTTCGTATCCTGCCAACGCGGTCAGGATGGTAGCGTTGGGCAGCCCCAAAGCCAGCCCCACGGCCACCGAGGCCAGAGCGTTGCTGACGTTGTGACGTCCCGGAACATTGAGCTGTAGCGGACCCAGCAAGGCGCCTTTATAGTACACCTCGCCCCGGCAACGTAGACCGTCGAGTTGCAGATCGCGGACGGTCAGGTCGGCGTCAGGATGGAAACCGTAGGTGATGCTCGGAAGGTCGACCTTAGCGCCCAGAGCGCGTACCCGGTCGTGATCCCAGCAAAGGATCAGCTGCCCGTCTTCGGGCACCTTGCGGGCAAAGACTTCGAACATCTCTTCCACCCGCGACATGGTCGCGTCGGTGTCGTAGTTCAGGTCCCGGAAAGGCGCCGCAGAAAGGTTCACGTCAGCGTCGATATTGGTGACGATGGCGATTTTGGGTTCGAGATGGATGAACGAAGCGTCGGACTCGTCCGCCTCGGCCACCAGGTGGGTTCCACCGCCCAACTTGGCGTTGGAACCGATATCGTTCACCTCGCCACCGATGATGACGGTCGGGCGAAGATCAGCCAGATCGAGGACCTTGGCCACCATCGAGGTGGTGGTCGTCTTTCCGTGGGTTCCCGCTACCGCGATCCCGAACTTCTGCCTCATCAAGAAGGCCAGCGCTTGAGAGCGCTCGATAATCTGGAGCTCGCGTCGGCGCGCTTCCATCAGCTCGGGGTTCTCCTCGGGGATGGCAGAGGACAGCACCACGATGTCGGCGTCAACCACGTTCTCGGCGCGGTGACCAACAAAGATACGAGCTCCCATCTCCTCGAGCCCACCGGTGATCGAAGACGACTTCAGGTCAGAACCCGAAACCTTCCAATCCATCTCCAGCAGAACCCGGGCGATGCCGCTCATTCCGATCCCGCCGATTCCGATAAAATGCACGTGTTGGCCTTGCCGCATCGTGCCCTCCTTATTTCATCACTTCGCAACAGACGTCATAGACGTTGCGCGCAGCCTGGGGTTGAGATGCGAGACGGGCGTTGTCCGACATCTCGGACAGCTGTCCGAGATCGGGCAACAAGGACTCGACCTCACCCCTAAGTTTTTCCCCTACCTCTTCATCGAGAAGGAGCCTTCCGCCGCCACAGGCGACGACGACTTTCGCGTTCTCCTTCTGGTGACCGCCCGCGTAGGGGTACGGCACCAGAATCGTCGGTAGGCCCAGGCAGGTCATCTCGGCGATGCTGGTCGCACCGGCTCTTGATACCACAAGATCAGCGGCCGAGTAAAGCGTTTCCATGTCTTTACGGAAGCCGTGCGCCTGGTAGGCCAGGGTAGGATTTTGCGCCTGAAAACCTTCGACTTTCGCCATAACTCGGGCCAGATGGTTGCGGCCCGTAAGATGAACGATATTCCAGGCCTGGTCCTTCCAGTGGGGCAGCGCCTGGACCACCGCATCGTTGATCGAAGCAGCACCTTGCGAAGCTCCCACCACCAGCAGGGTAGGCCGAGCAGGGTCGAGTCCCAGCGCCTGACGGGCCTGAACCTTATCGCCCAACACGATGCTGCCGCGCAGCGGGTTCCCGGTCCAGACGGTGCGTCGACCAGGGAAAAACCGCGCCGACTCCTCGAAAGAGAGACAAACCGCCTTGGCAAAGCGAGAGAGAAGGTGGGTGGCGCGGCCCGGGACGGCGTTCTGCTCGAGCATCACCACCGGCACACCGAGCAGGCGAGCCGCCACCACGGCGGGGACGCAAACGAAACCGCCCGTGCCAACCACCAGGTCCGGCTTCCAGGAGGACAGTCGGGCCAGCGCCTTGAGCGACCCCACGCCTAGAGCCAGGACCGCCATCGCTTTCTGCCAGGGGCGGCCGGTGATCCCGCGCGACGGGACCGAAAGAAAGGGGTAGCCCTCTTTGGGGACGACGTCGGCCTCCAGGCCGCGCGCCGAACCCACATAGAGGCACTCGTGCTGATGAAGACGGAACTGCTCGGCAACCGCCAGACCGGGGTAGAGGTGTCCCCCCGTGCCCCCGCCGGTGATAGCAATCCTTTTGTGGCTGACGCTGCTCAAAACCTGATGACCCGAACCCGTGCGGGACCGCCCTGAGGACGGAGCCCGCTGTATCTGACTCGAGCGAAGCGACGGAAGGCCGCCCCGCTCTAAATTGAAAATTCCTCTAGCGCGACAAGACCCCTGCGCGCCAGAGGAAAGTTCAAGCCGGGGAGTTAGCCTCGGCCGCGACGGAACCTCTTTTCGCCATCGCCTTCGCCTCCGCCGCGACGACGACGCTCGGACCAGTCGCTACGCTTGACCAGACCCGGCTCGACCGCGGGGCGGGGCATCCGCTCCGAAGACGCCGCCAGTCGCTGGCCGGCCGCTTTGGATTCCCAAACCCCGGAAGAGACCGCCTCGAGACTGTCCTCTCCGGACGAGGTCAGAGTCGCCCCCTCGCGCTTACGCTGGGGCGTCTCGACCGGCGTCTGAGCCACATCGCGATTCGCCACATTGGCCGCCGCCACGTTCATCAAGAGCCCCACCGCAATGAGCGAGAAGACCAGCGAGGTTCCTCCGTACGAGATGAAGGGGAGCGGAATCCCCTTACTGGGGGTCAGCGCCGTCACCACTCCGATGTTGATGAAGGCTTGCATACAAAGTTGGAAAGAGACACCGATAGCGATCAGGCGCAGGTAGGGACGACGGCAGTGCAGCGCGATCTGGAACCCCTTGTAGAGTAGCGCCAGGAACAGCAGCACCACGCAGATGGTGCCGACCATGCCCAACTCCTCGCCCAGGATGGCAAAGATGTAGTCCGTGTGGGCTTCGGGCAGATACTTGAACTTCTGGTGTCCGGCGCCCAGCCCTCGACCGGCAAAGCCGCCCGAACCGATCGCCAACAGCGACTGGATGGCGTGGTAGCCGTCGCCCAGCGGGTCGGCCTCGGGGTTCATAAACGAGGTGATACGGCGAAGTCGATACGGCTTGGTGGCCACCGCGATGACCGCTACCGAAGCGCCTGCTGCCGCAAACCCCAGCAGGTGCGACATCGAACCGCCCGAGGAGAACAGCATCGCAATGAACACGCCCGCGACGACGACGGCGGTCCCGAGGTCGGGCTCTCGTTCAATCAGGATCAGGGTGATACCGAACAGGACAAGGGCCGGCAGCAAGCGGGTGAACTGCTGAACCTTCTCACCCCGACGGGCCAGGAAGTCCGCCATATAGAACACCATCGCGAGCTTGGCCAACTCGGCGGGCTGGAACTGCTGACCGCCGATGATCAACCAGCGATGAGCGCCGTTGACTTCGGGGCCGATCAGCAGCACCAGGATCAGCAGCCCCATATTAAAGAGCAGGAACGGGATGGAAAGCAGCGGGCGCCACTTTTCCAAATCGATGCGGCGAGCGGCCCACAGTCCGATCAGACCGACCGCAAAGTAGATCCCCTGACGCCGCACAAAGAAGTAGGGGTCAGAGCCGAACTCCGGCGAGGAGGCGGTCACTACCAGCGACGATGAAAACACCATCAGAAGCCCCAGCATCGTAAGGCTTAGAGAGATCAGAAGGATCCAGTGTTCGTTTCCTCTTTTCAAGCCGAGGCGCCCCCTCTCATGGACATGTCCGCCTGCTGACCGAGAGAGCCGTCTTGCTCCCTGGGATTCGCGCTACCGTCGGTGACGGTAGCGCCGATCAGCTCTTTGACCAGTCGGTCAAACTCTTCTCCGCGGTGCTCGGCGCTTTTGAACTGGTCAAAAGACGAACAGGCGGGAGCCAGCAGCACAGTGCCGCCGGCGCTTCCTAAATGTCGTCGGGCGGCGGGCAGCGCCGCTTCCAGGCGACCGCTACGCTCGACGTTGGCGTAGCCCAGACCGTCGAGGCAGCGCCCAATCGGGTCGGCGGCCTCTCCGATGAGATAGATCCGGGCTCCGCTCTGGGCCAGCCCCTGGGCTAGCTCGGCGTAGTCCACGCCCTTATCCTTGCCCCCAACGACCGCGCAGAGCGGGCCTTGAAAGGACCGCACGGACGACAGCGCCGAGGCGGTGTTGGTAGCCTTCGAATCGTTGATGAACTTCACGCCGTCGATCTCTCCCGAGAGCTCCATGCGATAGTGCAGAGGTTGAAACCTTCTCAAACCAGCTTGAATTTCAGAAATCGGAACGCCCGCTTCCAGCGCTCCCAGCACGGCCGCCAGACCGTTGCTCTCCATATGGTCTCCGGGCAGACCGGGGAAATCCCAGGGGAACAGCTTTTCGGCCACTCCACCCTGGAAGCGGGTCACCCAACGCTGCCCGTCCTCGACCACGAAAGCCGCCCCATCAGCGACCGAGCCGCGCGTCGAGTAGGTCAGGATCCGGGGCAGCGGCGACCGGTTAGGCGCGGGGAACCCCTCCAACCATTGAGGCAGGGCCCCACCGGAGAGCTCGGCCGCCATCCGGCGGGCTCCCTCATCGTCGGCGCAGAAGATGGCAACGTCGCTTTCACCCATGCGGGCGAACATCCGCGACTTGGCAACGTGGTACTCTTCCAGGTCCTTGTGATGATCCAGGTGGTCCGGAGTAATGTTGGTCAAAATCGCCACTCGGGGATGGAACTCGTGCACAGTCTCGAGTTGGAACGAGGAAACTTCGGCCACTACCCAGTCCACCGTAGGCGGTAGGGCCTCGACCAGTTCCAGCAGAGGGGTGCCGATGTTGCCTCCCACCACACCTCGAGCGCCGAGAATGTCGCCCAGTACCGTGCAGGTAGTGGACTTGCCGTTAGTCCCGGTGACGGCGATCAGAGGACGAGGGCAGGCCAGCCAGGCCAGTTCCATCTCTCCCACCAGAGGACGACCGCGCCGCCGCGCCTCGACCAGGAAGGGGTGATGCAAAGAAGCGCCGGGCGAGACGATGACTCGCTCGCAGCGCTCGAGAAGCTCGTTCGGGTGGCCACCGAGGGCCCACTCGACCTTTCCGGGATAGCGCGCTTCCAGAGCGGACAGCGCCCCCCACAGGGGAGAGGCCTCGAGCGAGGCCCGGTCGCGCTGGTCCGACAGGACCAGCGTCTCGCCTTTTTCCAGCAAGTGCGCCGCGGCGGCGACCCCGCTTTTTCCCAGGCCTAGAACAAGACTGTTTACCAAGCGCCCCCCTGAGCGATGAAGTAGACGCCGGCAAGGGCGAAGAAGGTCGAGACCAGCCAGAACCGGATCACCACCTGCACTTCGTGCATCCCCGAGAGGGCGAAGTGATGATGGATCGGGCTCATCTTGAAGATCCGCTTGCCGCCAGTGCTCTTGAAGTAGGTGACCTGCATGATCACCGAGACGGCCTCACTGACGAACAGCCCCGCCACCAGGATGAGCATCACCGGGCGACCGAGCACCAGCGCCATCGCCGCCAGGGCGCCGCCGATGGCCAAGCTACCGGTGTCTCCCATAAAGACGCGGGCCGGATAGCAGTTGTACCAGAGGAAGCCCAGCAGTCCACCGATCAGCGCCAGCGCCGAAACAGTGACCGCCGGCTGCCCCTGCAGCGCGCCCACGGCGGCAAAAAAGAGCAGGGTGGGGATAGCCGCACCGGCCGCCAGCCCGTCCATTCCATCGGCCAGATTGACGGCGTTGGTGGTCGAAACGACGACCAGAACACCGATGGCCAGAACCAACAGGCTCGAGTGGATGGCGTAACCGCCGGGTAGACTGACGTGGTCGATCCCTCGACCCCACACCAGGTAGGCCGCCGGAGCCAGACCCAGAGCGCCCTGAAGGACCAGTTTCTGGCGCGCCTTCAGCCCCAGGTTGCGGCCCTTCAGCAGCGAGGTCAGGTCGTCGAGTACTCCGATAGCGAAGCCACCCAGAACGACCAGCCAGATCATGGAGAGCTCCATGGACGGAGTGGCGATCAGCCAGGTCGCCAGGAAAGAGGCGAGCACGAAAACGGCCCCTCCCATAGTGGGGGTGCCGGCTTTGGACTGGTGGTCCTTGGGCCCTTCCTCACGGATCTTCTGCCCCCATCCGCGCGAGCGCACGAACTTGATAAACAGGGGCATGGTCAACAGGGTGACCGATAGAGAGGTGAGGGCCGCGAAATAGTTTGGCGAAGACGTCATGACTTGGCGGAGCTTTCCTTGATTTGGCTTACAACAGTTTCTAAGGCCATCCCGCGAGAGGCTTTCACCAGCACGGTGTCTCCCGGGGTCAGCTCGTGACGAAGGCGCTCGGTCAGCTGGTCCTTGTCGGAAAACCAGTGCGCCTCGACCCCGCGAGCGCGAGCTTGGTCGACGGTATGACGGGACAACGTTCCCACACAGAGAGCCAGGCCGATGCCGTATTCCGGCAGTTCCCGGCCGACGGACTCGTGGGCCGAGACCGAAGCTTCGCCCAGTTCCAGCATGTCTCCCAGAACAGCGATGCGGCGCCCCGAACATTGGGCCACCACGGCCAGCGCCGCGCGCAGCGACTCGGGAGCCGAATTGTAGGCGTCGAGAAAGACCCGAGCGCCCTCCAGATCCAGCCACTGGGCCCGCCCTTCGGCGTTCTGCAAGGTGGCCAACTGTCCCAGCATGGCCTCGGGGCTAGCTCCGATGGCCAGGCCCGCGGCCAGCGCCCCCATCAGGTCGTGCAGATGGTGACGGCCGGGCTGACCCAGCAGATACTCCCGGCCGGCGTAGCGGAACTGCGTGCCGTTGGGGCCTTCGGAAAGGATCGCTTCCGGGCTCACCTCACCGGAGGAGGCCCCGTACGAGGTCAACGGCGCGGCCGAGAGGCGGCTGAGCAAGGGAAAAAACTCATCGTCGGCGGGCAGCACGGCCCGTCCGCTGGAGGGAAGACCCTCGACCAACTCGCCCTTGGCGTAGGCGATCCCCTCACGGGAGCCCAAAAGCTCCATGTGAGAGGTTCCGATCCCGGTGATCAGTCCAACCTCGGGCTCGGCGGCCCGCACCAGGCGAGCGATCTCTCCCCGCCCCCGCATCCCCATCTCGACGATCACGACGTCGTGTTCGGGGCGGGTGCTGAGCAGGGTCAGCGGCACGCCGATATCGTTATTGAAGTTCTTGCTGCTCTTGTGGACCTTGAACTCGCCTTCGAGCAGATGAGCCAGAAACTCTTTGGTCGTCGTCTTCCCCACCGACCCGGTGATGCCGATGCAGCGAGCGCCGCAGGCCTTGCGGTGCTCTAGCCCCAGGCGCTGGTAGGCTTCGGTGGTATCGGCCACGGGAAAAATGGCGGCCCCGCTCTGCCGGAGACTCTCCGGGATCTCGGGGCGGCCCCAGACCACCCCGAGACAGCCCATGGCGACGGCCTTGTCGGCGTAGTCATGCCCGTCGAAGTTCTCCCCCACCAGGGGAACGAAAACAGACCCTGCCTGCAGGGTCCGCGTGTCGGTGGAGATATCCGCCACCGCCTCCGAGTGGGGGCGCGGGCTCAAGGCCAGGTCCTGGGTGGATAGACTTTGGGCGATCCAGCCCAGAGTCCACCCGGTCATAGAACGGCCCGACCCTTACGAGGCGGCGTGACCGCTTTCGGTCCGAAGCGAGGGCCGCTCAGGGGGGTCCGACATTCGGTCCAGAGCAGCGCCGCAGTCGAGAACGAGCTATGGCGTTTCTTCTTTCCCAGGCGGGCTTGAACCACCCGACGAGCGACCTCCCGATCGTCGAAGACGATCTGATGGTCAGCGAAAATCTGCACGCGCTCGTGGCCCTTGCCAGCGATCACCACAGTGTCGCCCGGTCGAGCCGCGCGGATGGCGCCGGAGATGGCCGCTTCGCGGTCGACTTCCTTGATGTAGTCAAGGTCTTCACCTTCCGCGAGCAAGCCGCGTTCGACTTCGTCGAGGATAGCCGTAGGGTCTTCCGAGCGAGGGTTGTCCGAAGTCAAGAACACCTGGTCGGCGTAGCGAGCGGCGATGGCTCCCATCGGGACCCGCTTGGTGACGTCGCGGTCGCCACCGCAGCCGAACACGCAGATGAGGCGACCGGCGGTCACTTCGCGAGCGGCGGCCAGAACGTTCTCCAGACCGTCGGGGGTATGAGCGTAGTCGACCAGTACGGTGAAGTCCTGGCCTTCGCGAACCAGTTCGAAGCGTCCGGGGATCCCTTCGAGCTCGGCCAGCGCCTGAACGGCCTGCTCGAGGTCGACCCTACGGGCCAGGCCCACACCGATGGCGGCCAGGGCGTTCGAGACGTTGAAAGCGCCGGCCAGACGCAGGTGAACCTGAGCGTCGCCGATGGGGGTCTTCACCGTGAAGCGCGAGCCCTCGGGGCTAAACTCCAGGTCGGTAGCGTGAACGTGGGCGTCGGGATGGAAACCGTAGGTGATATAGGGCACCTTGAGGTCGGCCAGGATTTCCGCCGTGCGCGCGTCGTCGAGGTTGAGCACGGCGTAGGGAGGAGCCGGGCGGCTCCAGTCCAGGCCCAGCGAAGTGAACAGGCGGCGCTTGGTCTGGAAGTAGTCCTCCATGTCGGAGTGGAAATCCAGGTGGTCCTGGGAGAGATTGGTGAACACGGCCACGTCGAAGTCGATGCCGGCGACCCGGTGCAGCGCCAGGGCGTGGGAGGAGACTTCCATCACCACCGAGCGGTTGCCCGCTTCGACCATGTCGCGAAGCAGCTCTTGCAGGTCCGAGGCTTCGGGGGTGGTGTTCTTGACCTTGCGCTCTTGTTCGCCCACCTTGGCCCGAATGGTGCCGATCAGACCGGGCGCCTGGCCTGCCTTTTCCAGCACCGCTTCGCAGAGGAACGCCGTCGAAGTCTTACCGTTGGTTCCGGTGATGCCTACGGTGGAGAGGCGGGCGGCGGGATAGCCGAACAGTCGGGCTGCCAGCAAACCCAGACGGGCGCGAGCATCGTCGACCTCGATCTGGACGACATCGGTAGGGACGTTGTCGAGGGCCCGCTCGACCACCAGGGCGACGGCCCCAGCACTCACGGCGCGATGGGCAAAGTCATGACCATCCACCTGAAAACCCGGAATACAGACGAACAGAAAACCGGGCTTGACCTGCCGGGAATCGAACGCGACTCCGGTGATCTCCAACCGTTCCATCATCTCCTCGGCGTGGTCTTGACCCAACACACGAAAAGGCTTCAGCGACTCGTCTTTAAGAAGGTGCGCCAGCTTCAATCTCTTGTTCCTCCGATGCGGCAATCCTGGCCAGCACGCCACGCGTGTCCTCTGTATCCGGGATCTCGAAACTCGAGACGGGACACCGTCCGTAGTGGGCTGTCAGACTGTTGAATTGCATTCAACTTTCCATAATCCTGCAGCTCAGAGGAGAGGAAAACGAATTTCTTTCAATACCGCGAAACCTTTGCGGCAAAGGCGTTTTCCCGCCCCGAAAGTTTCCCTTTCGAACACTCCCCGAACAACTTGAAAACAGTTCTCAAAAAAAAGAGACCCCCGGTCTCACCGGGGGTCTCAAGGCGTGCGAGAGTCACCTGTAGCGCCCTGTAACTTTGCTAGGAGAGCCGGCCCAAAAGCGGGCGGACTCGGGTCTTTAATACTGCGGTAGATTGCGATGGTAGCTGTTGATGTCGGGGCGCTGGTCGATCATGGTCAACCAGCGCTTCTTGCCGCTGCGGCCAGAGTCCAACCTGGGGCCGTAGCAGACCGGCTGGGGAGCCATCATAATTTGTGCCGCCGGCTTCCGTCGTGCCGCCGGAGCCGCTTGCGGCCCGGCGAACTTTCTGACGAAAGCATCGATATCTATCTCTCTCATACTCGTCCCTCCTCACCATAGGCCCGGGGGCTTTCCACTCCCTGGTGCCTGTCGCGAAGTCTGAAAAAGCCAGACTTCACCCGTCTCTCTATCTCTCTTCTCAACTCTTGCTGCTAATGCGATGCGTCTTCGAGGTTGCGCTTGGCCAGTTTGGCATCGGGCTTGACGCCCAGTTTCCAGAGCGCCTTTTCGGCCACCCGGTTGAATACGGGAGCGGCCACCACGCCGCCCCAATACGGATGAGGCTTCTCGATCTTGATCAGCGCCACGATGCGCGGGTTATCGATGGGGGCGACGCCCAGGAACGAAGCGACGTACTCGTTGTCGGCGTACACGCCGTTCTCTACCAACTGAGCCGTTCCGGTCTTGCCGCCCACCCGATAGCCGGGGATGCGAGCGCGCTTTCCGGTGCCCTTTTCGCAGACGTTTTCCAGAATGTCGAGCATCTTTTTCGCGGTGTCAGGGGTGACGGGGCGACCGATCTCCTCGGGAGAGAAACGCTCCATCACCTTACCTTCGTGACTGGTGATCGCTTGCACGACCCGGGGCTTCATGCGGATACCGCCGTTGGCGATCGCCTGCATTCCCGACACCAGTTGAATAGGGGTCACGGCGACACCCTGACCGAACGAGATGGTGGCCAGGTTCAACTTCTCCCAGTCTTTGACCGGGGCCAGAATCCCCTCGCTCTCGCCGACCAGGTCGATCCCGGTCAGGTGGCCGAAACCGAAGGCGTCGAGGTGCTTGGAGAACTTTTCCTTGCCCAGCGCGAACGCCATGTTCGCGGTACCTACGTTGAAGCTGTAGGCGATGATATCTTTGATGGTCTCGACCCCGGCGGCATCGAGTCCATCGTTGGCGTTCTGGATAATCCAGCCGCCGAACGAGAGCACACCGCTCGAAGGGAACACGTCGGTCGGCTGAAAGCCGCTGTTGAGCGCGGACGCGGCCGCAAAGACTTTGAAGGTCGAGCCGGGCTCGTAGGGGTCGGTGATCGCTCGATTGCGACGCGTCTCCGGCTTGACGTTGCCGAAGTCCTGAGCCGGGAAGGTCGGGTTGATCGCCATGGCAAGGATGTCGCCGGTCGGCACATCCATAATCACGATGATACCGCCCTCGGCCTTGTACTCTTTGACCTGCTTGGCCAACTCACGTTCGGCCACGTACTGGATCGTTTCATCGATCGTCAGGACAACGTTGTTACCGACCTCGGCCGGACGGATCAGAGCGGTCGGGTGTTCCAGGGTGGCCCAGCCGTCGCGGTCCATGAACGCGCGCAGCAAGCCTGGGCGGCCTTTCAGGGCGTGCTCGTAAGCGCCTTCGAGACCATCGAGACCCTGGTCGTCGACGCCGGTGGTACCCATCAGATGGGAAGCGAGGTTCCCTTTCGGATAGTAGCGCTTGCCCGGGGTCGGCTCCTTGACCAGGAAGACCCCTTCCATGCCCAGTTCGCGGATCTGCTTGGCCGCTTTGTCACGGACCTTACGGGAGACCCAGCCAAAGGTGCCCGGTCGCTGAACGACCTCGCGCACCGACTCGGGCTTCATCCCCAGAATGGCGGCCAGGCTGTCCACGGCCTTATCGCCGTTGTGCTTGGCCGCGATCGCTTCGGGGTTGACCGCGACCGACCAGCGAGCGATCGAGGTCGCCAGCACGACGTTGTTGCGGTCGCGGATCTCGCCGCGAATGGCGGGAAGTTCGGCTTCGCCAAGATGCTGGGCGTCGGCCCGAGTCAGGTACTTCTCGTGATCCATCCACTGCAGCTTGATCAGCCGCGCCGTGAGGATACACGCGAAACCAGCGAACAGCCAGAAAAGGGTGATAACCCTGCCCCGGTTCGTTCCCGCGGAGTTTTTCATAGCGGCATCCCGCCTCCTAACGGAGAGCGGCGACCTCGCTTCCCTTTTCCAGAGCTTTCTGCCAGGAGACCTCGATCACTTTGCGCTGGGTCGGCACGGCCATGGCCAGGCGCTGGGTGGCCAGGCGCTCGACTCGCTCCAGGGCGGTGAGTTCGCACATAGAAAGTTCCAGGTCGGCGGCCTCGGCCTGCAGTTCCCGGACTTCGCCGCGAACGGCCACGATACGATACTGGGCTCGAACGATCTGAGCCGACTGGCAAAGGTAGGCCAACAGCAGGAGCGACACGCCGCCAAAGGCCAGCGCCGGCAGGGTCCAGATGGCGGAAATGCCGCTGCGACGCGGGGAGGCCTCGGGCGCCTCCTGCTCTAGCGAGCGAGACACCCGTCTCTCCGTCACGGACGCTGCGGGAGCCGCCGAGCCGCCTCGGAGCGGAGCCATATCTTCGTCAAACGATGTGTCCATCTGTCGCCAACCTCACTTTCACCAACTGCAAGTCATCGAAAATTTTCAGGAAAATCAGAGCTTCTCGGCAACCCGCAGAAGCGCCGAGCGCGCTCGCCGGTTGCCCTGGACCTCGTCCGTACCGGCACGAACCGGCCGAGAGGTCAGAACCTTGACGACCGCCTTCGCCCCGCACATGCACACCGGCAGGTGGCGAGGGCAGTGGCAGCGGCCGGCGGCGTCGCGAAAATAGTTCTTCACGAAACGGTCCTCGAGAGAGTGGTAAGAGACCACCACGACCCGAGCGCCGGGACGGGCCGATTCGACCGCGGACTTCAGCCCACTCTCGAGTTCGCCCAGTTCGTTGTTCACCGCAATCCGCAGCGCTTGAAAAGTGCGGGTCGCGGGATGCTTGGGGACGACTCCCGGAGTAGGTCGGGGCGTGCCGACGACCTTCTCGACCAGGGCGGCCAGGTCGGCGGTGGTAGAGAAGCGGCGTTCCGAGCGACGCTCGACGATCGCCTGAGCCAGCGGGCGCGCCTTCTTCTCTTCGCCGTACTCGCGGAAGATGCGTGTCAGCTCCGCCGCCGGGGCCTCGTTGACCAGGTCGGCGGCGTTAGCCTCGGAGCCGGCGGGGTTCATCCGCATATCGAGCGGGCCGTCCTGACGGAACGAGAACCCGCGACCGGCGGTGTCGAGTTGATGCGAGGAGACGCCGAGGTCGAAGACCGCGCCGTCGTGGCCTGCCGCCCGATGGAGCTTGAGATAGCCGGCAGCTTCGGAGAACGGGGCATGATGGACGGCCAGGCGGGGCTCGTCTTTGAACCGCTCGCGCGACGCCGTCACGGCCTCTATGTCCCGGTCGAATGCGACCAACATACCCTCTTTTCCTAACTGGCCAAGGATGGCCTGTGTATATCCCCCGCCCCCGAGGGTCATGTCGACGATCAGGTCGCCTGGTTCGACCTGCAGCCAATGCAGCACTTCGCCCAGCAGAACCGGGTTGTGGAAAATCTCCACGAAACTCTAGGTATCTTTTTCGTTCTGAGCCATTTCGCCAAGCTTGTTGGCGTCGGCATCGACTTGCTCGGAACGACGGACTCGGTCTCCGGAAGGGGGGCCCGGCGCGGGCGCGCGGCGCTTCCACGGGGGAGCCGGAGGCAGACCGAGTTTCAGGGGAAAGCGAGAATCCTTCAGATCAGATCTGGTACTTCTCATAGACATAGTCGTCCAACTCCTCCATACCTTCCGTCTCCATCGCCGCCCAGCGCTTCGGCTCCCAAACCTTCAAGCGGTCCAGAGCGCCCGTCACCACGACTGGGCCGGCAGCTAACTCTGCGAAGGAGCGAAGTTCACTCCCCAGCAGAACGCGACCGGCTTTATCCAGCTCGACGGTTGTGGCCGTGGCCAGCTGCAGGGTGACCCAGCGCTGACCCCGGACGTCGGTTTTTGAAATATCTTTCAGTTTCTTTAGAAAAAGGTTCCATGACGACCGCGGCAAAATCTCGATAGATCCATCAGCGGTGCCTTTCCTCAGAACGGCTCCGTCGGCAAAATCGGCGCGAAAGGAAGAAGGGATCGTCAAACGCCCCTTATCATCGAGCGTATGCTCGAATGTCCCGGAAAATCCGTATTCCCCAGAGAGCTCTTCCACTTCGCTCCACTTGCCTCCACTTTGCCCCACTCGGCTCCCCGATTATAAACAGGGGCAAATTAGAGTGTCAATCAGAGCCCTCCGGGGCTAGAACGTCTCTCATGGACCATATCCCCAACATCTAGAATCTTCGTCTCCCCCTCAGCCCACATCTTGGGCTTGGGCATGCCCCGGATTGTTTTGAATTTTTTTTCAATTTTTCGGGTGGGAGAAAGTGGGGGTGGGAGAGAGTGGGAGGCCGGAAGAGTCCCACGGCAAGGCCAGTGCCACGACTCGGCCGCCGACCGAGGGACGCTGGTCGGGTTGCTTTTCCTGGTGGTGGGAGGAAGTGGAGGGGAAGAGAGCCCCTGGAGTGGGGAGAGGTGGGAGAGCGAAAGTCGCGCCCCCCGCGAGGCGACGCCTAAAGCCCCAGTTCGTCTGTGAAGCGAAGGCGCTGGTCTCGCCCCAGCGCCTCCAACCTGTGGCCGTCCTCCAGCAGCAGGGCGCCGCGACCGTCGAGCCCGACGATGGGCGACAACTCGACAGGGGGCTGACCCGGCTCGACCAGGCATGGACGACGCTCCTCGCCTAGAGCTTCCAGGACGGTCTCACAGCGCAGAGCTAGCGCCGGCAGACCGGAAAGCTCTAGAGCCTGGAGTTCGTCCTCGAGAACCTCGAGGTAGTCACGGGTCAGAGCAAGGACCTCGGGCGAGGCGCTTCCCCCAGGAAGCTCCCGTTCCAAGGTGGTCACCCCAGGACGGAGCTCCTCGGGAAACTGCTCGAAGGGGGTGCTGATGTTGAATCCCACCCCCAGCACGGCTCTTTCGAGTTGGTTACCGCTGTAGCGCGCGACCGGCAGTACCCCGGCGATCTTCTTTCCCCCGACCGTGACGTCGTTGGGCCAGCGCAATTTCGAAGCGACGCCTAACCGGCGCAACAGGTCGACCAGCGCCATCGAACCCAGCAGCGACAGACCATCAGGCTCGCGAGGGCGCAGGGAGACGGACAGGTACATTCCGCCGGGCGGAGAGAGGAAAGGTCGATCGGAGCGACCTTTGCCGCCGCTCTGCTCGAGGGCAAGCAGCGCCGTCCCCGGCTGGGCTTGCTCGATAGGACAGCGTAGCAGTTCGGCGGTCGTCGAATCGATCCGCTCTACCACCCGAAGCGACCAGCTCACGAGAGAAACTCTTCCACCGAAACGCTTCCCCCAGACGGAACCGTGAGCCAGCGGTCCGCCAGCTTTTCCAGGTCGGCCTTCAGGCTGTCCGCCGCCGCGTCGAGTTGGGCCACCGCGATGAGCAAAATCCGCTTTCCGCTTCGACGTCGCTGCCGCTCGAGCATGGCTTCCAAGCGGCGGCGAACCCGCTCGGGATCGTTCATCTCGCCGTAGACCCGGACCGCCCGGTCGTCTGGGAAGTGGTGGTGAGCCAACACCTCGTCGAGATAGATGCGCAGCGACCACTCTGGACCGATCCCCTCGCGAAACCGCTCTATCAGCCCTGGCAGCTCTTCCCGCGAGGCAGCTTGCAGCACGACGGTCCGATACTGAGGGGCGAAGGCGCGAAGGCTCCGCCGAGGGAACGCTCGCTCATCAGAGAGCAGGAAAGGACGGCCCAGCCGGCTCGACAGCTCTTCTGGCTCGACAAACCCCGACTGGAGCAGGCGCCAGGGAGTGGTCGCCACGTCGAGATGAGTCAGCGCCAGCGGCAGTTCCGGCTCGGGCCAGATCAACGCCTTCTCGCCGGCAAAAGCTTCCGAATCGCTACCTTGCCGGGACGCTAGTTGTCGAGACTCTTCCCGATCGAGCGGGGTCCAGAGACAGGGTCCGTTTCTGGCTAGCAGCTCTTTGATCAGCGGGTGCCACGGGCAGGCGAGAAAGAGTCGCCGCCGGGTCTCAGGGCAGCGTACGCTGACTACCAGGGGACCCGGCCAGAAAAAGTCCAGAGCCGACCGGATCTCGTCCGCCACCCACTCCGGGCGCTGGTGCCAGAGCGGCTGGCCTCCCTCTTCCGGCTCGGGGAACAGCAGGTATAGCTCTTCCGCCTCAGGCCAGGGTTGCGCGCTTTCCCCGAGCAGACGCGGATGAGTAAAGACGCGGCCGTAACCCCAGCCCGCGCTCATGACGATCCGTTCCTCACCTTTTAGCGCCGTCACGGCACGGTTCAAGCCGCGGCGAAGAGTGCGAAGGTGCTGCTGGTGGCTGGTGAGCATGCTCGACCTACATCACGAAGACGTGAGAGCCCCAGAGGCGCACGAGGTCGCCGTAAGTCACGATCACGACGAAGCCCAGCAAGACCATGAGACCCAGCAGATGCACGCGAGCCTCCTTCTCGGGGTCTATCTGCCGCCCACCCCTGAGACCAGCGATCACCAGGAACACCAAGCGGGCTCCGTCGAGGGCCGGGAACGGCAGCAGATTGAAAGCGCCAATAGCCGCGTTGAGCAAGGCGATGAAGAAAAGGAACTGCAGCAATCCGTTGTCGGAGAGTTGATAGATCAGCGTCATTATGCCGACCGGGCCCTGCATGCTCTCGACGATCTGCTTACCGGTAGCTCGCTTGGAAAGCCAGGCGTTGAGAATGTCGAGCGGCAGGGTGATGGTCTGCCCGATCATCACGAACGGCGCCATGGCCTTATCGCCGGCCGTCAAAGGCCGCAAGGTGATACCCAGAGCGGCCATCGTGTCGATGCCGTCAACCTTGCCGAGGTCGAGCAGTTCGGCCTTGTCGCCGCGCTCGACCAGAATCTCGAGCGCCCCCTTGTCGGCCAGGCGCTGGTAGGCTGCCAGCGCGGGGTCGGCCAGACTGCCAAAGCTCTGATCGCTGTTGGAGACAAGTTGGTAACCGCCCAGATGGATCAGGCGGTCGCCTACCTTCACCCCGCCCTTGTCGGCCGGGCTGCCCGAGGCGACGGCGGAGACGTCGAGGGTCAGCTTATTCTCGAAGCGGATATCCGAAACCCCGAACAGGACCCCGATCTGACCCCGCGGCTTCTCGTAGCCTTCTGGCAGGGCGAAATCGATCGGCTTATCGTCGTCTGAGAAAGTCAGCGAATAGCTCTTCACTCCGGGCTGACGAACCTGCTCTAGCAGGCTCTCCAGAGAGGGCGAGGCGACGCTTTGGCCGGCCCGCTCGGGATGGTCCTCGGAACTGACCAGAATCGTCTCGTTCTTGTCCCCCACCCGGAAACGCTCGTTACCGATAGCGACCAGCGGCCGAATCGAGCGGGTCTCCTGGACCCCCTCTTTGCTGCGCACGTCAAGCTGTACCGATTCCCCCGGATGAGCCCCGATCGCCTGAAACGCTTCCAGGTTGGTCGAGATCTCCTTACCGTTGACTTTGAGGATCCAGTCGCCGCTTCGCATCCCGGCCTGATCAGCCGGCCACCCGGGCTCGACCTTAGAGACGACCGGAGCCCACTCGGGGAAAAACGCCCCCACTCCAACCGCAGGAGCCAGGCCCCACAGGATCAGGATGGTGGCTAGAAAGTTCATGATGACGCCGCCGGAGATCACCAGGATGCGGGCCGGTATGGTGCGATCGTGGAAATTCCCTTCGACCATGCGAAGCGTGGGGAAGGTCTGAGCACGGGCGAAAGCGACCTGGTCGTGAACTTCGACCCAGGCTTCGCCTCGCTCGCTGGCAGGCACCGCCTCGAGACGCTTCAGCAGTTGCTCTTTGGAGGCTGGGAAACTCTCTTCGCCCAGATAGTGGGCGACGGCCGCGGTCCAAGAGTCCTCCTGCTGCTGACCCGGCTCTTCACCGTTCATCAGGACGTAGCCGCCCAGCGGGAACAGCCGCACGGCGAAGTTGGTCCCCCGCCAGCGGAAGCCAAAAAGCTGCGGCCCGAACCCTATAGCAAACTGAGGGCAACGGATGTCCACCCAACGGGCAGTCAGGAAATGCC
The DNA here is from genome assembly GCA_023447635.1 of Vulcanimicrobiota bacterium. Classification (GTDB taxonomy): domain Bacteria; phylum Vulcanimicrobiota; class Xenobia; order Xenobiales; family JADMJV01; genus JAEXNA01. The sequence goes on along the minus strand of JAEXNA010000215.1, from coordinate 9,467 downwards.
CCATCTCGTGGATGAAGATGATGAAGCCAAAGGCCACCACCACGGCGAGAAATCCCAGCACTATACCTGTCAAAGCGGACATCCTTTGTTGATACCTCCTCCCCCCTCGGGACCAAACCCCGTACCTACGAAAAAGACGCGTCTCGCCCTAGTCTTGGAGAGTTCGAGGATATCCCCGAACTCGCCAAGCCGGGCGAGGCCACGCCTTGAACGTCGATGAGCGCCCCTAGCGGGGCTAAGCTTTTGCCTTACCGCCGACCTCACCCGCTCTAGCGCGGGCCCATTCGTCCACCGAAAGCAGATCGTCGAGGGTCGGCTCGGCGATCGCGTTGTGCTCGCCGGTAACCTTGGCCAGAATTCTCGGGATGTCGGTAAAGCCGATCACGCCGCGAAGGAACAGTTCCACCGCCTCCTCGTTGGCCGCATTGAGCACGGCCGGCATACTGCCACCCGCCCGACCCGCCGCGTAGGCCAGATCGAGGCAAGGGAAGTCCGCCCGACGAGGCTCTTCGAAGCTGAGCCCCTTCATGGCGTCCAGGCTCAGCTTGGACCACTGAGGACCGATCCGGTCCGGATAGGCCATGGCGTAAGAGATAGGGGTGCGCATGTCGGGCGGGCCGATCTGGGCCAGTGTCGAACCGTCACAGAACTCGACAAGAGAGTGCACGATCGACTGCGGGTGAACCCAGACGTCGATCTTGTCCAGGCTCATATCGAAGAGATGATGAGCCTCCAGCACTTCGAACCCTTTGTTCATCAGGGTTGCCGAGTCGATGGTGATTTTGGCGCCCATGTCCCAGGTGGGATGCTTGAGCGCCTGGGAAGCCGTGGCGCCTTTGATCTGCTCGGTCGTCCACTGGCGGAAAGGTCCACCAGAAGCCGTTAAGATCAGCCGGGTGACTGAGCGGAGATCTTCGCCGTTGACACACTGGAAAATGGCAGAATGCTCGGAGTCTACCGGCAGCAGGCGGACCTTGTGAGCCGCCACGGCCTTCATCAGGACGGGACCGCCAACGACCAGCGCCTCTTTATTGGCCAGCGCCACGTCACGGCCCGCCTCGACGGCCTTGAGGGTGGGCACCAGACCGGCCATGCCAACCATGGAGGAGACCACCATACTGACATCGTCACCCCAGGAAGCCAGACTCTCTACGCCTTTACGGCCAGACAGAACGACAATGTCGGTGTCTTTGAGCTCTTCCTGAGCCCTGAAGGCGGCCTCTTCGTCCAGCAGCGCGACCGCGCTGACCTTGAACTCCCTGGCCTGTCGAACCAGCTTTTGCCAGGACTTCTTGGCGGCGAGTGCCACGATCTGAAAGCGGTCAGGGTGAGCCCTGACCACATCTAGGGTTTGTGTTCCTATGGAACCCGTGCATCCGAGTACAACGATTTTTTTCATAACATAAAATGGGTAGCATAAAGATAGAAGATAGGCGCCGCGAAAGCAAGCGAATCGAAACGATCCAGCGCCCCGCCGTGACCGCGCAGGGCGTTCCCCGAATCCTTGACGCCCACATCGCGCTTGAGAGAGGATTCGAAAAGGTCGCCCATCTGTCCGACGATGGCCACTACGATAGCTACCACCACGCAGTGTACCAGAGGGATCCCCATCTTCCAACCCGCGAGGGAGCAGGCCAGGACTGCCGTAGCCATCCCCCCTAAAGCACCCTCTACGGTCTTCTTCGGCGAAACACGCGGATAGAGCTTGACCCGACCGAACTTACGCCCGATAAAGTAGCCGCCCATATCCGTAAACGCCGTAGCCATCACCAGCAGCGTGATCAGGGCCGCGCCGTCTGGCATTTTGCGCAGATGGATCAAGAAAGAAAAGAACCATCCCACATAGATGATTCCCAGCGCCGTCAACGCCGAGTCGAGGAAAGGCGAGACCCGCTCCTGGGGTCGGAGCAGCAGTACCGAAAACGTCACGATCAGCCCCAGCAGGAGAACATGGTTCATCGCCACTTCCGTGAAGAACACCGAGGTCGCGATCAGGGCCAGCGTCACCATCAGGCCCAGCCGCTTGCCCGGCCGTAGACCCTTGCGCTCAGCGAAACGATAGAACTCGTGCAGACCGATGACGGCAAAGAGGCTGACCAGACCGGCGAAGGGGTAGAGCCCCCACCAGATGATGGCCATGCTGACAACACCGAGGACGATTCCCGTGATCACCCGCTGAACCAACTCGCTCTGGCCCTTCACGGGCGGCGGAGAGGTCGCCGGCGCGGTCATGCCGTGCCTCCGAAGCGTCGCTCTCGGCGCGCGAAGGCCGCCAGCGCCTGGTCCAGCACGCCCCGGTCGACGTCCGGCCAGAAGGCGTCGGTAAAGAAAAACTCCGTATAGGCCGACTGCCAGAGCAAAAAGTTCGACATTCTCAACTCCCCACTGGTGCGAATCATCAGGTCCGGCTCAGGCTGACCGGCCGTATAGAGATGACTCGCGATCACATCGGCCGAAATCTCCTCCGCCGACATCTTTCCGCCCTCGACCTCGCCGGCGATCTGCCGCACGGCTCGGACGATCTCTTCTCGCGAGCCGTAGTTCACGGCCAGGTTCAGAACCATCGCCGTGTTGTCCCGTGTCGCCTCGACGGTCAGCAAAAACTCTCTGCGAACCTGTTCGGGCAAGTCGTCAACGTTACCGATCAGGCGAAAGCAGATCCCGGTTCGACGAAGTTTCTCCCGCTCCCGCGCCGCGTAGCGCTCGAACAGCTGCATCAAGATCCCCACCTCGGCGGGACTCCTGCGCCAGTTCTCGGCTGAAAAAGCGTAGGCGGTAAGGTAGGGGATCCCTTTCTCGCGACAGGCCTCGAGCATTCGCCGAAAAGAGCGAACCCCAGCCTGGTGACCCAGCACGGAGGGCAGACGCCGCGTTCGGGCCCAACGCCGGTTGCCGTCCATGATGACAGCGAGATGACGAGGAAGGCTATCCGACATGGGCACGCTCCGCGGCGCCGTCCGTGGGCCGGGGTCGACAGGGGTGGTAACGCTCATAGGCCAGCACACAATGGGGCACCGCCCCTTCGGCCTGCACTCCCACGACCCTCAAGGCGCCCGCTCCGTAGCCGTGGCTGTAGGGGCGGGTCAACGCGAGGGTAAAGCGATGCTGCCCGGACTGGAGTCCGGGCAACAGCTCTCGATAATCCAAGCCAAGCCATGGATGGGGGTCAAGGACCATTCCTAGACCTCCATGATCTCCTTTTCCTTGGCTTCGGTGGCCTTCTCGATCTTGGCCGTGAACTTTTCCGTCAGTTTCTGGATTTGGTCCTGAGCACGCTTCTCCTGATCTTCGGGAAGCTTGGCTTTCTTGACGTCTTCCAGCGCATCACGGCGGGCCTGACGAAGGCTGACCTTGGCCTCCTCGGCCTTACCTTTGACGACCTTCACGAAGTCCTTACGACGGTCTTCGGTCAGCGGCGGCATATTCAGGCGGATCACCTTGCCATCGTTGTTGGGAGACACACCCAGATTAGCCTTGTGCAGACTACGCTCGATGTTGCCGATGTTGCTCTGGTCGTAAGGCTGGATCACCAGGGTCCGCGCCTCGGGAACCGAGATGGTGGCAACCTGGGACAGCGGCAGTTCGGAACCGTATGCTTCCACCAGCACCTTGTCCACCAGGGCCGGGGTGGCGCGTCCCGAGCGGATCCGGCCGAATTCTCGGCCGAGCGCTTCCAGGGAGCTCTCCATCTTCTCTTCAAATACGTTGAAATCAATAGCGTCCATTATTTTGCCTCCTCTTTGACCAGTGTGCCGATCTTTTCGCCGGACACGATCCTTTTGATGTTCCCCTCTTCGGTGATGTCGAAGACGTTGATGGCCATTCCGTTATCCATGCACAGCGAAATCGCCGTAGAATCCATAACGTTGAGACCGCGTCGAAGCACCTCGATGTAGGTCAGCTCTTCAAACTTTGTGGCGTCCGGGTTTTTGAACGGGTCCGAGTCGTAGACGCCGTCAACCTTGGTCCCCTTGAACAGAGCGTCCGCGTCGATCTCGAGACCGCGGAGCGCCGCGCAAGAGTCGGTCGTGAAGTACGGACTTCCCGTTCCGCCTGCGAAGATCACGATACGCCCCTTCTCTAAATGGCGTACGGCTCGACGACGAACAAACGTCTCGGCGACGTCCTTCATTTCGATGGCGGTCAAGACTCGGGTCGTAGTCCCCAGCTTCTCCAGTGCGTCCTGCAGCGCCAGGGCGTTGATCACGGTAGCGATCATCCCCATCTGGTCAGCCGTAGCTCGTTCCATCTCTGGAGCCATGCGCCCGCGCCAGATGTTTCCGCCGCCAACGACGACCGCGATCTGAACCCCGGTCTTGGCCAGATCGGCCAACTCACGAGCGTAGCGACTCACGGTGGGTGCATCGACTCCGAAGCCCGTATCGCCGGCGAAAACTTCGCCGGACAGCTTGAGCAGAATCCTGTTGTAAGGCAGAGGCAAGGCCTGATCCTGGGGGGTATTTTGCGGCTCGACGTCCATGGTGCAGCTCACGTTTGTCTCCTTTTGGCGCTCCGGGTTGTCCCCTCGTTCTGTTCCCGCCCTCGCCTTCCTTCAACCCCTGGACCGGCCCGGGCAAGGGGGAAAACGGGAGGCCCAAAAGAAGAGTTCAGGATGAAAAAGCGCTCCCAGCTTCTCCGCTCTGCGGTGGCCGCCTTACTCTTCTTGAGCACCTCGCTCGCCGCTCAGCCGGCCAGCCTCAACGCCCGTGCCGCCGAGCTGCTGAGTCAGCGCAAATTCTCCGAGTCGCTGCCCCTCTTCGAGCAGCTCGTCGAGAGAGACGGTCCCAAGCTCGACCTGTTGCTCGGCCTCAACGAGTCGCTGATCGGGAGCGGCAAAGCCGACCGGGCGTTACAGCTCACCGAGCGCTTGCTAGAGCTCTACCCCGACCGAGGAGAAGCCCACGCGGCCCGAGCCTGGGCGCTGGGGGTGACCGGCTCTCCAGACAAGGCCATGGTCGAATTGAACAAAGCGGTCGAAATCCAGCCTGCCGAGCCGTGGCACTACGTTGGTCGCGGCTATACCTGGGCCGACCTCGGCGGGATGAGCGAAGCTCGCTCGGACTTTTCGAAAGCGATCGAACTCAAACCCGACCTCGCCCTGGCCTACGCCGGACGAGCTTACGCCAACGCCCAACTCTCCCAGATCCCGGAAGCCTGGGCCGACGTCGACAGCGCCTTGAAACTTCAGCCGGATATGGTCCCGGCGCTGCACACTCGGGCCGATCTCGAGTTCCAGCACGAGCAGTACGACGACGCTCTGGCTAGCTACACCAAGGCGATAGCTCTCGCCCCGGACAATATCTACCTCTATACCGGCCGAGCCAGCGTGTACGCCTCGCTCGGCCGGAGTGAAGAAGCTCTGGCCGATGACAACAAGGCCATCGAACTCCAGACCAACAACGACTATCTCTATACCGCCCGAGCTTATCTCGAAGAGCAGATGGAACAGACCGACGCCGCTCGATCCGATTACGACCGGGCGATCGCCTTGCGCCCCGAGGCTTACAGCAACTATCTTTTGCGCGGGAACTTCCATCTTCGGCAAGGCGATAATCCAGCGGCCCTGGCGGATTTCGATCGTGCCATCGCTCTCAACGCCCGCTCGCCCGAGGCACATCTGGGTCGGGGCGAAGCCTATCTCTTCATGCAGGACACGGAGAAGGCGCTGCAAGACTTCGAGCGTGTGATAGAGCTTAAGCCGGACCTTCTATACGCTTACGTCGCCAAGGCCAACTCGCAAGCGGGGATGGGACGCTTTGACGAAGCGCTCGGTACCATCGATGCCCTGTTGACCCGCTCCCCGAACTACTCTCCCGGCAGCCTTTCCAAAGGTTTCATCCTGGAGGCCCGTGGTGATGTCGAAAAGGCGCGCCTCTGCTTCCAGCAAGCGCTGCGCAACGCCTCTGACGCTTCTCAACGCCAGGAAGCTCGCGAGGCGCTGACCCTTCTCAACGCCGCAGAACTGGCCCCGGACTAGCTCCCGTGTCAGGTCCTCAGAAGGAACAGGTCGAGCCACAGGGGGCTCGACTGGTCTCCTTGCAGTTAGAACGAGCCCTCTATCCCGGGGCGCCGCGCCTGCTCGCGACCATCCTCGTCATCATCGCCGTCGGCATCCCGCTGCTCAAGGCGCTGAAGATCCGACTCGCGGACTTCTCGGTCTACATGGAGTCCGTAGGCTTCGACGGCACCAACATGGCTGGGCTGATGGGCATTTTCATGCTATACCTCTGCGCCGCCCCCAACCGGCGCGAAGCCTGGTCACTCTTAGCCCTGGCGGTTGGTGTCGAGTGCTGGCTCTATAGCATCCGACCGCTGACCCTCAACCCTTTGCAGCGCTTGAATCTGGTCGGAATCGGCTTCGCCATCGGTGGCTTGCTTGGACTGGTCAAAATCGCTTTCTCGGCTTCGCCCCCCATCCGGAAGCGAGCCCTGGGGCTGCTCAGCGTCGCGGGCATCCTGATTTCGTATGGCACGGTCAGCGTAATTTTTCTCCGCATCCTCTCCCACCTGACGCCACTGGCTTACGACGCCCACGTCTACAAACTTGAACTGGCCACAGGAACTCCGGTACCGATGCTGGTGGCAAGCTTCCTGGAGGAACACTATCTCCTGGGCTACCTGGTGCTCGGCGTCTACTTGCGGATCAGCTTTCTGGTAGCGTCGGCGCTCTGCCTCAACGTCACGTATCCTCGCTATGTGACGGGGAATCTCGTCCTGGGATTTGTTGTGGCCATGCTCCTGGCCTTCCCTATGTTCCTCATCCTGCCGATGGTCGGGATCGATGACTTCCTGGGGATCCCTCCCTGGCCCCATGGCCCGGCGCCTCACGATTTTGCTATCAAGCCTGTCGCATCCCCGGACCCTCTCCCCCGGACCTGTTCCCCCTCGCTCCACGGGACCTGGATCTACCTCTTCTTTTTCTCCGTATATCGCTACGGTCGTCGCATCGCCTGGCCCGCAGCGCTGGCCAGCATCGCGACCCTGCTCGGCACCATGTCGCTGACTGTCGGCCATTATTTTGTCGACATAGTGATCGCTTTCCCCCTGGCAGTGGCTATCCAGGCTTTCATCACCTTCCCCACCAAGACCAATCTACGACAGCGCCAAGCGCTCTCCGCGGCCGGTCTGCTGGTTACCGTTGCCAACAACGGACTGCTGCGCTTTACTCCGTGGCTTGCCTACGACCATGCTACTCTCTATTGGTCCTTCCAGCTTCTGCTCGTCCTCGCTTTTGCTACGGCCGAGTACCGCCTCGGTCGACTGACCCTGAGCGAACTAGGGCAAGTCCGCCTGGCCGACGATACAGAGGATCGGGCGGAGGCTCTGAGAAAAGACCCTCTATGACCCCGCCCAAGCTGCTCTGCTTCCTTCTACTCGCCATCCTTTCGGCAGGCTGCGGAGGGGCGACAACGGGAGGCCGACCGGCCGGCAAGGGCGACCTCGAGAAACTTCAGAGGGAGATGACCGCGGTCTTTTCCGCGCTCGAGATGTATGCTCACGATCACTCCCTTACCTACCCCGACACGACCTCGCCCCTGGTGCCGAAGTACCTCGACAAGCTTCCCTCCGATCCCCTGACCGGCCGTCCTCTTGGCTACCAACGCACGGAGCGTGGGTACCTTCTGCTCAGCCAGGGAGACTATGGGGGCGCGGGCGCAGAGGCGGGCTACCCACGTATGGATCAAGACGGCTTTTTCGCCTTGAAGGCCACCGACTTCCCTACTCTCGAAACGGCCCCCTGAGCCATCTCGCTCTCTCGCGCCTCCCCGTCATTATCCCTAAATTTAAGCTTGACAGAGCACTGATATGGACGGACCGGGTCAAGCCCTTGCTTGTAGTTTAGATTGCATTTGCTCGTGCCGGCGGACGACTGATCTCGTTAAGGACCCATCCGACGGCACGAAACATCTTTTTTGGGGATTTGGGGGCGAACCAGGCGGTCAAGCCAGTGGGTCCGAGTTTGGGTCCCCCAGAGGGGCGCCGAGAATTCCCAGGCTACTTCGACGTCGAATCACTCTGATATTCGCAGGTCGGAACTGCATGATAAGTGTTCGTCGCGGAGTATCTGAAACTAGGTGCGTGGGTCAAGCCACATAGTGCTCTGCAGAATTTTCCCTACGTGCCTGTGGATTCGACGCCCCTCCAAAGAACTTTGTTCAGGGGTCAGCTGAATGTTGAAGGCGGCATCGTTACCGAATGGGTTGAGCGGTGCCTTGCGGTTCCGTCGCCAGCTCGGCCAGGGTGGCGCCAAGAAAGCCTATTAACTCTCGGGCGACGGCTACCACGGCTTTGTGCCGGCCGACCGTGTCTTCGAGATGTCTGAATCGGCTGTAAAGCCGCTTCTGCGCGTTTCTCGAGGACTCGATGACCCATGCTGGTATGTCCTCCGGTAAGTTGCTGGAGACCTTTCTGACTGCTCGGGTGTTACACCAAGCCGCCTGGACAAGCACGTGCCGACACCGCGCGCTACCTGTCTTGGTAATGCTGCCCGATTTTCGCGTCTCCCCGCTTTGATGAACGGAAGGCACCAGGCCAACGTATGACATGAGATGTCGAGGTGAGGCAAAGCGACGGACATCTCCGAGCTCGGTCAGCAAGACCATAGCCGTGAGCGTTTGCACGCCACGGAACGCTCGAAGGCAAAGCACAGACTTCTTAAAGGGTTCGCTGGTGGCTATCTTTTCGATTTTCTCGTCGAGTTCGCCCAGACGCCGCTCGAGGTACTGAAGCATCGAGAGGTACTGCTCGAAGGTGAAGGTGTCCAGCTCCTCTGAAAACTTGAGACGACCCAACCAGGTTCGGTGTTTTGCTGTCCAGGCGGTGCCGTCGCGGTAGACGATCCCTTTGGTCTGGAGAAACTTGCTCACTTGATGCTTGCTCTGGGTCACCTTTTCACGCATAGCCTGCCGGCAGCGCACGACTCCTCGCGCAGCCTCGAGTGATGAACTGGGGACGGTCACGACGGTAAGGAGCCCTGACCGATAGTAATCAGCCAGCTTTTGCGCATCAAGCCGGTCGCACTTCCGGCGATCGCTAGACTTCTTGGGGATGAGGGACGGAGCGATGACATCGCACCCGAATCCCCAGCCTACGATCTCACGATACAACTGAAAGCCAGCGCCGCTGGCCTCGTAGCAGCACCGAACAGCGCCGTGCTTAGACAGCTGCCTCAGGAACTTTTGAAGTTTGCTCAGGTCTTTGGTGGGAAAGGTCCTCTCGGCCAGCCACTCCCTCGAGTGACCCTGCCGAGCCGCAAGAACAATGGTCTCTTTGTGGACGTCGAGACCGACGAAGACACTCTGGGCGTCAGTAGCCTGCCCCTTTACCTTGGTAGACGGGTGAATCTTGGTTAGAATAGCCATGGACGGACAGCCTCCTCGTTTTTGTGATCTTAGTATCACATGTGGCTCTGCCTCTTCGGAAGTAATCCACGTTTAGAGGCAGGCTGGTCCGTCCATCTTAACTAG